>NZ_CP196560.1:3076550-3384205 GCF_051801355.1 Haloarchaeobius ordinarius | reverse complement strand
TCGTCGCCCGGGACCACTGGGGGTCAGTCGTCGCCCGGGACCACTGGGGGTCAGTCGTCGCCCGGGACCACTGGGGGTCAGTCGTCGCCCGGGACCACTGGGGGTCAGTCGTCGCCCGGGACCGACTCGCCACTGGCAGGAGCACACGTCTCGAACCGGTCGAGGAGTTCACAGAGGTCCGTCGACCGTCGTTCGAGCAGGTCGTTCGTCTGCTGGACGGTCGTCACCGCCCCGAGCTGTGCGTCGGCTGCTGTCGCTACTTCCTCGGTCGCACGGGTCGTGCTGCGGCTGATAGCGGCCACGTCGGTGGTCTTCGTCCTGACCGACTGGGTCCGGGCCGCCTGCTCGTCCATCGCACCCGCGATGTTCTGGACGCCCTCGTCCACGCGCTCGACGTGGTCGTCGACGGCCGCGAGGGCGTCGAGCGTCTCGTCGACCGCCTGGAGGCCCGCCCCCACGTCTGCGGTCATCTGTTGCATGTCCGAGACCACCCGCCCCGTCTCCGACTTTATCCCGTCTACGTGCTGGCTTATCTCGGTCGAGCGCTGTTTCGCGTCGCTGGAGAGCTCTTTGACCTGCTGGGCGATGACGCTGAAGCCCTGGTTCGACTCGGGGTTGCTGCTGGCTTTCGACGCCTCGATGTTGGCGTTCAGCGCGAGCATGTTCGTCTCCGAGGCGATGTCGGTGATGGCGCTCGACATCTCGTCGATGCGGTCGATGCGTTCGTGTAGCGACTTCACGTCGGTGACGACCTGCTGGGTACTCTCGCGGATGTCACGCATCGCTCGTGCCGTGTCTGCCACCGCCCGGCGGCCCTCCTCGTTCGCGTCCACCGCCCGCTCGGACCGCTCGGCGACCGTCTCGGCCGTGGCCGACATCTCTTCGATGGTCGCTGCGAGGTCGACCATCGCCTCGCTCACCGCGGTTATCTTCTCAGTCTGGGCCTGCGCACCACGTTCGATGCGGTCGATGGTCTGGTGGACGTCCTGGCTCCGCTCGCCGACCTCGGTCATCTGTTCTGTCGCGTTCTCGCTCGCCCGGGCGACGGTCCGCGCGAACGACTGCGCCTCCGCGTGTGCCGGTTCGAGTTCGTCGAGCATGTCGTTGAACGACCGTGCGACCGACCGCATCGCCTCGTTGTCGGTCTCGTCGGTGGGCAGCCGACGCGACAGGTCGCCTTCGGCACACGCGGCCATCGTCCGCCCGTAGCACTCGGCGGTCCGTTCGAGGTGGTCGTTCATCACCTGAACCTCGCTCTGGGCCTGCTCGGCCTCCTTCCGGGCCTGTTCGGCTTCGGCGAGGGACGCACGCATCCCGTCGCGCATCCCGGCGATGGCCTGGGAGAGTTCGCCGATCTCGTCCGACCGGTCGGTCGCGAGTTCGACGTCGAAGTTACCGTTCTCGACGGCCTTCGCTTTCTCCGTGAGTGCCCGGACCTCGACGAACTGCGAGAGCGAGCCGAACCCCAGCGCACTCATGATGGCGACCGTGGTCGCCAGCCCCAGTACGAACAGCGGGTAGTTCGCGGTCTCGAAGAACAGGTAGACAGAGACGGACCCCCCAATGAGTCCGATGAGACCGACGCCGACCGTCAACTGGAGCTCCAAACTGTTCCTGAACTGGTTTGTGAGCGACACCGCTGGTAACCGCTGTTGCAGACCCCCTAGCATCTCCCCTGCCGTACTGTCATCTGCCAAGACCATAACTGTTCGTGCATTAACATCAAGGGTCGGGGTGGCTTCGTTAGTCTCTCCTTTCGACGGTTAACGGGCACTTTCTACCGCTGTCTGGCGAGAGTAGTTGCCGAATAGAACTGTATATTCTTCTGGTAGGAGTGGGCAAAACTGGTGACACGTGGTGGCAATCGCCATTGGGCATCAGATGCAGGACACGACGAGTTTGACGACACGCTGTCGAAGCGAATCGGAGTGCTCTCACAGTTCGTTGAGGACGAGCACCGCGAAGGGCAACAGGACGAACGCCACGAACCCGACCGGCGAGTTGACGAACTCGACGACGTGGCCGATGTACGGCAGCGTCAGGGTGACCTTCCCGACGAGTGTCGCCTCCGTCACCAGGCCGGTGTCTGGATGGTCGTTCGCGTCACCCTTGGTCCGGAAGGCCCGCTCGCCGTCTTCTGTCTCGAGTACCTGGACGACCCGGTGGGTCGCCGGGAGCGACTGTCGGTCGCGCTCGAAGACGATGACGTCGCCGACTGCCACGGCCTCGGCGTCGACCTTCGAGACCACCACCACGTCGCGGGGCGAGAGTTCCGGTTCCATGCTTCCAGTCAGCACCACGTAACTCTGGTCGGCCCCCACGACCTGTGGGACCGAGTAGACGACGAAGGGGAGGACCACCGAGAGTAGCACCAGTATCGCGACGACGTTCACCACCGTCGCGAGAGGTGCTCTCTTCCGCACTCCCCCGGTAGTTCTCAGTTTGTCTTTCATCGTGTCTCCCCGAACCGGGACACGGTCCGGGTCCCGGTTCTCACTCCCCGAAAGGACGCCCGCCGTCGGAATCGAACCGCCGTCAGGGGCCGTCCGCACGACCCCTGTCCCAGTACGGGCACCGCACCGGCTGCACGTCGATGCAGGACAGAGAGGCTGTCTCCGAATCCAGCGAATCACTGTCGACGGGGCGGTCTGGTTGAAGGTTCCTGCTCCTGTTCCCGGATAACGCGAGTGTGCGGACGGGACCAGCCGGTCGGACCGCAGTGGCGCGAACCGCTCGCGCCGGTCGTGACGGCCGGTGGTCCGACTTCCAGTTCGCGTTCGCTATCGGTTCGGAGCCGTGTTCATTCCTCGATGTTGTGCCGGCACTGTTCGGCGCTGAACTCGAGCCCGAAGTTGATCATGTCGGTCTGTGTGACGTTCACGAGACCATCGAGGTCTTCGGGACCGGCCAGGCCGTACTGGGTGATGAGGTACTCGGCCATGTTGTCGAACTCGTCGCCGCAGACGTTCAGGTCGGTGAACCCCGGCCGTCCAGGGGTGCCGGACACTGCACATGGGAAGTACCATTGCAGGCCGAAACAGTGTGCGCCCTGCATCCAGCAGTTCCCGATGGTGTTCGTCGCGTCCCCGAGCGTGCAGGTACTCTCCTCGGTCGTCGCGGGCGGGAGGATGACGCAGTCGCCCAGGATGTCGAGGAGGCCGGACAGCGGCCCCTCGTACAGGCTGAACTCGGCTGCGGTGATTGTTTCCTGGGCCTTGACCTGCTGGAAGACGTCGTCCAGGGCCACCTCCATGTCCCGGGCCGACGAGACGTCGATGACAGGTCCGCCGTAGTCCATGAACTCCGCGGACGTGAAGTCATCAGGCTGGATGAGGATAATCACGACTTCGTCGACGCCTTCGCGGGAGAGGGCATCGTCGGCTGCAGCCTTGGCATCGACGGTGTTTTCGATGCCGTTCGTCACGACGACAACGACGTTGTAGCCGGTACAGCAGGCCTCCGCGCAGTTCGCGGCCGATTCGATGCCCGCGGCGACGCTCCCCTCGGCATCTGCCTTGTCGCCGGTGTACTCGTACTCGATGAAGTCACGCACCTCCTGTGCGTCCGCCGTCGGTACGATGCTGGCAGTCTCGGGGTTCCCCATGCCGTCACCGTTGAACAGCGTGACCCCGACCTGCGTGGGTGAGAGGTCGCCGTCCATCGCGTCGAGCTGGTCCTCGAGCTGGTCGACGAAGCTCAGCACGTTCTCTTTCGTGTTGTTCAACTTGCTCTGGATGGGACCCCCGCCGGCCAGGAACTCGTTCCGCATCGAGTCGCTGTTGTCGAGCGCGAAGTGAACACAGGTTGGCACGGTTTCCGTCTCCGCGTCCTGGTTGTTGTTACAGTTCGGGTCGTACCAGAACTTCACGTGCATGAAGTCCTGGAGTTCACCGACGTCGTCGGTGTCGCCGTGCTCGCTCTCGGGCTCCGTGGGTGTACTGACACCC
Organism: Haloarchaeobius ordinarius; assembly: GCF_051801355.1. GTDB lineage: Archaea > Halobacteriota > Halobacteria > Halobacteriales > Natrialbaceae > Haloarchaeobius. Next base: position 3,380,258 of record NZ_CP196560.1, on the reverse strand, counting down.
TCCCGGACGTCCTCGTCGTACGCGATGTCGACGGCGCAGACGTCCAGGAACGACGGGTTGCCACAGAGGTGCAGTGAGAACGTGGTCTCACCGCGGTCGAACGGTTTGATGTCGTCCAGGTCGACGAATATCCCGGTCTCTCCGTTCAGGAGCTGGGACGCGAACTCGTCTTGCTCGGCCGCACACGCGTCGAGCGCGAGCGTCCGCCTCCCCCACTCGTCGGCGCTCAGTACTTCGCCGAAGTCGGGGACGGATTCGAGTTCGTACACGGTTCCGTCCGTCCCGGGGACGACGGGTGGCCGCTGGTCCTCGGGGATACCCTGAAGGTCGTAGCGTTCCCCCGGCATGTAGGTCGTGCGGTAGTCGAGAAGAAGGTCGACCCGACCCGCTCCGTACCTGCCCTTTACCGCCTCATCGTCGTTGTAGAAGGCGGTCGTGCCGAGAACGGGGCCTGAACTGGCGACCCCGATGGTTCCGAGTCCCGCCAGTATCTGGCGGCGGGACAACGAGATATTGTTGTCTTTTTTCATGTTGGTGAGACGTTGTTGGTTTTTCTTGGTTTTCCATTGAAGCCCATCACGGAGTACGGCGTTCACCGAGATAACCACGGGGTAATTGTATGGTACTAAGGTACATCAAAATCAAACGACGACACAGAGTTACTGGCCAGAACTATATAATAACCAATAATTAATCTGTGGTGGGATTCGTCTGGTTGGGTACGACTGGACCCCCACGAGTTGTGGAGACGGTCGACCCGTCTCTCGAGTGCCTGAAACCGCGTTTCGCTTGGTGTCCCAGAACTGGCTTTTCTATCCGGTTTCAGGGAGCGTAGTCGGATCGGTGACTCGCTCTCCGACCTGCTCGCTCCGCAGACTGGCGTCTCTGGACGGTGGTCGGGGGTAGAAACGCCGTGAGACGGCACAAAACGCGACGACACAAGTCGGTGCCGGTCGGCCCTACTCGTACAGCGGGTTCGCCGCACAGAGGTCCTTGACGGTCTCGGCGACGTCGGCCTTCACGTCCTCGTCGTCCGGATGGTCGATGACCTTCGCGATGCACTCGGCGACGACGCGCATGTCGTCCTCGTCGAAACCACGGGTCGTCAACGCGGGCGTGCCCGCGCGAATGCCGGACGGGTTGAACGCGGACCGCGTCTCACCCGGGACCGTGTTGGCGTTCAGGACGATGCCGGTCTCTTCGAGGGCCTCTTCGGCCTCGCCACCGGTCGTGTCCGGGTGGGAGGGTCGCAGGTCGACCAGCACGAGGTGGTTGTCCGTCCCACCGGAGACGAGCGTGAAGCCGTGGTCCTGCAGTTCCTCGGCGAGGACCTTCGCGTTCGCGACGGTCTGCTCGGAGTACTCGGTGAATTCGGGCTGGAGTGCCTCCCTGAAGCCGACGGCCTTGCCGGCGATGTTGTGCATGAGGGGGCCGCCCTGTGCGCCCGGGAACACCGCCTTGTCGATGTCAGAGGCGTACTCCTCGTCGCACATGATGATGCCACCGCGGCCGGCGCGGATGGTCTTGTGCGTGCTGCCAGTGACGAAGTCGGCGATGCCGACAGGGGACTCGTGGACACCGGCAGCGACGAGGCCGGTGATGTGGGCGATGTCGGCGAGGTGGTAAGCGTCGACCGCGTCGGCGGCGTCCTGAATTTTCTCCCACTCGACCTCACGCGGGTACGCGGAGTACCCCGAGACGATGATGTCGGGGTCGAACTCCTCGGCCTGCTCGCGGACCTCGTCGTAGTCGATGTAGCCCGTCTCGGCGTCGACCTCGTACTGCTCGACCTCGTAGGTCTGGCCCGTGAAGTTCGCCGGGTGGCCGTGGCTCAGGTGACCGCCGTGGGTCAGGTCCAGCGAGAGAATCTTGTCGCCGGGGGACAGCATGGCCAGGTAGACACCCATGTTGGCCGAGGAGCCGGAGTGGGGCTGGACGTTGACGTGCGCTGCACCCCACAGCTCTTTGGCGTACTCGATGGCCTTCTCCTCGACCACGTCGGCGTACTCACAGCCGCCGTAGTAGCGCTTGCCGGGGTAGCCCTCGGCGTACTTGTTCGTCAGGACGGAACTCTGTGCTTCGAGCACCGCCTCGGAGACGTGGTTCTCGCTGGCGATCATCGCCAGTGTCTCGTTCTGCCGTGTCTCTTCGCCCTCGAGTGCGTCTGCGATTTCGGGGTCGACCTCGCGTACGTGCTCGTAGTCCATGTTCGAAGGGGCGTCTGGTCGTCGCATAAGTGTACCTTCTTCGGGGCAATTTGACGGCGTCGGCGGAGGTGTCGTCTGCGCTCTGTACCCACCCGATACATCTAACTGTCACTAGTGGTATTCTCCAATTCGAATGATAGAGTGGGAGGTGACGACGGACGGACTCCGGGTAATCGACCCGGGGAACGCCGAACTCACCGTCCGTGGCTCGGGCCTCCGGGCGGACGGGTCCGGGTCGGCTCTCCCCCGCCCCGTCGACACGACGGTCGACTGTGCAGCGACCGAACTTCGGTTCCCCATCTCGGTTGTGTACGTCGCCTCGCAGTCGACGGAGGCCACCTACGACCTGGAGAACGACACGGGACCACTCGACCTCCCGCCCGGCGAGTACATCGTCGACCTCGACACCGACATCAAGACGTACCTGCGCGCGGCCGGGCCGCTCAGCATCTCGAAGACGACGGACTTCGAGGAGGTGGTCGTCTCGTTCCCGACCACTGCCGACTGCACGCTCGGGTTCCGAAGTCGGAGCGAACGTCCACCCGGAACACTCGTCGTTCCACCGACGCCCCAGGGGATGGCGACTGCGCTCTCTCACCTCGCCGCCTCACACAAGACCACGGCACCCGACCGGACGTACCCGACCTTGCGTGGTCATCCTCCGCTCGTCGAGACCGGGGAGTCGGTCGAGATTCCGGACCCCATCGCCGACGCGACGCCCGACGTCGGCATCGAACTGCTCGTGCCGTCCTCGTTCGAGGAGTTGTTCGTGACCGCCCCGCTCGCGTACTACCTGCAGGCCGACGTGGAGGTCGTCGACACCCTCGACGCCCCGATGCTGTGTGCGCCGAGCGCCGGTATCCGCCACCGTCTCGGGACCGGCCAGACGCTGGAACGGAACACGACCGAGTTGCTCCGGAAGGTGTTCTTTCTCGACTGTCTGGTGCGTAACGCCGGCCCGTACGGGACGAACCTCGCAGAGGAGAGCCTGCTCGACGCCCTCGGACTCCCGAGTCTGGCGTTGTATCACGGGACGCCGGTCGAGCGACTGGAGGCCTACCTCGACGTGCCATACGCCGCCATCGAGCACCGGCTGCCCGACTGGCACCTCTCGATGTACGTCGACCCGCAACCGGACATGCTGGAGACGGTCCCGTTCCTGTTGCACAACCTGAGTCTCCTGTACACGCCCCGAACGTCGGAACTCGAGGGGGCCGAACTGGTCGAGCGCTCGCTCGACGATTTCTACCGTGGTGGTGACCCCCGCAAGGGCCCGGGACAGGTCGCCTCCGTCGACATCGTGAAGCCGGAACTCCGGGGTGGCCGGGTCCACGGCTGGCTGGCCGACGGCGTCCCCATCGACGTGTTCAAGTCGACCCCGGTGGCCTACCGGAACCGACAAAAGTACCTCGAACGCGACGCCGAGCAAGCCCGCGTCACGGTCGTCCTCAACGACGAGATGATGGACGCCGAACACGCCGACGTCGCCGCCATCTACCGGGAGCGAGCGGAGGACCTTCCGCTCTCGGTCGACGTGCAAGAGCACCTCACGACGGCCGAACTCGCCCGCGTCTTCGAGTCCGACAACGACTTCGTCCACTACATCGGTCACTGTGAGGAAGGTGGCCTTCGCTGTCCGGACGGCTACCTCCCCGCCGACAGCCTCGCCGAGTGCAACACGCAGACGTTCTTCCTGAACGCCTGCGGGTCGTTCCACGAAGGCATGGCGCTCGTCGAGAAGGGGGCCGTGACCGGCGCGGTCACGTTCACGCAGGTGCTCAACGACCACGCGGTCAAGGTCGGGTCAGCCTTCGCTCGCCTGCTCATCCACGGCTTCTCCTTCGAGCGTGCCCTGCGTATCGCCCGTCGGCGCATCATGATGGGCAAGGACTACGCCGTCGTCGGCGACGGAACCCACACCCTCACACAGACGACCAATCGACTGCCGACGACCGCCGAACTCGAACGCCTCGGGGACGACCAGTACTTCCTCACGTTCGACCAGTTCTCCCTGCAACACGCGGGCAGCTACTACCATCCATACGTCGAGGGCAACGAGTACTCGTACCTCTGTGGCAACGAGTCAGAGTTCGCGCTCTCGCGCAACTCCGCCCTGGAGTTCCTCGACCGGGCCGACACCTCCGTCATCTACGACGGCGAGTTCTACTGGTCGGACGAGCTCGCCAGGAAGATAGGGAACGACTTCTGAGAAGGGGACGGTTCGAATCGGCGTTCTGGTCAGGGACCCGTGTACGGGCTGCTCCCACCGTCGAGCGACCGGGGTCGGCCTCCGGGCAACTGCACTGCGTGGGGTGTGGTTTGCTGTCCCATGAGTGAACAGTCGCATACTCCAACAGTGTATGGCTTATATTTTTGGGCCCCGACCGCCACCCAGTTGTGGTCACTCCGGTTCAGCCGGATTCAACCAACAATCGGCAAGATTTGAGTACAACTAGGCCAATAAAATTAAGTATCTAAACCACGTTTTGTTGTGTATAGGCATGACTTCGAATTTACTCGATAGACAAATTGACGATATACTCAGCAGCGTGCTGGAAGCTGCCACGGGGGACGTTCTCGTGGTCAATCCGTCCGCCGACGCCATCGAGGAGTTCGTGCGCGTAGCGACTCGATTCGACGGCGACCTGCCGACAGTCCACATGCTGGCCGACGAACGGACCCTGAAGGACGTCATGGACGACTTCATTGTCGCCTCGAACGCGGCCGACCTCATCGAGCAGGACGCACTCGCGCTCCGTACGGTCGAGGAGACCCCCGAGAACTCCCTGCTCGTCACCGAGGACAGCGTCGTCGCCCTCGTCACCGCCGGCAACCGCGTCGGTGGCCTGACGACCGACGACGACGAGTTCGTCTCGACGGCCTACGACGCCTACATGGCCGCCTGGGACGAGGCCGCCGAGTTCAAGCTCCGCACGCCGCCGATTAGCCGCGTGCGCGAGACGCTCCAGACCGACATCAGCCCCGAGGCCGAGGACGACTTCACGAACATCCTCGACTCGCTGGAGACCGCTCGCGGTGACGGCGAGGGCCTCGACGAGGTCACCATCTCGCTGCTCGTCGCCGCGAAGAACGAAGCCCTGCTGTACGACATCAGCAAGTGGGGCGAGGACGTCGGCATCGCGTCGAAGGCGACGTTCTCCCGCACGAAGACCAAGCTCGAGGACATGGGTCTCATCGACACCGAGAAGGTCCCCATCGACGTCGGTCGGCCGCGTCTCCGCCTGAAGATCGGCGACGACCGGCTTCGCAACGCGGACAACGGGCAACTCGCCACCATCGCACAGTCTATCCTCAACTGAGGCGTTCGTCTGTTTTGCGGCTCTCTCCGGTTCGCTGCCAGTGGCGACACTCGCTCCCGACTGCATCGCGGGTCTGTACGAGCGGGACAGGTCGACGCAGTCTCCCATTCTGACCTCGACCGAGAGACGCTGTACTCGCCTCGGTCGGTACCTTTAAGATACTCCGGTGGCATGAGTCAAGTGACGCTTCGCTTGGAGGGCCGAAGCGTCAGCGGGGACCAATTCAGGGCGGCAAGCGACCACGCGGGCTTTTATCCCGCGTGGTCTGCTTTCCTGTTTCGTACACTACTCGAGAAGCCGCTGCACTCTGTCTACAGCGTTCGACGGGCGCTACGACGCACTCGACTCGTGAGCGGCGCGACTGGACAGGATGCGAGGGGAGCTATTCGATCTGCAGTTCGCCGTCGTCGCTGGCGCGTTCGTCCCACTCGAGTTCGAACTCGATGCTGAGCTCGCCTTCGGTCGCACCCGTCGACGTCTCGCGCTCGGCTTTGACCTCGAACGTGGGTTGTGCCGGGGGGTCGAGCGTCACCGACTGCTGGCCGGCGGTGAGAGTGATAGGGTCGCCTGAGTCCAGTTTGTCGGCCACGTCGCGAAGCATCGCGGCGATGTCGCTCCGGGTCTGCTGTGATTCGGATTTGAACAGCACTTCTTCTGGCATACGCGTGTGTAGGGAGGCGGTCCGTATAAACATCCCTCGTCGACAAACAGACTCGAGTACAAACATATCATAATTCTTTGTGTATCGCAGTACACTATATGTCGGCCCGATTATCGATAGTGAGTGACAACGGGCATGTCAGGCCAAGCTTTTTATAACGTGGGGATAGAAATGGCCGACATATTTATTTAATCTGGTGTTCAAGGGTCTCTTGGACCTTTCCAATGCACGACCTGACAGGATTCCAGCGAGACTTGTTGTATGTAATCGCTGGGAAAGAAGAACCACACGGACTGGCGATCAAAGAAGAGCTCGAGCAGTACTACGAGAAGGAGATTCATCACGGTCGACTCTACCCGAACCTCGACACACTCGTCGACAAGGGCCTCATCGAGAAGGGCCAGCGGGACCGGCGGACGAACTACTACGTCCTGACCCGTCGTGGCCGCCGCGAGATCGAGGCACGAAGCGACTGGGAAGGACAGTACGTAGAAGCCGAGGCCTGAACGGCCGATGGAAGCGCCCTCGGGGGGCGTCACGGAACGCTTTTCGGTGACAGTCCACGTACGAAGAGCCGATGGCCCGACGATTCCTGCCGCCGCTTGCCGGTCTCCTCGTCAGCCTCGCCATCACGGGGGTCCTGTGGTGGCAGTTCGACACGCTCGCCGTCTTCCTCATCGTCCCGTTCGTGCCCTTCCTGTTCCGCCGCGGTCGTGACGAGGTGGCAGAACCATCCGGCCGGACCTGTCCGCGGTGTGGCTTCGAGACGAACGACCCGACCCACGAGTACTGTCCACGTGACGGCGAACGGCTGGAGTGACCGACTACTCCTCGGTCGTCTCGGCAGTCTCGTCGGCGGCGTCGGCGGGTTCGGGGTGGCCGCCGTCGGTGGGGGTGGTGTCGGAGCTGGGCGTCCGCCGTGATGGCGGTGAGACCTCCTCGGCCGGAACCTCAGCGGCCGGTGTGAAGTAGGTCGGGTCGACGGCGTACGGCTGGAGTTTCTCGGAGTGCAGCAGTTCCGGTAGCACGAGTTTTGCGAAGTGGACCGACAGCACGAGTATCATCGGCCCGAGGAAGATGCCGTACCAGCCGAACAGGAGCGGCCCGAAGATGTACGCGAACATCACCGCGCCCACGTGGAGGTTCCGCCCCGAGACGTACGGACGGAGGACCAGGTCCGGGATGACGTCGACGATGACGAACGAGACCGCGACGAACAGGATGGGGAACCAGAGCAGACCAGACTGGTCCGACGAGAACGCCTGGTAGAACAACCACCCAGAGACTGGGAAGTAGACGAGTTTCATGCCGACGACCGGGATGAGGCTCGCCGCCCCAGCCAGCAACCCGACGAGCGCGGCGTACGGGATGGTCAGCTCAGTCGTCGGCGCGTACACGTTCAGGACGCTGTACGAGAGCGCGCCGATGACGCCGGTCAGGAAGGCGTTCAGGATGTTCCCGAAGAAGATATTGCGGAAGTCTCGGTCGACGGCCGAGAGATAGGCACCGAGGACGCCGCGGTCGTCACCGAACGTCGACATGAACCACCGCGAGAGCTTGTGACCGTCGCGCAGGAGGTAGAACGCCAGCGCGATCATGATGAACAGGTGCAACGCGCCGGTGCCGATGATGCCGATGAACTTCTGGCTGTTGTTCAACACGTCGGTGAGGACGCTCAACCCCTCCTGATTCGTCAGCAGGTCCTGTGGGTTCTGGACGTTGTTCGCGAGGGTGATGTACGGGTCGAGGATGGCCTGTAACTCCCCAAGGTTCCCCCCGTTCTGTTGCTGGTCCTGGATGTTCTGCGTGAACGCGTCGACCTCTTGCAGGGCGATGGCGATGGTGTACGAGAGCAACAGCAAGAACGGGAGGGCGAGCGTGAAGATGGCGACGGTCGCGGCGAGGCTCGGTGGCCGGACACGGCGCTTCAGTCGGCGGTACACTGGGCGGGTGGCGTAGTAGATGAAGATCCCGAAGACGAAGGTGCCTACGAACGAGTAGAGGACGAACAGCAGCGTCGCACCGAGGACCAGAGCGACGGCCCACCAGGGGGCACGGGACCGGCCGATATCGAAGCCGTCGAGCATGTAGTTCATCGCGTCGCGTACCGGTAAAAACCTGTCGTGGTTCTGGAACCCGAAGGTAAGGAAATAAGTCCCCAGTGCGTGAAGGCGGTGGAGTGGAGTTCCTGCTGCAACAGTCAGCGAGCGCGACACTCGACAGTCAGGTTGCCCGACTCGTCCTTGCGGGAGCGCTGGGGCTGTTCCTCGGTCTGGAGCGCGAGTGGTCCCAGAAATCGGCGGGCATCCGGACCTTCTCGCTCATCAGCCTCGCGGGCGCGGTATTCACACTACTTGCGGCCCAGACGAGCTACGGCGTGGTACTACTGCTCGTCGGCGGCTTGCTGGTCCTCGCACAGGGGGTGTTACTGGCAGTGCAGGGGCTGCTCTCCGATGGCGAGAACGGGCTATCGTTGACCACGTCGATATCGATGCTGGTCGCCTACGGCGTCGGCTCGCTCGTCGCGTCGAACTTCGTCATCGAGGGCGTCGCGGTCGCGGTCCTGTCGTCGCTGGTGCTGGTGCTCAAACGCGAGCTCCACTCGTTCGCCGAGAACCTCTCGCGCGAGGAGGTCCGCTCGGGTGCCGAGTTCGCCATCCTCGCCTTCGTGGTGTATCCGCTCCTCCCGGCGGGACAGGAGACCTACAGCGTCCCCGTCCTCGGCATCGAGGACCTCGCCATCGAGCCGCGGGTCGTCTGGCTGATGGTGGTCACGGTCGCTGGCATCGGCATCCTGAACTACGTCATCGTCCAGCTGTACGGGAGCCGTGGCATCGCAGTCACCGGTTTCTTCGGTGGCCTCGCGTCCTCGACGGCGGTCGTCGGGACGATGCTCGACCACGTCCGCCAGAACACGGAGGCGGTCTCCTACGCGGTCGCCGCTATCTTGCTCGCCGACGCGGCGATGGCGCTCCGGAACCTCCTCATCGTCGTCGCGTTCACGTTCTCGCGAGGGGTCCTCGTCGATGCGACGGCCCCACTCGTGGCCGTCATCCTCGCCGGTATCGCCGTCGCGGCGCTCACGGCCGACTGGTCGGAGAACGTCGAGATAGCCCTGGAGAGTCCCTTCTCGCTCCGGTACGCGCTCGGGTTCGGTGGGATGTTCCTCGTGGTCCTCACGGTCGGGTCGGTCGCCAACGCCCAGTTCGGGGCGGCCGGGTTCCTCGCCACCGCGGTCGCCTCCGGCCTCGTCTCCAGCGCGGGCGCGACCACCTCTGCCGTGCTCCTGTTCCGCGGCGGGACGTTGAACGCGGAGACCACCGTGCTGTCGGTCCTGCTGGCGACCGCGTCGTCCGTGGTCGTGAAAGCCGGACTGACGGCCGTCAGTCCGAACCGGTCGTTCTCCCGGCGCGTGGCCGTCTACAGTGCGGTCCTCGTGACGGTCGGGGGTGTCGTCACCCTCCTCGTCGTCGTCGCGTGAGCCGCCGAGGCCCGGCGTCGAGATAATTGCGGCAAACAACGAACATATTTAATAGGACCTTTCCTTACAGGGGGACATGGACCGAGACACGGCCGAGCCCCGGGTAGACCACATGCCCGGTTCGAAGGCACAGGAATGGGTGGAGTACCACCATCAGTTCTCCGCGCCGAGTACCTACGTCTACGACTTCGTCTGGGACATCACCGCCGACGCAGAGGGCCCCTTCTGTACCGACGTCGACGGCAACGTCCTCATGGACTTCACGAGCCACGTCGCCGCGGCCCCGCTCGGGTACAACAACCCGAAGATACTGGACCGCCTCTCCGAGTTCGACCTCATCGACCCCACCAAGATCGCCGGTCAGGACTTCTACGCCAGCGGTGGCTGGCCGCCCGAGGACCCCGAGATTCCGTCGCCGACCCAGCTGATGGACCGGCTCATCGATTCGACGGACCACTACGACATGGACCGCGTCTTCCTCTCTAACTCCGGCGCGGAGGCCGTCGAGAACGCCATCAAGATCTGCTACAACCGCCGCGGCCACCGCGGCGTCTGTTTCGACGGCGCGTTCCACGGCCGCACCCTCGGCGCGCTCTCGCTGAACCGTTCGAAGACCGTCCACCGCAAGGGCTACCCCGAGGTGCCGGGCATCATCTCGGTCCCGTACATCTCGACCGAGAAAGCCTACCGCGAGAAGTGGCAGACCGACGGCCCCGGCGGGAACGTCCTCGCGGACAAACTCGACCCCAGTGCGGGCGTCATCGACCCGGACGAAGTCGCCTACATCATCCTCGAACCCGTCCAGGGCGAGGGTGGCTACCGCGTCCCCCACGACGCCTTCATCAAGGACCTCGAACAGATTCGTCACGACCACGGCATCTACGTCATCGTCGACGAGATCCAGTCGGGCATGGGCCGCACCGGCGAGATGTGGGCGGTCGACCACCTCGACCTCACGCCGGACGTCATCACGAGCGCGAAGGGCCTGCGCGTCGGCGCGACCATCTCGCGCTCGGACGTGTTCCCCGAGGAGAAGGGCCGTCTCTCCTCGACCTGGGGCGCTGGTGACGTGCTCTCGGCGGCACAGGGCGTGGCCACCATCGACGCCATCCACGAGTACGACCTGCTCGACAACGCGACCGAGCGCGGTCGCCAGCTGTGGGAGACAATCGCCGACGCCGACATGGAGTCCATCGTCGACATCCGCGGTCGCGGCCTGATGTTCGCCGTCGAGTTCGACACCAAGGACCGTCGCGAAGAGGTCATCAAGCAGGCACTCGGTCGCGGGCTGCTCACCCTCGGCTGCGGCTACAAGAGCCTGCGCCTGCTCCCGCCGCTCGACGTGACCGAACGCGAGATAGACATCGGCGCGAACGTGTTCCTCGAGGCCGTCGAGGCGGCCGAGCACACGGCACCCACCACCACGGCCGGGTCCGGCGACGCCTCGTAAGCGACCCGTCATACTCCAGCTAGCTGGTTTTGCGGTTCGGACGCCTCACTCTCTACATGAGTGTCGTCCTCGTCGACGGTGCGCGAACGCCACACGGTGACTTCCTCGGCGCGCTCGCGACCGTCTCAGCCATCGACCTCGGAGCGACCGCCGTACACGGCCTCCTGGACCGGACCGGCATTGCCCCCGACTCCCTCGACTGGGCCGTCCTCGGGAATTCGATACAGGCCGGGCTCGGGCAGGTGCCCGGCCGACAGGTCGCCCTCACGGCGGGGGTCCCCGCACACGTCCCGGTGACGACGGTGAACGAAGCCTCGGGCTCGGGCCTGCGGGCACTCGCACTCGGCGTGGACCACATCGAGACCGGTCGCGGCGAGATGGTCGTCGCCGGTGGGTTCGAGTCCATGTCGAACGCGCCACACACGCTGTCGGGGCTGCGAACGGGCACGCGGATGGGTGATGCGACGCTGGTCGACTCGATGATTCGTGACGCCCTCTGGGACGAGACTGAGGACGCTCACATGGGAGCGCTGACCGAGCGACTGGTCGACCGCTTCGACATCGCGCGGGTGGCCCAGGACGAGTACGCACTGGAGAGCCATCGCCGGGCCGCCACCGCCGTCGACTCTGGGGTGTTCGACGCGGAACTCGTCCCGGTCGAGACGTCGACGGGAACCGTTTCGCACGACCACGGCCCCCGTGCCGACACGTCGCTGGCGGCGCTCGCCGACCTGCGGCCGGCCTTCGGCGGGACCATCACGGCGGGCAACGCCTCGGACCTGAGCGACGGGGCGGGCGTCGTCTTGCTCGCCAGCGAGGACGCCGCGGCGGGACTCGGCGACCCACTCGCCCGAATCGTCGACTACGCGGTCGCCTACCGCGAGCCGGAGTGGTTCGGGATGGCCGTCGCGGACGCGGTCGAGGACCTGCTCACGGCGAACGGACTGTCGCCTGCAGACGTGGCCCACTTCGAACTCAACGAGGCGTTCGCCGCGCAGATGCTGTACGTCCGAGAGCGCCTCGGTATCTCTTCAGCGACGCTCAACCCCCGCGGCGGTGCCATCGCGCTCGGCCACCCCATCGGGGCGTCGGGCGGCATGCTCGCGACCAGCCTCGCCCACGCCCTGTACGACACCGGCGAACGCTACGGCGTGGTCGGCATGAGTATCGGGGGCGGTGGTGGTATCGCGATGTTACTCGAGCGGTGAGGTCGGGAATCCGGACCCCGGCCGGAACCCTGCGAGCACGCCCCACGGTGGATTGATATGTTACTGGAACGATAGTACCGTATGGACATCTCACGTCGTACTCTCCTGCGAGCGGCCGCGCTCCCGGCTGCCGCCGCGCTCGCCGGCTGTACCTTCTCTGGCACACTGAACGGCACACCCTCGGGGACCCTGTTCGTCGAGGTGACCAACCAGCTGGACGCGGCCGAGACCGTGACCGTTGAATTACGTCAGGACGGGCAGCTTCGGGACGAACTCCCGGCTGAGACCATCCCTGCGAGCACGAGCAAGACGTTCCGGTTCGACCGGACCGGCGGCCCGTACGAGGTCCGGGTCGTCGCCGACGAGTGGAGCACGGGCTATCGCTGGGAACTCACCGGCTGTACCGAGAAGCGGTTCCGGACGGCGCTCTCCAGCCGGGACGACGGCACCCCACACGTCGAGAACAGCACCGGGTGCGTGGAGTGAGTCGGCGACTGGTCACTCGAAGTGGCGCTGGAACCACGCGAGTGCCAGCGCAGTCACCTGTTCCAGTTGTCCCTCGCCCTCGAACAGGTGTCCGGCACCGGGGACGACCGCCAGCTCCTTGTCGCCGTCCAGTCGCTGGAAGATGTCCTGGTTGAGTCTTTTCACCTGGGCGTCCTCACCGCCAACGATGAGCAGGGTCGGGGCGTCGACGTCCGGGACCGCCTCCGACGCCAGGTCGACACGTCCGCCGCGCGAGACGATTGCCGCGACCGCCGGACGCTTCGCCGCCGCTCGAAGCGCTGCGGCCGCGCCAGTACTCGACCCGAAGTAGCCGATTGGCAGGTCGCCGACCTCCTCGTGGTCGGCCAGCCAGTCCGTCGTCGCTACCAGTCGGTCGGTCAGCAGGTCGATGTCGAAGCGGGCCTCGTGGTCGATGTCCTCCTCGGGCGTCAGCAGGTCGAACAGGAGCGTCCCCAGCCCGTGGTCCCGGAGCGACTCTGCGACCGAGTTGTTACGCGGACTCCGGCGGCTGCTGCCGCTCCCGTGGGCGAACACGACCAGCCCGTTCGCCTCGGCCGGAATCCGGAGCTCTCCCGGTAGCGTCACGTCACCGACCGGTATCTCCACCAGCCGGCGTGGTTCGATAGCCATACGGCTAGTTCGACGGAAACTCGGATGAACTCGGACCTTGGCTGGCCCACCTCGTTTTGAAGGGGTCGGTCGGGGGCCAGGGTGGGCGACCGGCCGGTCAGAACTGGTAGCGACGGTCGTCGTCCTGTTGCGGGAACGCGCTCTGGCCCGTCATCTCGTCGAAGGTCATCCCGCTCAGGTACTCGTCGTAGGTCACGTCGTACTCAGAGCGCAGGTGGAAGTCGAGTTTGCCCGTGTCGACGGTCGACTGGAACAGCATGTGTACCGCACGCTGGAGCAGGTCCTCGGGCTGGCCGGTCCCGAGCGCGGTCGACAGCATCGCCAGTTCCATCTTCGTCTCGCGGTCGAAGTCGAGACCGAGGTCGTCGAGGTCGTCGTAGGCGGCCGACACGTCCGTCTGGAGGTCGTCGAGGTCGCTCATCGGCTGGTGGCAGGGGGCGCGGACGGAAGCCGGTTTCGTGTTCTGTCGGTACTCGACGTGGGTTCGGGTATCCAACACGGCCGGCGTCGTCGCCGCAATCGGCGAAGGAATCGACCACGCGCACGATGGTGTCCATTCCGGGACAGGCACCCACGAATTTCCGGGACAGGCAACCCACGAATCACGGCCGGAATCAGCACGGCTAAACCCGTCACCTCCCAAGCGTCCCACGACAGATGACCGAGTCCGACGAGTGGTCGTTCCCGGACGACGTGGCCCTCGAAACCGTCCAGCAGCGGCTCATCGAGTGGTACGAAGCGGACCACCGCCAGTTTCCCTGGCGCGAGACCGACGACGCCTACGCAATCCTCGTCTCCGAGGTGATGAGCCAGCAGACCCAGCTGGAGCGCGTGGAAGCGGCCTGGCACGACTTCCTGGCGGAGTGGCCGGCAGTCGAGGACCTCGCCGAGGCGGACCGCGCCGAGGTGGTCGGCTTCTGGACCGACCACTCGCTGGGGTACAACAACCGGGCGAAGTACCTCCACGAGGCGGCCCAGCAGGTCGTCTCGGAGTACGACGGCGAGTTCCCAGAGAGCCCCGACGGACTGCAGGAACTGATGGGCGTCGGCCCGTACACTGCCAACGCGGTGGCCTCCTTCACGTTCGACAACGGGGACGCGGTGGTGGACACGAACGTGAAACGGGTGCTGTATCGCGCGTTCGACGCGCCGGACGACGATTCGGTGTTCGAGTGGGCGGCCAGCGAACTCATGCCTGCGGGCGAATCCCGGGTCTGGAACAACGCCATCATGGAACTGGGCGGCGTGGCCTGCGGCAAGACCCCCACGTGCGACGAGGCGGGGTGTCCCTGGCGGACGGTGTGTCACGCCTACGAGACGGGTGATTTCACCGCGCCGGACGTGCCGACCCAGCCGAGTTTCGAGGGGAGCCGCAGGCAGTTCCGGGGGCGCATCGTCTCGACGCTGCGGGAGTACGGCGAACTGGAGTTCGACACGCTCGGCCACCGGATTCGAGTCGACTACTCGGCCGACGGCGAGTACGGTCGGGAGTGGCTCCGTGGGCTGCTCTCGGACCTCGCCGACGACGGACTGGTCACCGTCGACAGTCGGGAAGGGACGGTCGCACTCAGACGTTGACCTTCCATGGTCACAATGTACCATAATAGGTATGTCAATCCGTCTACTCTGAGGGGGTATGGCTGGGTCATCGGGGACAGATATCGTCGAGATTCTCTCCAAGCGACGACGGTTTCTCGCGTCGCTCTCGGATTCGCCCAGACAGAAACCAGCGTTAGCCGAGGACTGTGACGTCGCACGCTCGACGGTCGACCGGGCGATTCGGGAACTGGAGGCCGCTGGCCTCGTGACGCGTGGGCGTCGTGGCTACGAGTTGAGCGTCTCTGGGGAACTGCTGTACGAACAGTTCTGCGAGTTCGAACGGAGAGCGGACGCCATCTGTGGGTCCGAACAGATCCTGTCGATGCTGCCGGACAGCGACCTGGTCGACCCCCAGATGCTCGTCGGGGGGACACTCACGACGGCGGACATGCACGCTCCCGACCGACCGATGCAGGAGACGGTCGACCTCGTCTCTGATGCGGTCAGGGTCCGGGGCGTCTCGCCAGCGGCCCACGGTGCCTACGTCGAGATCTTCGACGAGCGTATCCACGGGTCCGGCATGGTCGTCGAACTGGTGTTCACCCCGGACGTGTACATGGAGCTCGCGACCACGTACGCCGAGTACATGGAGCGAGAGGTTCCGGAGTACGTCACGTTCTACCAGATAGACGAACTCCCGCCACACGGCATCATGGTGGTCGAACACGAGGACGGCAGCGAGGAAGCGAGTTTCGGAGCCTACACCGACAGCGGACTGCAGGCGATGGTCCGGAACACGCGCGAAGAGGCGGTTCGCTGGGCAGAGCGCCGCTTCGAGCACTTCCGCGACCAGGCGACCGTGTTCCAGCTGTAGGTGCTTCCAACTCTAGCTATTTACCCATCGCGGGCGTGGGTCCGCCCATGTCCAACGAGACGCACGTCATCGCCATCTGTGGGAGTCTTCGAGACGAGAGTTACACCCGAAAGGCGCTCCGGTACGTCCTCGACGCAGCGGCCCAGCGGGGGGCGTCGACCGAGCTGGTCGACCTCCGCGAGTACGACCTGCCGGTGTTCGACGCGGACGAGGACGGGGCGGGTGACGCTGCCCGGCTCACCGCGACCGTCCGCGAGGCGGACGCGGTCATCCTCGGGACGCCGATGTACCACGGGTCGTACTCCTCGCCGCTGAAGACGGCTCTCGACTACTGCGGCTTCGACGAGTTCGAGGACGAGACGGTGGGACTGCTCGCGGTCGCTGGCGGGAGCTTCCCCGTCACGGCGCTCGAACACCTGCGCTCGGTGTGTCGGGCGCTGAACGCCTGGGTCATCCCGCATCAGGCCGTGATTCCGAGCGCCCACAGCGCGTTCGAGGACGGCGAACTGGTGAACGAGGGTCTGGAAAGACGGGTCCGGACGCTCGGCGAGCGAGCGGTGCAGTACGCGAACATCGAACCTGACCCGGCATCGTTCGAGAGTCAGGAGAACGTCGGCGCGGAGTAGACCGACGGCGCGGAGTAGACCGACGGCGCGGACGAAGTCGGTTCGTCTCGACTGCCGACTTCAGGCCGATTCGAGCTGTTCGAGGACGGCCTGGCGGACGGTCTTTCTCTCGTGCAGTCCGCGGAGGACGAACCGCAGGCCGAGACTGTTCGCGAACAACAGGAACACGGCCAGGATGGCCAGCCCGACGAGGTGGAGATGGTCGAGAACCATCTGTGGCAGATACGCCTGTACCAGGACGGTCAGGTACGCGTGCACCAGCACCGGTATCTTCGCCAGCACGAGTCCGGGTTCGAGGATGAGGACGAGCAGGGCCGTCGCACCGACGGCAAGGACGAGACTGACGCCCACGGCCCCGGGTGCGACGAGTCGCGAGAAGACCCCCTCACCCCGGAGGACGTTGGACTCGGCGGTGTGCTGGAAGACGAGTACCAGCCCGAGGACCAGCCCGGCAGCGGCGATGCCACGGAAGCCGCCAAGCGTCTGTGCGGTGTAGAGCCAGCCGAACCAGACGAGGGCTTCGGTGAGCGAGAGCAGTGCCAGTCTGTGGACCGGGATTCGCAGTCGCAAGCCGTTGACCGTCAGGTCGGTGACGAACTTGCCGAGGAACAACCCGACGACGAGCACGGCACCGGCGAGGACGACGAGGTCGGGGACGGTCGCCGGGAGTCGCTCGACGACCAGTGGCTCACCGAGGACGAGCGCCAGCCAGAGACCGAGTGCGAGTACTTCGATGACCGTGAAGGTGAACAGTCCTCCCAATATTCTGAGTGTTCGGAGTATCCCCATATCGCTGATGAGTAGGCCATGTGAGGTGGTAATCCTTCGGAATATGTAAGTACCTAACGAGGAAGAAACCGGCCATCGCTGTCGCCGTTTCGACCGCCGCCCGGGCGAGCCCCGTTCCAGGAATCAGCAACCCTTTTGCGCCCCCGAATCGGGCACATTATCTATGCACGCCATCACGAACAGCGGGTGGGTGGAGGTCATCACGGGGAGCATGTTCTCCGGGAAGACGGAGGAGATGCTCCGTCGCCTCCGACGCGCCGAAATCGCGGGACAGGAGGTCGCCGTGTTCACACCGGCGCTCGACGAACGCTACGGCAGGGACAGCGTGGGCTCACACGAGGGCCGCTCCTGGGAGGCCATCGCCATCGAGTCCGAGGGCGACGCCGTCTGGGACCTGCTGGACCACCTCAACGGCGAGCAGGTCGTCGCCATCGACGAGGCGAACTTCTTCGGGGCCACGCTGGTCGACGTCTGCGAGCACCTGGCGGACGACGGGCGGCGAGTCGTCGTCTCGGGGCTCGACCAGACGTACCGTGGCGAACCGTTCGAGCCGGTGCCACAGTTGATGGCGATGGCGGAGTACGTCGAGAAGTTCCAGGCCATCTGTGCGGAGTGCGGCGAACCCGCCACGCGGAACCAGCGCCTCGTCGACGGTGAACCGGCACACGAGAAGGACCCGACCATCCTCGTCGGCGCAGAGGAGTCCTACGAGGCGCGCTGTCGGAACTGTCACGTCCTCAGGAGCGACTAGATGACCCAGTGGACCGAGAACCCCGAAGGCGGGCGAGACCGTGGCCCCGTCGCCCTCGCGCGAGCGTGGGTCGAGATACTCGTGCGGCCGATGCGATTCTTCGAGACGGGCGTCGCTCCCGGTGACCAGGGGCCCGGACTCGTGTTCGCCATGGTCGTCGTCATGCTCGAAGAGGCAATCAGGTTCTCCCTCGTCACGGACGCCTATCCCGTCGTGGCCGGGAGTCGGGTGCTGTCGGCTGCCCTCTGGCTGACCGTCGCCGTGTTACTGGTGACGCCCGCCGCCTTGCACCTCGTCGCGGCGCTCCAGACGGTCATCCTGATGGCGCTCTCGAGGGAACGCGCGGGCGTCAGCGAGACGGTCCAGATACTCGGCTACGCCAGCGCACCCTGCGTGTTCGCGGGGATTCCGGACCCGCGGCTACGGGCGATACTGGGCATCTGGGCGGGGACGCTGCTCGTCCTCGGGCTGATGATCGTCCACGACCTGCACTGGAATCGCGCCGCGCTCGCCGGGGCGATTCCGGCCAGCCTCGCGTTCGGTCTCGGCTTCCGTGCGTTCGACGCAATCGGCGTGTTGCTGCGACAGTGGTACATCATCTGAGGCGTCGGGGCCCCGGTTCCAGACGCAGTCCCCGGCTCACCGGGGGTCGTAGGCGATGCGGTAGCCGGTCGCCGTCTCGTCGACCGTCGTGACCTCGTAGAAGCGTATCTCCTTCTCCTGTTTCGTCACGACCGGGAAGTCGTAGTGTTCGGCCTCGTAGGCCGGGTCGTCGCCGGCTGCACGGCGTTCGGCGACGAACTCGCGGTGGGAGTCGAGCCGGCGGTCGACGACGGCCGTCGAGCGTTCGGGCAGGTCGGCGAGTCGGTCGTCGAACGACTCGGCGACGCCGGGGTCGAGTTCGTACCCGACGGAGTCCCGGCCCGCGAGCATCGCCGCGAGCGTGGTCGTCCCCGTGCCCCAGAACGGGTCGAGCACGGTGTCGCCGTAGATGGAGTACATGTTCACGAGCCGGTAGGGAATGGCCAGCGGGTAGGCCGCCGACCGGTTCCGTATCGCGTCGTCGACGTGGCGTGTCTGGACTGTCCCGGCGATGTCGGTCCAGACGTCGGAGAACCACTCGTTGCGCTCCTCCCAGAAGTACGCGCTCTCGTAGCGACGCTCGCTTCCCGGTTCGAACTGGCGGGTCCCTTCCCCCTTGCGGAAGACGAGGATGTACTCGTGTTCGAGGGTGACGTAGGCGTTGGTCGGGAGCATCCCCGACCCCATGAACTTGCTCGCCTTGTTCGTCGGTTTTCGCCAGAGCACGTCGGGGAGCGGGTGGAACCCCCGGTCGGTCACGTGTTCGACGATGCGGGCGTGGTTCGGGAACTGCGAGAAGTGGCCGTCGATGCTCCGGGTCGCGTCGCCCACGTTGATGCAGACGATGCCACCGGGACGGACGACCCGGTCGAGTTCGTCCCAGACGTGGGCCAGTTCCGCGTGCATCAGGTCGAACGCCCGGCCACCGTCACCGGACGCAAGGGCGTCGCCGATGGCCGGGTTCAACGTCGTGAACGCGTCGTCCCACATCTCTATCATCGGGTAGGGTGGCGACGTGACCACGAGGTCGACCGACGCGTCGTCGACCGCGGTCATGTCGCGGGCGTCGCCGACGGCGCAGACGTGTTGGCTCTCCATCGGGTGGTTCACCTCGCCGTACCACCGTCTGCGACGTAAAGGTGTGCATCCGGGAGCGTCTGGGGCATCGTCTCGCTTACCACCGGGTACCGACCATCACGTAAGCGAAAAAGCAGGAAAGCTATCACTTACCCAATATGCTTATCTTCTCTGCCGGCGTATGTGAGGGTGATAGGATTATGACAATACCGCTGTTTATCGGGGGGATCGGTGGCCCCGAACTTATCGTCGTATTCCTGCTCGTGATTCTCCTCTTCGGGGCGGACAAACTTCCGAAGCTGGCGCGTGCGAGCGGTGAAGCGATGGGTGAGTTCCAGAAGGGCCGCGAAGAGATCGAGCAAGAGCTCGAAGAGAGTAGAGCGAAGGCCATGGGCGCGGACGAGGACGTCGAGACCGAGGACGTCGAGAAGGAAACCGAGACCGACTCTGACGCGTCCCCGGCCTGAACGGACTGATAACTTTTATCGAGGGACTCCAGCGGTGATAACCGCACAAAGGTATAACAGGTCACAGACCCACCTACTGGTATCACATGCCATCGGACGACAGCGAGCGCCCGACCGTCCTCATCGTCGACGACGAGGAGAAGCTCGCGAACATGTACACCCTGTGGCTCCGCGCCGACTACGACGTCGAGACGGTGTACGACGGTGAGCCGGTCCTGCCGATGCTGGACGACGTCGACGTGATGTTGCTCGACCGTCGCATGCCCGGCTACTCAGGCGACGACGTCCTCGAACGAATTCGTCGTCGAGAGACCGACACGAGCATCATCGTCATCACCGCGGTCGACCCGGACTTCGATATCCTGGAGATGCCGTTCGACGACTACCTCTGCAAACCGGTCCAGCACGAGGACCTCGTCACCGCCATCGAGCAACAGCTCACGGCACGAGCCCACAGTGGCGACCTCCAGACGTTCATTCGACTCGCGACGAAACAGCGACTGCTAGAGTTCGAACACGGTCCTCACATCCTGGAGACGAACACGGAATACACCGACCTGCGGCAGCGAGTGGACGAACTCGAAGACCGGCTCCGACGAAGTCTCCCCGCGTTCGACGACATCCTCGAGACCTACAAGAACATCAACCGCGGTCCCGGCCGGACCCACCGCTGAGTCCGCCGTCACCGACGAGCTACGACCAGTGCGGGTCGTCCGTCTGCACGACCCGGTCGCTCAGTGGGGAGAACAGCGGCAGCTCACGGGCGTACTCGTCCAGTCTGACCGTCTCGTCGTCGGGTTCCCACTCGACCAGGTCGGCTTTCGCCAGCGCCGGGAGGTGCACCCAGCGCAGTTCGGTGTCGGTGTCGTGGAGCCCCCACATCCGTGACTCGAACTGCCCGGCGTGCTTGGCGACGTGTTCCGCCAGTTCGTCGATAGTGACCGGCCCCCCAGCCTGGTCGAGATACGAGAGCACCCGGCGACGAGCTGGCGAGTCGAGCGCCTGCTCGACCGCTGTCCACTCCTCGGCGAGTCCCCCAGTGTTCTGCCCGTCAAGAGAAGGCATACGCCAATTTTCTCGTGCTATCTGTATTCGCGGCGTGCTTTGTATGTACGGGTGGACAAGTGTGGTGTGGTAACTCTCCACTCGACTGGGGAAAACCGGGAGCAAGCGAGGTGGTCTGTCCGTCAACCTCAGCCGAGCAGGTCCGTGCTCGCCGCCACGAGCATGTCGGCGACCTCGAC
The DNA here is from genome assembly GCF_051801355.1 of Haloarchaeobius ordinarius. Lineage (GTDB taxonomy): Archaea > Halobacteriota > Halobacteria > Halobacteriales > Natrialbaceae > Haloarchaeobius. Next base: position 3,358,845 of record NZ_CP196560.1, on the reverse strand, counting down.
GACCTCGTCCGTGTAGACGAATTCGCCGGCGCTGTGGATGTTCTCACCGTCCGGGCCGACGATGACGGTCGGGAGGTCGGCGCGGTCACCGAGGTAGTTGAAGTCGCCGACGCTGGCGAAGTAGCCGAGTTCGGGGTCGATTCCGGTCACGTCTCGCGAGGCCTGCTGGAGCGCACCGACGAGCGGGTGGTCTTCGTCGGTGACGTACGGGCCGTATTTGATACCCGGATCGGGTGCTTCGCGGAAGTTCACCTCGACCTCGCTCTCGATGTCGAGCGCCGCGATTGCCTCCTCGGCGTCGGCGCGGACGTCTTCTTCGGTCTCACCGACGACGACGTGGCGGTCGACCATGAGGCGGGCACGTTCGGGCACCGAGAGCGTCTGGCTGCCGCCGTCGAGCAACAGCGGACAGACCGAGCCGTCGCCCAGTTTCGGGTGCGAGCCCACGTCCAGTTCGTTCAGTGCGTCGGCGACCTTCCCGGCATCGACGACCGCGTTCGTGCCCTTGTACGGCTGTGAGCCGTGTGCTGCCTCACCTTTCACCGTCACGTCGTAGAGGAACCGACCGCGAGCCCCGAGCAAGAGCGCCGGGTTATCGAGGTCCTCCTGTGCGAGGATGGGTCCGGGTTCGGTCACGACCGCCATGTCGACGTCGTCGGTGTAGCCGTCGCGGATGAGTCGGTCGGTACCGAGTCCGTACGGCCCCTCCTCGTCCACGACCGCTGTGAGGAGCACGTCGCCTTTCAAATCGCGCTCGGCGAGTTCGGCGAAGGCGACCATGACCGCAGCGAGGCCGCCTTTCATGTCGCAGGCACCCTGGCCGTACAGTTTCCCGTCCTCGATGCGGCCCGAGCAGGGGTCTTCCTCCCACGCCTCGACGAGCTTCACCGTGTCCATGTGGGCGTTGAGCAGGAGCGTCGGCGCGTCCGGGTCGCTCCCCTCCAGTCGGGCGACGACGTTGTCACCCTCGTACTCGGTGATGTCCGGCTCCGAGACGTGGTGGTACTCGGGGTCGAGGCCGCGTTCGTCGAGCCACTCGTAGACGAACTCGGCGCATTCGTGCTCCTCGAAGTACGGACTCGGAATCCGCACCAACTGCTGGAGCAGGTCGATGGTCTCCTCGGGGTCGACGAACGCCTCAGTCATCGGTCACCCCGCTCACGTTCGGGTCGTGCTCCTTCGAGGCCACGCCCGGCAGCGTGTCGAGGATGGCCTCGACGTCGGTGTCGCGCTGCTGGCCGAGGTACCAGTAGACGCCGAAGATGGCGACGCCGACGACCATCCACGGGACGTACACCGTGAGCGACCCCTTGTACGCCTGCGTGATGAGCGCGCCAGCGCCGAGTGCCGCCAGCAGGGCGCTGGCGTACAGGCCGAGACCGAGGTCGAACCCGGCTTCCTCGGCGAGGTCCGGTCGCTGGGTCAACACGTACAGCATCGTAATCGACACCGTACAGTACGCGATGAGGTAGCTGAACGTCGCGATGGCGAGCGCCTGGCTCAGGCCGGAGCTCCAGAACGTCAGGCCGGCGGCGACGACGTACAGCGTGAACAGCGAGAAGTGCGGCGTCCCGAAGCGGTCGCTCGTCTCGACGAACTGCTTGGGGAACACCTCGTCCCACGCCCACGAGTACGGCATCTTGATGCCGGCGGCCATCACGGCGTGGACGCTGGATGCGGTCGCGAGCAGGCCACCGAAGGCGACCACGGCCGTCCCGATGTCACCGAGGAACGCTTCGGCGGCGGTCGCCAGCGGGCGCTCGGAGTTCGCGAGGACCGTGTAGTCACCGACGACACCGTAGATGACTGCGGCGGTCCACACGTACAGCAGGATGAGGATGGCCGTCCCGCCGGCCATCGCGAGCGGGAGGTTCCGTGACGGGTTCTTCACCTCGGCACCCATCTGCCCCGCGACCGCGATGCCGATGTACGCGTAGAACAGCGGGACCGCGGCGGCGACGAAGCCGTCTGCGCCGCCGGTGAAGAACGGCTGGTAGTTCGTGGCGTCGATGCTCGCCGACCCTGGGATGACGAGCACGAGGATGGACAGCATCAACACGCCGAAGATGACGTTCTGGGAGATGCTGTAGCCCTTCGACCCGACGAGGTTCACCAGAAACAACACGGTGAGCAGGCCGAACCCGGCGAGGGTGGCGTCGACGGACGGGTAGAACACCTGCAGGTACGACCCGAAGCCGATGGCGAGGACGGCGTCGGCCGCCATGTACCCCAGCCATTTCGACCACGTCACCAGGAAGCCCGGCAGCCGACTGTCGAACGTCCGCGAGATGTAGGCGTACGAGCCGGCGGCCCCCGGGAAGATGGTGGCCATCCATGAGTAGTTCGTCGCGATGCTCATCGCGAGGATACCGGACATGACCACGACCAGGATGACGCTCGGTCCGGTCGTGCTCGATGCGGTGCCGAGGGTGACGAACAACCCGGCGCCGAGAGTACCCGCCACGACGGTGCTTATCGCCCCGAACAAGCCGATGTCACGCGAGAGACTGTTGTCGTCTCGCTGCTGTGCGGATGACATACAAACTCATGTGACAATGTTCGCCATAGGACCGGTACCTAGGATGAGAGGGGCACCCGTCATCACCGTTCCCAGTCGTTCTACTCGCCGAGCAGTTTCGCCTCGGCCTTGCGGAGGTGTTCGAGGAGGGTCGCCTTCGACACGTCGAGTTCCGCCGCGAGTTCGCCCGCGTTGACCTCTCGCGGCCAGCTGTAGTAGCCCTGGGTGCGCGCGAGTTCGTACACCTCGCGCTGGCGTTCCGAGAGGTCGTCGGTCTGGAAGATGCCGGTGCCGGAAGAGGGTGCGGTGATGAGTTCGACGCGCACGTCGGCGTCCATCTCCGCGCGGACCTCTTCGATGCGCTCGTGGACGGTCGTCCGCGTCTCGTTGACGAGGACGGTCCAGTACTCGCGGCCGTCGAACATGCGGACCGGCTCGTCCGGGATGAACCCGCGCTTGACGAGCGAATCGTTGATGCTGTTCTCGATGTCGTACTCGACGACGATGCCGCGGCTGGCGTTCCCGTCGACGAGGTCTGGATAGGAGCCGTGGGCGTCCGTCTCCCAGACCGACTCCGTCAGGTCGTTCGCGTCGATAGCCGCGACCAGTTCGTCGACGGTCTCCGTCGTCTCGCCGTAGGCCGTAAAGCGACCCGTCGCCTGTCCCTCGATGGTGTGGACGCCGTGGCCGAGCAGGCCGCCCGCTGTCGCTTCGGTCACCTGGAGCGTCCAGCACTCGGGGTGCCAGATATCGAGCGTGACGCGGACCCCGGTGCCGTCCTCCGCCGTCCCCTCCGAGCCCTGTGTACCCATGCCAATATATCATTCGCCGTGGTGCTAAAAGACTACCTTCCATGAGAGGCAGGGGTGCTTTGGCGGCTCGAGTTGGCACTCATTCGCATGGATTTACGGAGCGAATTCGACGTGCCAGCACCGGCGGTCGTCCTCGCCGAGGGTGAGTTCGGCACCCCACACGGCAAGACGGCCAACGGCGTCGTCATGCACAGCGAACTGTTCGACGCCCGGGTCGTCGTGGACTCGACGCGAGCGGGCCAGAAGGTCGGCGACGTGCTCGGCCGCGACGACGTGCCCGAGATTCCCATCGTCGGCTCCGTCGAAGACGCGCTCGAACACGCCCCCGAAGCCGCCGCCCTCGTCATCGGCGTCGCACCCGCCGGCGGCGCGCTTCCGGACGAATGGGTCGACGACATCCGGGACGCGATGCGCGCCGGGTGTGACGTGGTCTCCGGGCTGCACACGTTCCTCTCGGACGACCCCGACTGGCAGTCCCTCGCCGAGGAGTGCGGCGTCTCGCTCTACGACGTACGCAAGTCCCCGCCCGCCTCGGAGCTGCGCGTCGGTGACGGCCGCGTGGACGACGCGGACGCCGACGTGGTGCTCACGATGGGGACCGACTGCGCGGTCGGCAAGCGGACGACGACGTTCGAACTCTACCGGGCGGCACGCGAAGCCGGTCTCGACGCGGGATGGGTCGCGACCGGCCAGACCGGCGTCATGGTCGGCGCTCACCGGGGCGTCGTGGTCGACCGCGTCCCCGCGGACTTCACCTCGGGCATCGTCGAGGACATGGTCTGTGCCGTCGCCGAGGACCACGATATCGTCTTCGTCGAGGGGCAGGCCGCCCTCTCACACCGCGCCTACGCCGGCGTCACGATGGGCCTGCTCCAGGGTGCGTGGCCCGATGCCGTCGTCGTCGTCGACGAACCCGGCCGCGAACGGCGCGAGGACTTCGACCAGTTCGCCGTTCCGGCGGTCGAGGACGAAGCCGACCGCATCGAGTCGCTCTCCGACGCGACGGTCGCCGCCGTCTCCACGTGGGGCGACCCGGCGGAACTGGACTATTCGGTCCCGGCGGCGAACGTCTACCACGAGGGCGGCCCGAACAGACTTCTGGACGCGGTGCGAGAGGTGCTCTGATGCGAATCGAGCGCGTCTCGGTCGAACCACTCGACCTTCCACTCCGGGAACCGTTCGAGATCGCCCTCGGGACCCAGCACGAGGCGAAGAACGTCGCCGTCTTCGTGGAGACCGAGAACTGTGTCGTCGGCGTCGGTGACTGCAACCCCGACCCGCACGTCACCGGCGAGACCCGCGAGGCCGCACTCGCCACCGCCCGGGCGGCCGGCGACCTCGTGGAGGGCGAGTCCGTCGCGGACTACCGCGACCTCGTCTCGCGGATTCGACGGACCTTCCCGGGGATGGTCTCGGCGACGTTCGCACTCGAGACGGCCATCCTCGACGCCTACTGCCGAGAGCGCGGTATCCCGCTCTCCGAACTGCTCGGCGGCGCTCCCGGGACGGTCGAGACGGACCTGACCATCGGCATCTGCGACCCGGACGAGGCCCGGCGGCGCGCCAGCCGCGCCATCGGTGAGGGCTTTGCCGCGCTGAAGGTGAAGGTCGGGACCGAGGTGGCCAGCGACGTCGAACGCGTCACCGCCGTCGCCGACGAGGCCCCGGACGCCTCGCTGACGGTCGACGCGAACCAGGGCTGGACCCCGAAGGAGACCGCCCGGTTCGTCGACCGGCTGGACGAACGCGGCGTCGACCTGGAACTGGTCGAACAGCCCGTCCCGGCCGCCGACGTGGCCGGGCTGGTACGTACCCGCGACCGCCTCTCGGTCCCCGTGGCGGCCGACGAGAGCCTGTTCACGCCAGCGGACGCGATTCGGCTGGTCCGCGAGGAGGCCGCCGACGTGTTCACCGTGAAACTGGGCAAGTCTGGCATCCTCGGCGCGGCCGACATCGCGAGCATCGCCCGGGCCGCCAACTGCGACCTGATGGTCGGCTGTATGCTCGAGAGCGCGGTCGGTATCCGGACGAGCGCCCACGTCGTCGCGGGACTGGGCGGGTTCTCCCACGTCGATCTGGACGGGAACCAGTTGCTGGAGACGGACGTGGTCGACCGCGAACGCGGCCCCGAGATTCCGGTGTCCGGTCCGGGTCACGGCGTGGACCCAGCACAGGTCGAGTGAGGACAGGCGTTCGCAGAGACAGTCTCTTCGTCTGTCCGGAGGGTGGCGTTTCTTGACCCCTCCCCTCGTAGCCGAGCTGGAAGATGTCGGTCGGTGACCCCGCACAGTTGAGCGAACCGGTCGTGCTCTCGCACGTAAAGCGGTCGCTGTTCCCAGAGACTGACGATTCCCGCTCCTACGCCGTCGTGGACACCCAGTTCACGATGGCGTCGTGGCGCGAGGGAGAACCGGTCGACCCCGACACGCGCGAGGACCTCTCGCCGTTCAACCACGTCAGGGTCGGCTCCGGCTACCCGGATCTGGTCGGCGTCGGCCCACTGGACGACTCGCTCGTCTCCGGCCTCTCCGGGGAGACCGAGACGCCACTCGTCGCGGTCGAGGCGAAGGGCTACCGCGGCGATGGCCGCGTCGACGTGGAACGGGGTGTCGTGCAGGCACACGACCGGTTGACGGACGCCAACGTGGCCTACCTCGCCGCACCGACCGCGGCCATCACCACCGGGACCCAGATGCTCGCACGGGACCTGAACGTCGGCGTGCTTGGCGTCGGTGCCGAGGGGACCGTCACACCACTGGAGGTCCCACACGTCGTCGGGGCGCAGTCGACCAGCGCGACCACCGCCTTGCGGTTCCAGGCGACGGCCCAGGGCGTCGCTGACCAGTCGTTCGGCCTGAACCACCCGAAGAACTACCTCGCGTACCCGCTGGCGCTGCACCTGCCCGGACCGACCGACCAACTGCTCGCAAAACACGTCGTCGCGGCCACCGACGGGGCGCGACAGGGGGCCGCCTTCCTCGGCCTGCTAGACCAGCACGCGGGCACCCCGGAGTTGACCCCGCTCGGTGCCGAAGTCGTCAGGTTCGCCAAACGCGAGTACGGCGACGTCCGGACCGCGCTCGAAGGGTTCGCCGACTGGAAGCGCTCTCGCAAACGGTTCACCGAAGTCGCGCCCCGCTGGGGGCAACTCGCCCGGCAGGTCGTCTACGAGTACCCGGCGACGACGCTCCTCGTGACAGAACTCCAGCGACTCCACGACGCCGGCAACCGACGCCCGAGCCTCCGGGAACTCGTCGAGGATCTGTACGACCGCCACCCGTCGTTCGCGGTCGAACTATTCGTGAGCAGCCGCGACGAGGCCCGGAGCCGGGTGTTCCGCGACGACGGGCGTCTCGACGGGCAGGCGCTCTCTGACGGGTCGGTGTACCAGTCGGGGACGACTTTCCAGCTGAAGGCGATGCTGTATCACGCCGGCATCGTCACCGAACGTGGCGCCGAACCGGTGAACGTGGACCCCGAGACGGACGTCTGGGCGCTGGTGAATCCGCTCTGACAACTCGACGTCTCCCGGAAAGTATATTCGTACTAACTCACACTTGCACCCATGAGTGATGCGTCGGGGCTCGCAGTCGGTGAGACGGCCCCCGAGTTCGTCGCCCCGCTGGTGCGACCGGGTGGTGGAACCGAACAGGCCCGCCTGTCGTCCCTCCTCGACGACGCCCCCGTCCTGTTGTGTTTCTACACGAACGACTTCACGCCGGACTGTACCGGCGAGTGGTGTGAGTTCCGCGATTACGACTGGTTCGACGACGCCGAGGGGAACGTCCAGATCATCGGTGCGAGCAAGTCGCGACCGCTCACGCACAGGACGTTCATGCGGACGTTCGGGCTGGACTTCCCGCTCATCTCGGACCCCGAACTCGACCTCGCGGACGCGTTCGACGTGAAGTATCGGACGTTCAAACTCTTCCCGCGCTCGAAACGGTCGTGTTTCCTCATCGACCGCGACCGGAACGTCCGGTACAAGTGGGTCGGTGACCACCCGCTGGACCCGACGATGGACACGCCACCGGTCGACGAGGTGTACCGCGCGGTGAGAGACGAACTCGAAGACGCGGAGTTGACCCCACGGCCCGCGACCGAAAACGACGAGTTCGGCGACGACGACTGGCGCTTCTGAGTCCAGTGTAGCCCCCAGCCGGCGCTTGTCACCCCAGCCCCGACGACAGCCCGAGCTTTTGCCCTGCCCGGGAGTCCACCCCGAAATTGGGTGAGAATCGGGAACTGGTTAGGGAAACTATATTTACGGGGGACTTACTTGAGATGAATCAATGAGCGCACAGCCAACGGTCACGGTCGAAGTAACACCGCGACAGGACGTGGTCCTGCGGACTACGTTCTCCGGTCTCATCGCCGGCCTGTTGCTCGTCCTCGCACCGTTCGTCCTCTCCCTCACGCCCATCGCCATCGGAACCAGCCTCGAACTCACGACGGCCGTCTCGAATCCCTGGGTCTGGCACCTCATCTTCTCGGCCCTCTTCGGTGGTGTCTTCGGGGTCCTCGTCCACTCGCGCCCGCTGTGGCACTACGGGCGTGGCTTCCTCGGCCCGGTGGTCGGGCTGGTCTTCGGGGTCCTGACGTGGGCTACCGCCTTCGCCCTCATCGAACCCCTCTGGTTCGTCAGCCACGGTATCGCGTCGACGGCGATACTGCCGATGTACAGCGAACTCTCGCTCGCGACCTATGCTGTGTACGGCACCCTCGTCGGCCTGGTGTCGAACGTCGTTCCCTGATACTGTCTGTTGTACCTGTCTCCCCGTGCTCACCACAGGTAGAGTGCGGTGCAAACCAGTAAGAGACTCCAACACATCGCGTGCGGGACACACTTATCAGACCCGCTACTCGACTGGCTGTATGAGCGACAGCGACAGAGCGGCAGGGGCGCTCCTCGGTCTGGCCTGTGGCGACGCACTGGGGCGACCGGTCGAGTTCACCACCCCGGCGAGCATCGAATCGAGGTACGGTCGACTGGACGAGATGGTCGGCAACGGGACGTATAACAAGCCCGCCGGGACCGTGACCGACGACACCGACATGATGCTGTGTCTCGCCCGGAGTCTCGCCGAGCAGGGCGAGTTCGACGGTCACGACGTCGCCGAGCGATTCCTCGGCTGGTACGAGAGCGGCCCGTTCGACATCGGTATCATGACCGCACAGTCCATCCGTGCGTTCCGTGACGGTGCGGCGTGGGACGACGCCGGGCGACAGGTCTGGGAGGCCGCGGCAGAAGGATCGAACGCCGGAAACGGGAGCGTGATGCGCTGTGTCCCCCACGCGCTCGCCTTCGGGGACGACCCGGACCGACTGGTCGCGGTCAGCCGCGAGTCCTCGGCCATCACTCACGCCGACCCGCGGTGTACCTGGGGCTGTGCCCTGCTGAATCTCGTCGTGGCCGACCTGGTTCGGAACGACCCCGGGCCACTCGACGCGCTCGACTCCGCGGTCGACCGGGTTCGCGAGGACGCGCCTGCCGACCTGCTCGAGGCGGTCGAACGGGTTCCGACGATGGAGGCGGCCGAACTCCAGAACTCGGGGTTCGTCGTCACCACCCTGCAGGCCGGGTTCTTCCACGGGTTGCAGGCAGCGACGGCCGAGGACGCTATCGTCGATGCCGTGGCGATGGGCGGGGACGCCGACACCATCGGCGCGGTCACCGGCGCGGTGGCGGGTGCCCGCTTCGGCGCGAGTGCGCTCCCGGAAGACTGGGAGGGAACGGTCGACGTCGCCACCGAATGCCGCGACCTCGCGGGAGACCTGTACGCGCTCTCGGCCAGCGAGTAACCGGTCGACGCGGCTCCGCGGCCGACGAAGGCCTTTCGCCGCCGGCTCAGCGCTCAGCCCTCCCGCCGGCTCAGCCCTCCCGCCTCCCCCAGACGAGCTTCTCGCGGTCGAGTCGAATCCGCACATCCTCGGTCACCGTGAGCCGGCAGGAGAGCCGCGGGTAGCCAAAGCGCGCCGCGAGGTCGTCGTGCCAGTGCTCGCGTGGCTGGTCGTCGAGCAGCCGGACACCGCAGGTGGCACAGAGGCCGCGACCGCCGCAGTTCGCCCGTCTGGTCGCTCGCGAGTGCGGCGACAGGTCGTGTCGGAGGAGCACATCGCGGAGACGAGCGCCGACGGGGGCGACGAGCAGGTGCGTCTCCTCACCGTCGTGGACTGTGACGTAGGCGATATTTTTGCGGTCTCGGGGCGTCTCCGTACTGTTTCCGGGCACGAGCGAGATTACGTGTCGGGTCGACAAAAGGAGGCTCAAAACGGCATTTTACCTTGGGATAGGTAATTACACCACCAGTGCCTACGAGAGAGTGTGCCCCGTGAGGACCCGGCGGCTGTCGGGGTCTCGCGCCCCTCGGTCGCCTCGCCGACCCCGTCGGTTACCGCCATCCACCCACCGGCGAAAGGCACATCCCCGCTGACGTTCGACCCTCCCACGTGACACGCGACGCCCGCGGCGCTGCTGCCCTCCCACCCACTGCCCTCCCACTCGACGCCGCCGCCCCCAGCGAGGTCGCGACAGCCACGTTCGGTCTCGGCTGTTTCTGGGGCCCGGACGCCCGCCTCGGTGTCCGTCCCGGCGTCGTCAGGACCCGCGTCGGCTACGCCGGCGGGTCCACTCCGACCCCTACCTATCGAACCCTCGGCGACCACACCGAAGTCGTCCAGGTCGACTACGACCCGACTCGCACCAGCTATCGCGACCTGCTGGAGTGGTTCTTCCGCGCGCACAACCCCCGCGAGCGTGCCCCGATACGGCAGTACGAGAACCTCGTCTGCTGGCACGACGAGGACCAGCGCGAGGCGGTCGAGAACGCCATCGCGGAACAGGAAGCCCGCGACGGGCACGTGAACACTCGCGCCGAACCCCTCGGCTCGTTCACCGTCGCCGAAGACTACCACCAGAAGTACCGGCTGCGCGGGGCGAGCGAGCTGTTCGATTCGCTCGCGGCCACCTACGACGACACAGCCATCCGTGAGTCGACGGTCGCCGCCCGGCTCAACGGGCTGGTCGCCGGGCACGGCTCTGCGGCGCTGCTGGACGAGGAGGGTGCCACGTACGGGATTCCCGACGAGCTGCTTTCGCGGCTGCGGGCACGATTCGACTGACACCCCAGTTGGCGCTGACTGACACCCCAGTTGCCTCTCGGTTCATACGGGAGCGTCCCGTCTCTAGGGTATGGACGTTCCACTTCACGAGACGCTCGACGGACAGGTCGCTCTCGTCACCGGGGCGAACCGGGGACTGGGCGCGCGAATCGCGGCCGACCTCGACGCGCTCGGCGCGGTCGTGTACGCCGGCGTCCGCGACCCCGGCTACGACGCCCCCGGCGACCTGCGACCCCTCGAACTCGACGTGACCGACGGGGAGACGATGCGTGCCGCCGTCTCCTGCATCGAGGTCGAGGCCGACCGCCTCGACGTGCTCGTGAACAACGCAGGTATCGCCGACGCTCCGGGGTCCACGCTGCTCGACGAATCTGTCGACGACCTCGATTCGGTCATCGATACCAACCTCCGCGGCCCGATGGTCCTCACCAAGTTCGCGCTCCCCTTGCTCCTGCGGAACCCCGGGAGCCGCGTCGTCAACGTCTCCAGCGGGATGGGCGCGCTCGGCGAGGAGATGGCTGGCGGGGCACCCGCGTACCGGGTCTCGAAGACCGGCCTGAACGGCCTGACTGCGTACCTCCACGGGGAGTACCGCGACGACGGCCTCATCGCAAACTCGGTCTGCCCCGGCTGGGTTCGGACCGATATGGGCGGAGAGAGCGCGCCCCGGAGCGTCGAGGACGGTGCCGCCACACCAGTCTGGCTGGCCCGGTTCGCACCCGACGCCCCCGGCGGTCGGTTCTGGCGGGATAGGGAAGTCATCGACTGGTAGGCTAACGTCGCGTTAGCCGGGCCACACGGGCGATTAGCCATGCTCTTCGCTACCGTACGACACGTTATGACGAAACGAATCCTCGTCGTCGGTGCGACCGGCCGACAGGGCGGTGCCGTGGTCGACGCGCTCCTCTCCGGCGTGTACGGCGACTTCACCGTCTTCGCGATGACCCGCGAGGTAAAGAGCGACCGTGCCGTCGAGTTACGCAGGCTCGGTGCACGCATCGTCCCCGGCGACCTCGACAGACCCGGGTCGTACCGTCCGTACTTCGAGAAGGTAGACGGGGCTTTCCTCGTCACCGACAGCGCCGAAGCGGACTACGACCGCGAGGTCGAACGGGGACTGGCGTTCGTCGACGAAGCAGCGAACGCAGGCCTCGGCCAGCTCGTGTTCTCCTCGGCGCTGGGTGCGGACTTCTACGCCGGTATCGACGTCCTCGACGCCAAACTCGCCATCGAACGCCGCATCCGCGACCGTGGTGTTCCGACGACGGTCATCCGCCCAGGCGTGTTCGTCCAGAACTTCGAGGCCCAGCGCGACAGCATCCGCGAGGGCAAGCTCGCCTGGCCCGTCTCGCCGAACACGCCACTGCCCCTGGTCGACGTGCACGACGTCGGCGTCGTGGCCGCGATGGCGTTCGCCCACCCCGAGCGGTTCGTCGGCGAAGAGATAGACCTCGCGGGCGACCTGTTGACCCTGCCCGAGATAGCCGAAGCCTACAGCGCGGTCATCCGCCGCGAGGTCGAACCGGTCCACCTCTCTACGGCGGCCGGACGCGAGCGCTTCGGCGAGACCATCGCCGAACTGTACGCGTGGATAGACGGCATGGGCGGCCTGAAGTTCGATTCGACCCACCTCGACGAACTGGGAATTCACCCGCGCTCGCTCCGTGAGGCGCTCGACGCGGGTGACTGGCAGCCGACGCCGGCACTGCCCTGACGAGCGTCTTCCAGACCAACTCGCCCCGGTTTCCCCACGAGACATTTACCGTATCGTCCGGAACCGCCGGATATGCACCGACGCACCCTCCTGTCGACCGTCGGGTCGGCACTGTCCCTCTCGACTGCTGGCTGTCTCTCCTCGTTCGGGAGCGATTCGACTGGCCGTAGCGACCCGAACGCGACCGCCGACGGCACCACTCCCGACGACGCGACCCACACCGACACGCCCACGACCGGCACGCCCGGCGAACCGACGTGCGAGACCGAGTACACGGCTCCCGAGATAGCCGACGCTCCGGCGTTCCCCGCACACCTCACCGAGGACGAGATTGCGGCGTACCTCGAAGCCGTCGAGCGAACCATCGTCTTGCCGCCGGAGAGCCAGATATCGGAGGGCTACGTGAGCATCGGCACCATCACGGTCGAATCCGTCGACCAGGGATACATCGCGACGGTGCCCGTCACCGGCGGGTACTACAACGAGGCGGGCGAGGGGACCGCGACGGTTCACGCGGACCTCGGCACTCACACCGCGACGTACCTGGTCACCGGGCAGGTGCTCAAGCGCGCGAAGGCGGGAGGAACCGCAACGGCGGTCGACCCGCGCGAGTCCGGTACCCTGCTGCGGTGTCGACCGAACTAGCGGCAAAAAAACAGCGAGCGGTCGGCCGTGCTTACTCCAGGACGACCAGCACGTCGCCCATGTCGACGCTCTGGCCCTCGCTGATGGCAATCTGGGTGACCGTCCCACCGCGCGAGGCGACGATGTCGTTCTCCATCTTCATGGCCTCGAGCACGCAGAGCACGTCGCCCGAGGCGACCTCGTCCCCTTCGTCGACCTCGACGGAGAGGATGGTCCCCTGCATCTCGGCCTCGACGACCTCGCCGTCACCTTCGACTTCGACGCTGCTCCCGCCGGAGTCACCGCCGCCGCCGGTACCGGAATCGGACGGCTTTCGACCGGACGCGCTCTTCTGGCCACCGATGGGCATCGCGCCGCGCTCTTCGAGGTTGACCTCGAAGCGCTTGCCGTTGACCTCGACGGTGAACTCGCGCTCGACGACGTCCTCGTCCTCGCCACTGGTGTCGCCGTCTGCTCCCCACTGCTCCTGGGCCTCGACGATGCGCTCTTTGTCGAGTTCTTCGTCGAGATAGTTCGTCGTGTGCGTCCCGGCGACGAAGCGCTCGTCGGTGAGCATCAGCCGGTGGAACGGCACGATGGTGGTGACACCCTCTATCTCGTACTCGCGCAGGGCACGAAGCGAGCGCTCGATACACTCGTCGCGGTCCTCACCCCAGACGACGAGCTTTGCGATCATCGAGTCGTAGTCGGTGACGATCTTGTCTCCCTGGCGGAGCGCGTCGTCCATGCGGACGCCCGGGCCGCCCGGCGGGTCGTAGACGTTGAGCTTGCCGCCCGGTGCGGGCGAGAAGTCGTTCGCGGCGTTCTCCGCGTTGATGCGGAACTCCATCGCGTGGCCGTCGATGTCCACGTCGTCCTGCGAGAAGGTGAGTTCCTCACCCGCGGCGACTCTGAGCTGCCACTTCACGATGTCGATGCCCGTTATCTCCTCGGTGACGGTGTGTTCGACCTGGATGCGGGTGTTGACCTCGAGGAAGTAGAACTCGCCGTCCTCGACGAGGAACTCGACGGTCCCCGCGTTGACGTAGTCAGACTCCTTGACACCGCGGCGGGCGGCCTCGCCGATTTGCTCGCGCAGGTCGTCGGAGAGTGCCGGCGACGGTCCCTCCTCGATGACCTTCTGGTGGCGGCGCTGGAGCGAGCAGTCGCGCTCTCCCAGGTGGCGGACGTTGCCGTGCTGGTCGGCGACGATCTGGACCTCGATGTGGCGCGGGGCTTCGAGGTACCGCTCGAGGTACACCGAGTCGTTGTCGAAGTACGCCTCACCCTCGCGCTTCGCGGAGGTGAGCTGGTCTTCGGCCTCGTCGGGGCTCTGGACGACCTTCATCCCGCGGCCGCCACCGCCACCCTCCGCCTTGATAGCGATGGGGTAGCCGTGTTCCTCACCGAACTGCTTGACCTCTTCGGGGGACTCGACGGGGTCGGTCGTCCCGGGGACGATGGGCACGTCGGCGGACTGCATGACCTTGCGGGCCTTGGTCTTCTCGCCCAGTTGCTCCATCGACTCCGAGCTCGGGCCGATCCACGTGATGCCGTCCTCGGCTTCGACCTTGCTCGCGAACACCGCGTTCTCCGCGAGGAAGCCGTAGCCGGGGTGGATGGCATCGGCGTCGGCCTTGCGCGCGGCCTCGATGACTGCCTCGTGGTCGAGGTACGAGTCGGCCGCGCGGGCGGGGCCGACGTTGTACGCTTCGTCGGCGTATCGGACGTGACCGCCGTTCTTGTCGGCCTCACTGTAGATGGCGACCGTCGAGACGTTGAGTTCTTCGCAGGCGCGCATGACTCGCACCGCGATCTCACCTCGGTTCGCGACGAGAACCTTCCTGAACATTCTTGGGCGAACCCACTCACACAGGCCACCTTACTTTGTCGGTTCGCAAGACCTGCCGGAACCGGCCACTGGTCTGTGAAAAAACAGGTTCGTCGCCCTCGTTTGACGCGCTCTCGCCGCCGCTAATCCGGTCGCTGGGGGCGACAGCCGTCCACGAGTCGGCGCATGACGGCCGCTTCTGCCTTCCGGAGGTGGTTCGACGCCGTCGAGGGTGCACAGTCGAGGGCGTCGGCGACCGCTTCCAGCGAGCCGGTCCGGGGGACCTCGTAGTAGCCGAGGTCGACCGCGACCGCGACGGCCTCGCGCTGTCTGGCGGTCATGGACCCGGCGAGGCGGGGATGCCGCGAGTCGAACTCGCCGATCTCGTTGACGGTGACGTCTATCTCGTCGGGGAGGCCGTCGAGCATGGTCTGAAGGTCCTCGGACGACCCGATGACCGTCATCCGCATCGCAGCGTCGGTGTCGTAGAGGATGGGCGGGAACACCAGGAGGTTCAACGCGACGAACGCCTCGCGCCACTCCATGTCGATGTCACGTATCTCCTGACAGGCGTAGATGTAGAACGACTCGTCGTCGACCGGCGTGAGGTCGTACCAGTGGATGGAGTCGACGGCGTCGATGGCGGGCTCGTAGCGTTCCCTGTCGGCCTCGACGTAGAACAGTTCGTACTCGATGCCCTGTTCGGGCTGGACGTTCCAGGTCAGCAGTTCCTCGTACCGGACGACGTCCTCGTGCCGGATGAACGACTGCATCGGGTGGAGCATCCAGTCGGGTTGTCGGATGCGGACGTCGAGGTAGC
The DNA here is from genome assembly GCF_051801355.1 of Haloarchaeobius ordinarius. Classification (GTDB taxonomy): domain Archaea; phylum Halobacteriota; class Halobacteria; order Halobacteriales; family Natrialbaceae; genus Haloarchaeobius. The sequence continues at coordinate 3,343,404 of NZ_CP196560.1, read as the reverse complement.
GCATACGTCGTACTGTCGGTGGAACGACGAAAACGGTACCGGAGACGTAAAAGGACGCTAGCTCCTTCGACAGAACCGGCTTGCCAGCGTCCGGCGTCTCTCCACCTGTGATGGCGCACACCAGTCCACAGGAGAGGCAGGACGACGCCGACAGCGCTGCCAGCGACGAGTTCCCGCCGGGTCCGGACGGTCTCCCGGTCCTCGGGAACACCCTCCAGCTGGCGTCGGACCCCGCGGCGTTCTTCGACGTGCTCGAACCCTTCGGCGACGTCGTCTCGTACCGCGCCGGCGGGATGCAGTTTTGCACCCTCCTTCACCCCGACTACATCGAGCAGGTCCTCGTGACGGAGGCCGACAGGGTCGGCAAGTGGGGCCTGACCGACTTCGGCGTGGACTTCGCGGCCGAGGGCATCCTGTTCACCGAGGGCGAGCAGTGGAGACGCCAGCGCACCATGGCACAGCCGGCGTTCCAGCTCGACCGCATCCGCGGTTACGGCGAGAGCATGACGGCTTTCGCCGCGGAGCTGGCCGCTGGCTGGGACGACGGCGAGGTCGTCGCGGCGACCGACACCTTCTCCGACCTGACGCTTCGCATCCTCTCGAAGTCGCTGTTCGACCTGGACCTCGACGAGAGCGACCGGGGGGCGGTCGTCACCCGCGCCGCGGCCGAGTTCAACCGGTGGGCCGAGCCCTCGCTCTCGACGTTCGTCCTGCCGAACTGGGTCCCGACGCCCCAGCGCCGCCGGCTCGACCGGTCGATGCGGGCGTTCGAGCGACTGGTCGAGGACCTCATCGCGGAGCGAACCGCCGCCGACGCCGACCACGACGACCTGCTCGCGATGCTCCTCTCGGCCCGCGGTGAGGACGGGCGTATCTCCGATACGGAGCTTCGCGATACGATGATGACCTTCCTCTTCGCCGGCCACGAGACCACGTCGCTCGCGCTCACCTACACCTGCTACCTGCTCGCAGAGCACCCGGACGTGGCCGACCGGCTCCGGGCCGAGGTGGACGAGGTGGTCGGCGACGACCCCGTGGACGTGCTCGACCTCCCCGCCCTCTCGTTCCTCGACCGGGTCGTCACCGAGTCGTTGCGGCTCTACCCGCCGGCGTACATCCTCTTCCGGGAGGTCCGCGAGGACGTAGACATCGGTGGATACCGCATCCCCGAGGGGACGAAGCTCAGCCTCCCCGTGTTCCGCATTCACCGGGACCCGCGGTGGTACGACGACCCCGACAGCTTCCACCCTGACCGCTGGACCGACGAGTTCGAGGACTCTCTGCCTGAGTACGCGTACTTCCCGTTCGGGGGCGGTCCGCGCCACTGCATCGGGATGCGTTTCGCCCGGATGGAACTGAAGCTGGTGCTCACGACGCTGGTACAGCACTGCCGGTTCGAGTACCTCGGCGAGGAACCGCCACAGCCGACGATGGGGGCGACCTACCAGCCCGAGGGCGAGGTCGAGTTGCGGGTCGAAAAGCGCTGAGGGCCTACTCAGAGGTTGCTCCCCGTCCGAGTGTCGCCTCGACCATCGCACGCTCCGCCTTCCGCAGTAAGGTCGAGGCCGCGCTCTCCGAACAGTCCAGTGCCTCGGCGACCTCCGCCAGCGTCCCCTCGCGGGGCACCGAATAGTACCCCAGCCGGTACGCCGCCTCCATCGCCTGGAACTGCCGGGTGGTGAGCCGCCCCGCCAGCGAGCCCGGACGGTGCTGGTGCTCCCCCACGCGCTCGACCTCGAACTCGATACCCTCGGGGAAGTCCGCGACCACCTCGCGGAGTTCCCCGGGGTCGCCGAGGACGGTCAACTGCACGTCCCCGTACGGGGTGAAGACGATGGGCGGGACGAGGACGATGTCGTGGCCCTCCAGTGCGGCGGTCCATGCTCGGGTGTCCGGTCCCGCCTCCATCTCGGCGTAGGCGTAGAACGTCTCGTCGTCGACCGGTGTCACGTCGACCGAGTTGACCATCGGTAACGACTCCAGCCCAGCCAGACAGGTCTCGAGGTCGCCGACGACCAGCGAGAGGAAGTGGTCGACGCCGCGCTCCTCGTCGGTGTGCCACGCCAGCACCTCCTCGCGGACGAAGTCCTCGCCGAGTTCGAGGTCGCCGGGCACCGGCAGCCTGAGTTCGGGCGGCAGGTGGACCGTGACGTCGAGCGATTGCACGGGTAGACGGGCGGCCGTCGCTTATAAAAAGGTTACACAGTTCACGGCAAGGACGAGGCTCGTCTCGCCCCTCCATTCACACGATGGCAGAGCAACACTCGCTGCAGGAGGCCTCGTCCCCCGGGACCGCTCGCTCGCCGCCACACCCCGATGGCCTGCCGGTGTTCGACCACACGCTCGGGTTCCTCCGCGACGGCATCGACTTCGGGACCGCCATGGCGCGACACGGCGACGTGGTCGCGTTCGACGCTATCGGCGTCCCGTTCGTCGCGGTGTACGACCCTGCCCTCGTCCAGCAGGTGCTGGTCGACCGCAACGACGAATTCCGCAAGGGCGACTACGAGACGGCGTTCGGCGACCTGCTGGCACCCTCCGGCCTGGCGTTTACCGAGGGCGAGCAGTGGCGCCGCGACCGACAGCTCCTCCAGCCAGCGTTCACCCCGCGGCACATCCAGTCGTTCGCGGACACGATGGTCGCCCGGACCGCCGACGCCGCGGACGAGTGGGCAGCCGAGGGAACGGTCGACCTCCGACAGGCCGCCTCCGACCTCACCCTCGACATCCTCGTCGGGACGCTGTTCGACCTCGACCTCGACGCCGACCGCGGGCAGGTCGTCCGGGACGCGATGGCCGCCGTCTCGGACCGCATCAGTGGCGTCTCGATGATGGTCCCGGGTTGGGTCCCCACCCCGGCGAAGCGCCGGTTCCGGCGCTGCATAGCCGACCTCGACGAGATGGTCGCCGCGCTGATTCGCGAACGACGCGCCGCCACGGGCGAGGAAGACGGGTGCGACGACCTCCTCGACACCCTGCTGGCCGCCGAGTACCCCGATGGGTCGACGATGGACGCCGACCAGGTCCGCGACCAGCTCGTCACGTTCCTCGGGGCCGGCCACGAGACCACCGCGGTCGCGCTCACCTACACCCTCTGGTTGCTTGCCGGCGATTCGGCTGTGCGAGACCGACTCGACGCGGAACTCGATGCGGTCTGTGGCGACGGCGACCCGACCTTCGGTGACCTCCCGGCCCTCGAGTACGCCGAGGCGGTCGTGCAAGAGGCGCTCCGCCTGTACCCACCGGTGTACGCCATCTACCGCCAGCCAGTCGAGGACACGATGCTCGGTGGCTACGAGATAGCCGCGGACCGGACTCTCATCCTCGGCACCTACCAGATTCACCGCGACGAGCGGTGGTGGAACGAGCCGGAGGCGTTCCGGCCGGACCGCTGGCTCGGGGGGGACAGCGATGCTACTGGCGCCGCCGACCGCCCAGAGTACGCGTACTTCCCGTTCGGGGGCGGCCCGCGCCACTGCATCGGGATGCGCTTCGCCCGGATGGAGCTGACTCTCGCACTTGCGACGCTCGCTCGCCGCCTCGAGTTCGAGCGGGGCACCGAGGAGCTAGAGCCGTCGGCGTCGGTGACGCTCGACCCCGGGCCGGTCGAACTTCGGGTCACGATGCGGGAGTGATACCGAACCGGCCGGCTCGTTTAAACGGCCTAGCCAGTGCGACGGTAGACCCACTGACGCCCGACGCCCTCTTTCGGACATGGAAGACACGCTGCGCTGGCTCCTCTTCGCCCTCGGACTCCTCGCCAGCCTCGGGAACCTCACCGGCTTTCTCACCAGTCTGCTGACCGACCACCGCTACTGGCCGCCCGGCGAACGGGACTGGCGGTACTACCTCCACTGGACGCTCTCGAACGCCCTCAACGTCGCCTTCGTCGGGCTCGCGTACCTCGACTGGAACACGCTCGGACTCCCCCGCCCTGCCAGCCTCTACGCCGGGGTTGCACTGTTCGTCCCGTTCTACCTGGCGGCGCTCGCGGCGGGTTTCGACCTCGGAAGCGAGGAGACGATGGGACTCTCCGGCGACCTCAGGACGGGCGGCTGGTACCGCTACTCCCGCAACCCGCAGTACGTCTGCTATCTGGTCGCGACCGTCGGGTTCGTGTTGCTCGTGAACTCGGTTCTGGTGACGACCCTCGCCATCATCTTCGCCTCGTGGTGGGTCATGCTTCCGTTCGTCGAGGAGCCCTGGCTCCGTGAGGAGTACGGCGAGGCGTACGAGCGATACTCGAAACGGGTCCCCCGGTTCGTCGGTGTCGGGACGGTCCGGGCGCTCGTCGGTGGTGACGACGGGCAGACGGCCTGAGCCGTCCCCGAGAAGAAGCCGCTCGCGGTCAGAACCGGTCCGCGCGTCCGCTCGCCGCCCAGGCGTTCGTGGGTGCGCCGTCTGGGACGCGCCCACTGTGGCCGCGGATGGCGCGGAGGCGACCGGCGAACGCCCACTTCTTGCCCTGCCACGTGTCCTCGGACTCCTCCTGTGCCTTCTGTTCCTGGTCGCGGAGGTGGGCACCGATGACGGCCGCGATAGCCGCGGCTTCCTCCGCGTCGGCGTCGGCCGGGATGTCGAGGCGCTCCATGAGGTCCTGACTCATATCAGAGCGGGATGTTGCCGTGCTTCTTGTCGGGCTGGTCCTCCCGCTTGGACTTCAGCATGTGCAGGTCGTCGATGAGCCGCGGTCGGGTCTCGGTCGGTTCGATGACGTCGTCGAGGAAGCCTTTGTCCGTCGCGGTGTAGGGGTTCGCGAACTCGTCGCGGTACTCCTCGATGAGTTCGTCCCGCAGCGAGTCGGGGTCGTCGGCTTCGGCGAGTTCGTTTCGGTAGAGCAGGTTGACGGCACCCTGGGGGCCCATGACGGCGATTTCGGCCGTGGGCCAGGCGTAGTTCACGTCCGACCCGAGGTTCTTCGACGCCATGACACAGTACGCGCCACCGTACGCCTTCCGGGTGATGACCGTCAGGAGGGGGACCGTCGCCTCGGAGTAGGCGTACAGCAGCTTCGCCCCGTGGCGGATGATGCCGCGGTGTTCCTGGTCGGTGCCGGGCATGTACCCCGGTACGTCGACGAACGTGACGATGGGGATGTTGAAGGAGTCACAGAAGCGGACGAACCGCGAGCCCTTCATCGAGGCGTCGACGGTGAGGGTCCCCGCGTTCGCCTTCGGCTGGTTGCCGACGATACCGACCGAGTGCCCGTCGAGGCGGGCGAAGCCGACGACGATGTTCTTCGCGAAGTCCTCCTGCACCTCGAAGAACGAGCCCTCGTCGACGATGGAGCCGACGACGTCCGTCATGTCGTAGGGCTTTTGCGGGCTGTCGGGGACGATCTCCTCCAGTGCGTCGTCGCGGCGCTCCGGGTCGTCCCAGGGCTCGACCCGCGGCGGGTCCTCGACGTTGTTGCTCGGGAGGTACGACAGCAGCGTCTTGATCTGGTCCAGCGCGTCCTCGTCGGACTCGCAGGCGAACTCCGCGACACCCGTCTTGCTGGCGTGGGTCATCGCCCCACCGAGCTCGTCGTGGGTCACGTCCTCGCCGGTGACGGTCTTCGTCACGCCGGGACCAGTGATGTACATGTAGCTGGTGTCTTTCACCATGAAGATGAAGTCTGTGATGGACGGGGAGTACACCGCCCCGCCGGCACACGGACCCATGATGCCCGAAATCTGGGGGATGACGCCCGAGGCCATCTGGTTCCGGTGGAAGATTTCGGTGAACCCGGCGAGGGCCTTGACGCCCTCCTGGATGCGGGCCCCGGCGGAGTCGTTCAGCCCGACGATGGGGGCACCGACCTCCATGGCCATGTCCATCACCTTGGTAATCTTCTCGGCGAACACCTCGCCCAGCGACCCACCGAAGACGGTGAAGTCGTGCGCGAAGACGAACACCTTGCGCCCGTCGACCTCACCGTAGCCGGTGACGACGCCGTCGCCGAGTATCTTCTTCTCTTCCATCCCGAAGTTGTGGGAGTTGTGGGTCCGGAGCTGGTCGAACTCGTGGAACGTGCCGTCGTCGAGGAAGTAGTCGATGCGTTCGCGGGCCGTCATCTTGCCCTTCTCGTGCTGGGACTCGATGCGGTCCTCGCCGCCGCCTTTGAGCGCCTCCGCTCGCAGCTCTTCGAGTTCCTCGATGCGGTCTTCCATCGTCATGGTGACCACCCTGCAATCATTGGTCGAAACCACTCCCACTGGCGTCAAAAGGTTTCCCCAACGAGGTGGGACACGTTGCACGGATGCGTTCGCCCGACTCGCACCCGCTGTCGGGTGTTCGACCGGTCGAGAACGACGGTTTCACCGGGCACATTCGAGGTGCACGAGACGAAGTCACCGAATGCGTCTGCAAGAAGAGACGGGCCGTCGCGTCAGGCCGTGCTCGCGAACCGTTCGACACCGCCGACGACCGCCAGGCCGACGACGAGCGCGGCCAGCGCGACGTACTCGGTACCGACCTGGTACTCGAAGTAGCCGAGGAGGCCGTTGAACAGCGTAAACAGCAGGAAGGGCGGGAGAACGACGCCGATGAGGAGTCGCCACAAGTCCCCGAGCCCGGTCGAGAATCGGGTGCCGAGCGTGAACTCCTCGACGGCGTCACCGCCGAGCACCCACGCGGCGAAGACGACGAACGCGAACAGGCCGGTGGTCAGGAGCACGTCCACGACCGGACCGGCGAGGATGCCGAACAGCTGGGCGTTGAACGCGCTCGCGGTCCCGGTGACGAGGACCAGCCCGGCGAGGCCGGCGGTCGCGGTCTTTCGCTCGAACCCGTGCTCGTCGACGAGGTAGGCGACGGGAATCTCCAGCATCGAGATGGACGACGAGAGTGCGGCCAGCGCGACCACGGCGAAGAACCCCAGCGCGAGGACCCGGCCGCCGGGCAGTTCCGAGAACGCGGTCGCCACGCCGACGAACAACGCGCCGGGACCGCTCGTCGCGGGGTCGACGTTGGGCGTCGAGAACAGCAGCGGGAGGACGACGAACCCCGCGAGGACGCCGACACCGGTGTTGAGCAGTGCGATGATGCTCCCGTCCGCGGGGAGCGAGCGGTCCTCACCGATGTAGGAGGCGTAGGTTATCATCGTCCCGGCACCCACCGAGAGGGTGAACAGCGCCTGCCCGGACGCCGACAGCAGGATGTCGAGCGCGTTCGCCTGCACGTAGGCGGCGTCGAACGTGAGGTAGAAGTCGTACGCCTCGGCCGCGCCCGAGAGCCCACCAGCCCAGACGGCGAGTGCGCCGAGCATCAGGATGACGATGGGCATCATGACCGTCGTCGCGCGCTCGATACCGCCCCGCACCCCGCCCGCGACGATGCCCGCCGTGATGGCGAGGAAGAGGACGTGAAAGCCTGCCGCGCCGAGACCGTAGTTGATGCTCTCGAAGTACGCACCGGGGGCGTCGAAGTAGGCCCCGGTCGCACTCGCGAGGAAGTACCGGATGATCCAGCCGCCGACGACGCTGTAGAACGACAGGAGGACGAGGCCGGCCAGGACCGTGATGAGACCGACTTTCCCCCAGTGCTCCGACCCAGAGAGCGAGCGGAGCGCGCCGACGGGACTCTTGCCCGCGCGCCGACCGATGGCGAACTCTGCGAGCAGGCCCGGGACGCCGACGCCCAGGACGATTGCCAGGTACAGTACCAGGAACGCGCTCCCGCCGTTCTCCGCCGTCATCCAGGGGAACCGCCAGATGTTCCCCAGGCCGACAGCGCTCCCGACGGCGGCGAGGATGAAACCGATTCGTGACGTCCACGATTCACGTGCCATTGTGAGCCACTGCCTGACTCTCCGTAATAGTGGTTGCGGACCGTAAAACCGTCAAATCGTCGTTATCACACCGTATGGTCGGCCTACTGCTGGTTTCCGTTTTGTATCTCTGCGAAAAATAGGTGTCCGCCGAGGATTCGTAATCGTGTTCAACGGTGGCGTGTGACCTGCCACCAGTCTCCCGTGTGTGGGATGGCCGGACGTGGAACCTACAGCGCGATGACCGGCTCGGCCAGCACCTTCCCGAGCACGAGGAGTTCCTGCACACCGAGGAGCAAGGTCACGATGACGGCGAGGCTGACGACGGTCCGCATCGCCCAGATCCAGCCTGTGGCCGCCTCGCGGCCCGCGTCGCTCCCTTTCGTGAGTTCGACCGACGCCTGGTCGTCGCGGAGCCAGCCGACGAAGACGAGCACGCCGAGCACCGAGACGGGCAAGAGCAGGTCGTACGCGACGAGGTTGAACCAGCTGAGTGCGCCGATGCCGGCGAAGGTCAGCGAGGCGCTGAACGCCGACGGGATGCCGAGCAGGAAGACGGCGAGGCCGAACATGGCTGCCGCGGGCTTGCGCTCCCAGCCGGTGTTCTGGGTGATGAACGAGACGACGACCTCCAGCAGCGAGATGGCCGACGAGAGCGCGGCCAGCAGGAGGATGCCGAAGAAGACCACGCCGAGGACCCGGCCCGCCGGCAGCTGGCCGAACGCCTCCGCCATCACGGTGAAGATGACGCCCGCGCCGCCGGAGCTACTGATCTCGGAGACCGGCATCTGCGAGGCGAGGATGGGGAAGACGACGAGGCCGGCGAGCACACCGACCAGCGTGTTCAGGACGACGATGAGGCCGCCGTCGACCGGCAGCGAGTCGTCGTCGCTCAGGTAGGAGGCGTAGGTGACCATCGCACCCATCCCGAGCGAGAGCGTGAAGAAGGCCTGCCCGACTGCGGACGGCAGGACGGACCAGAAGTTCTCGGCGAGGGTTCCGAGGTCGGGGGTGAGGTAGTAGGCGTACCCGGCGGCCGCGCCGTCGAGCGTGAACGCCCAGGCGCCGAGGCCGAGCAACAGGACGACGATGCTCGGGACCATCAGCTTCGTTCCCATCTCGATGCCGTCTTCGACGCCCAGCGCGACGACGCCGACGACGAGCGCCATGAAGACCGCGTGGAGCGCGAGCGCGGTCGGACCGCTGGAGATGGTGCCGAAGTACCCGCCGGGGTCGGCGAAGTACGCGCCCTGGGCGCTCCCGAAGATGTACCGGATGACCCAGCCGCCCACGACACTGTAGAACGACAGGATCCAGAACGCGGTGAACACGCCGAGGCCACCGACGACCGACCACGAATCACCGCCGAGTTCGCGGAAGGCGTCGACCGGGTTGCGCTCGGTGCTCCGGCCGACGACGAACTCCGCGAGCATCGCCGGGAAGCCGATGAGCATGACGGCGGCGAGGTAGACGACGACGAACGCCGAACCGCCGTTACTTGCAGCCTGGAACGGGAACTGCCAGATGTTCCCCAGGCCGACCGCACTGCCGACCGCGGCGAGGATGAACCCCGCTCGCGTGCTCCATGTCTCTCGTTCGCTCATGTGTGTGGATAGCGCTCACCGATTGCGGTTGATAAACTGCCTGTTACCGCTGTACAGTTCATCATTAGTCGATACAGATATCGCTTGACAGCTCAGCGACGAAGAAGGACGGCCAAATTCTCTTTAGACGTGAATCGACTCGCCTAGTCGTCCGTGGGTGACGGTTCGACCGCGCCCCGCCCACGAACGTCGGCACCGCGCCACGAGCCGCGGCGGAACCAGGCGAACGCGATGGCCGCACCGAGCGTGTTCGAGACGACGAACGACGCCCAGATACCGGCCTGTCCCGTGGCGAACGGGACCCACGCGGCGAAGGGGTCGATACCCCGCGAGAGCACGTACGCGATGGGCAGGCGGATGATGCCGAGCATCGTGATGGCGATGGCGGCCGACACCATCGTCTTCCCGGAGCCGCGGAACGCGCCGTTGTACGAGCGCATCACGCCGATGAAGCCGAACGTCGGGGCGACCACCCGGAGGAACGTCACGGCGATGTCCGTCACTTCCTCGTTGGGAGAGAGCGGGGCGACGATGGGTTCGGTGAACACGAAGACGACGAGTGCCAGGACCGACAGGGCCGCGAACATCCCGATTGCGGCGGTGTCGGCGGTCCGCTGGGCGCGGTCGTACTTGCCCGCGCCGATGTTCTGCCCGACCATCGTCTCGACGCCCTGCCCGACCGCGATGGCCGGGAGGAAGATGACACTGAAGATGCGGATACCGACGCCGAACGCCGCCACGAAGCCCGAAGAGAAGATGGCGACGACGATGAGCATCAGGTTCACCGAGACCGACCGGCCGGTCCCCTCGATGGACGCGGGGACCCCGATGCCGAGCATCTTCTTGAAAAAGCGGAAGTCGGGACGCATCTGGGAGAACCGAATCTGGACGCCGCGGTTCCCGCGAAGCATGATGGCCATCCCGACCACCGTCGCGACGAACCGGGAGATGACGGTGGCGATGGCTGCCCCCTGCACGCCGAGGCCGTCCGGAATGGGCCCGAAGCCGAAGATGAACAGCGGGTCGATGACGACGTTCAGGACGACCGTCCCGAACATCACGAGCATCGGCGTGATGGTGTCGCCGTAGCCTCGCATCAGCGAGATGAACACGAAGAACCCGAACAGGAACGGCATCCCGAGCGCGATGACCTCCATGTACTGGGTCGCCTCCCGGAGGACCGCCCCGCGTGCGCCGAGGGTCCACAGCACCGTGTCGACCGCGAAGAAGCCGACGATGCCCAGTATCGTGGAGGCGACGAACGCGAACATGACGGTCTGGGAGGCGGCGTACTCCGCCTCTCTCGGTTCCTCGGCACCGGTGTGCTGGGCGACGAGGACGCTCCCGGCCACCGAGAGGCCCATCCCGAGCGAGATGAGCAGGAACACCATCGGGAAGCCGAAGGTGATGGCCGCCAGCGCCACCTCGTTGACCTGTGCCAGCCAGAAGGTGTCCGCGAGGTTGTAGGCGGTCTGGAGCAGGTTCGTGATGACGATAGGGAGCGAGAGGAAAAACAGGGGTTTCGCGATGTCGCCCGAGGTGAGGTCCATCTCCTCTTTCCCCTTGAACAGGTCCGAGAGGCCCATCAGTCGTCACCTCTGCGGACGTGACGGTCGAGGTACTCGTCGAGTTCGGCTCTGGTGGCCGGGACGCCACCGTCGTCGTCGCGGGTGACGCGCTGGCTCCGGATGCCGTTCACGAGCGCCAGGAGGAAGGCCGCGGTCTGGTCGGGGTCTACGTCCGCGAACGTCCCGTCATCGACGCCGTCCCGGAGGATGTCGGCGAAGCGGTCCCGGAGGACGATATCGTGCTCGGTGAACTGTTCGCGGTACGCGGGGTCGTGTGAGGCCTGCGCTCGGAGTTCGACCATCGCGCTCGTGAAGGCGTGTTTCTCCGGGTCGATGTCGACCGGGACGACCCGGTCCAGCAGGTCCTCGAGCCGGTCGGTCGGGTCCGAACAGCCCGCACAGGTCGTCTCCTGTTCGAAGTGCTCGACCATGTACTGCAGAAAGTCCACGAGGAGGTCGTCCTTCCCGTCGTAGTGGTGATAGAGCAGCGACTTCGACTTCTCGAACTCGTCGGCGATTCGTTGTATCGTCAGGTTCGCGTACCCGTGGCTCGTGAGGGCCTCGTAGGTCGCCCGCATGATGGCGGCCCGTGTGTCCTCTGGGGCAGCCGCGAACAACTGCGTCTCTCCCATCGTTGACTGAATGTTCATTCAGCCAGCTACTTGAAGGACGCTACATCCCGCCCGTCTTGCCGCTACGAGTGTGGTGACAGACACCGCGAGAAGGAGTATCACGCCCGTGTCGACGCCGGGTGCAGCACCGAACTCAGTCCGCCGTCGGCGCGTCCTCCCCGGTCGCCCCGTCGCTGGCCGACTCACCGCCCTCTCCCATCGCCTCGATGTACCGGATTCGCTCCGGAATCGGCGGGTGGTCGTAGTGGAACGTCTCGTAGAGCGGGTGCGGGAACGGATTCGACATGTTCTCGCTTGCGAGGTTGGCAAGCGCGCCCGCCATGGGCGACGACCCCATCGTCTCCACCGCGAAAGTGTCCGCCTCGCGCTCGTAGGCGAGCGAGAAGTAGTTCTGGATGGGCGAGGTCAACTGCATGACCGGCCCGACGAACAGGATGGCGACGAACAGTCCGGCGTACGCGACCTCCGGCAGGCCGAACATCGTGTAGAGCCAGCCCTGGCTCACGAGGTAGCCCAGCACGCCGAAGACGACCGCGAACTGGACCGCCGCCAGCGCGACGAACTTCCAGATGTGCCCGCGCTTCCAGTGCGCCAGTTCGTGTGCCAGGACGGCCTGTATCTCGTCGACCTCCATCTGGTCGACCAGGGTGTCGTACAGCACCACGCGCTTGGTCCGGCCGAAGCCGGTGAAGTAGGCGTTCGAGTGGCCCGAGCGCTTGCTCGCGTCCATCTCGTACACCTGGTCACAGCGGAAGCCGGCACGCTCGAACACCTCGTCGACCGCGTCCCGGAGGTCTGACTCTTCGACGGCCGTGAAGTCGTTGAACAGCGGGTCGATGACGCGCGGTTTGATGACCAACATTGCGAGCGAGAAGGCGACGACGAGCGCCCAGGCCGCGGCGGGCCAGTACGTGGGCAGGGCGCTCACGAACCAGAGGACCGCCCCGGCGAGCACCGAGACGATGAGGGTGCTCAGGACCAGCCCGAGCACGAAATCCTTGACCCACAGCCGCGGGGTCTGGTTGTTGAACCCGAACTGCTCTTCGACCACGAACGTCCCGTAGAGGTCGAACGGGATGTTCACCAGCTGGCCCGCGACGAGCAACAGCGCGACGAAGACGACGCCCTGAGCGAGTTCCGGCAAGCCGCTCGCGGTGAGGGCCGCGACCACGTCGCCGACGAGTCCGGTGTAGAGGGCGACGAGCAAGAAGCCGAGGCCGACCCACGTCTCGACCAGCGAGAGCCCGGTCCGGGCACGCTGGTAGTCCAGCACCGCGTCCAGGTCGTCGACCCCGAGCGTCTCGTGCATCCACTCGGACTCGGCGCGGGCGGTCGCCGCGCCGTACCTGACGTTCAACACGGACAGGAGGGTGAAGAAGGCCTCCGTCCCGACCAGCAACACGACGAACAGGACGTGATACTCCAGCATCAGGAGTACTGTAGGGCCCCCGAGGAAAAAACGCCGTTGCTCGGGTGCGCCGTCTGGTCACCGGCGACCCAGTGCGACCCTGTTAGACACAACGGCCAAGTAGCAGGACTCGCTCTTTGAGATATCGTGTTCGCGGTCTCGTGGCCCTTCGCCGGCTCGTTCGCGGCTGGAGTGGCCAACCTCGCCTTCCTCTGGTACCTCCGTGACTTCCGCGACAAGCCCGGTGCCGAGTGGTTCTTCGGGGTCATCCTCGGGCAGGTCGTCCTCTGTTTCTCGCAGGCGGTCGCGATGCTGGTGTTCGAGCCGCTCTGGCTCCGCGAAGCGCTGGAGATGCTGTTCTGGCTGGCCGGGTCGGTCGTGGTCGTCGGCTACCTCGGGTTCGCGGCGGCGTACACCGGGCGCGGGCACCTCGTCAGGACCTGGTGGTTCCGGGCCGTCGCGCTGTTCGGCCTCGCGTTCGACCTGCTGGTCGTCACGAACCCGTGGCACCACCTCGTCTGGCAGAACTTCCGGCTCGACCCCATCTACGGCGCGGCGACGGTCTCGTACGTCCACTCGCCCCTGATTCGCTTCCAGTACGCCGGCATCGTCGTCGTCTCGGTGGTCGGGATGGCGCTGTTGCTGGACACCGTGCTCAGCTTCGGGCCGCTGTACCGCAAACAGGCCGCGGCCGTCGCGCTGACACCCATTCCGCCGCTGACCGCGTTTACCGTCTGGACGTTCGACCTCGGCCCCGCTCCGCAACTCAATCTGGTCCCGCTCATGTTCCTGCCGCACATCGCACTGGACACCTACGCGCTCTTCCGGAGCGACATGTTCGAGTTCAGCCCGACGACGCGGCGGACCGGCGAACGCGCCGCTCTGGACGACCTCGGCAGTCCGATCATCGTCGTCGACGAGAAGGGTCGCATCGTCACGCTGAACGCGCCCGCCGAGGCCGCGCTGGGCGTCGACAAGCGGGCCGCGCTCACCGACCAGCTCGTGGACTACCTCGGCGTCGACGACATCGACTTCGGCGCGAGCGACCAGTCGCTCACGCTGGCGCGAGCGGACGGGTACGCGACCTACAAGCTGGTCACGTCGCCGCTTCGGGACGCCGCCGACACCCACGTCGGCTACACCGTCTTGCTCCAGGATATCACCGAGGAGATACGGCGGAAACAGCGTCTCACCGTCCTGAATCGGGTTCTGCGCCACAACCTCCGGAACGACCTGACCGTCGTGCAGGGCTACCTGCAGGGGGCGGCCGACCTCGTGGACGACGACGAGGTGCTGTGGATGCTCTCGACCGCCGAAGACGAGACGCGCGGGCTCATCGAACTCGGAGAGAAGGCCCGGACCATCGAGCAGACGATGGGCGGGGACGTGACCGGCCGAGACCCGGTCGCGATGGCCGACCTGCTCGCTGACGTCGGCGACCGACTCGAGGCCGCGGTCGATGGCGGCCGGGTCACCGTCGCGGTTCCCGACGCGTTCCAGCTGGAGACCAACCGCGAGCTCGTCGAGGTCGTGTTCGCGAACCTGGCCGAGAACGGTCTCGAACACGACCACGGGGACGACCCCCACGTGACCGTCACCCTGGTCGCGGTCGAGGACGACGGGACCGCCGTCTTCGCCGTCGCGGACGAGGGGCCGGGCATCCCCGAGCACGAGCGACAGGTCATCGACGCCGGCGAGGAGACCGCGCTGGCCCACGGGAGCGGCCTCGGCCTGTGGCTGGTCAACTGGGGCGTGTCGGCGCTGGGCGGCAGCGTCTCGTTCGAGACCGGCGAGGACGCGGACGAATCCGAGAAGAGCGGCGGGACGACCGCCGTGGTCCGACTGCCGGGTGCGGTTCCGGGGTCGGTCGAGCAGGCCCTCCCTCAGGCCTCGCCGTAGACCGGCACTGCGGCACCACTCGTCACGCTGGCCGCGTCCGAGCAGAGGAACAGCATCACCTGCGCCACGTCGGCGGGGTCGACCCACTCGTCCTTCGGCGTCATCATCTCCCGGTTCATGGGCGTATCGAGCACCGAGGGCATCACGCAGTTCGCCCGCACCTCCCCACGATTCTCCTCGGCGAGCGTCTCGGTCAGGAGCCGGATGCCCGCCTTGGTGATGCGGTAGGGGCCGTCGCCCTCACCGCCTTCCAGTGACGACCGCGCCGAAACCGAGACGATGGCGCCCTCACGCTCGCGCAGGTGCGGCAGGGCGTGCTTCGAGGCGAGGAACGCCGACTTCAGGTTGACGTTCACCAGGAACTCGAACTCCGCGAGGTCGGTCTCCTCGATGGGGTTTCCGCCGCGCCAGGTGCCGGCCACGTTGCAGAGGAAGTCGATGCGGCCGTGGTCCGAGACGACGTTGTCGACCAGCGTCTCGATGCCGAGTTCGTCGGTCAGGTCGGTCTCGTAGAAGTGGGTGTCGTCGTCCACGTCGAGCAGCGAGTTCTCGTCGCTGGGCGGGACGATGTCCACGGCACAGACGGTCGCACCGGCCTCGCGGAAGGCGGCGACGACGGCACTGCCGAGTGCCCCGGATGCTCCCGTCACGATGGCGACGCGGTCGGAGAAGTCGAAGGTTACCGACATGGCTAGAGACAGGCACGCAAGGCGTATAAAGGTCGTCTCGGGGACACGTCGGCGAACCTTCGTCTTCGCTCCCGTAGCTCACCCATCCAGCAGCGAACTCACGACCCGCGCCTCCGCCCGGCGCAACAGTTCGTTCGCGGTACTCGGCGAACAGTCGAGGACCTCCCCGATGTCCTCGAACGACGCCTGCCGCGGTGTCTCGTAGAACCCCAGCGCGTGGGCCGCTTCCAGCGCCTCGCGCTGGCGGTCGGTGAGCCGCGAGAGCGCCGCGGGTTCCCCGGGCCGATACCCACCGGTCCACTCGACCTCGATGGGGACCTCGACATCCGTCACGTCCGCGAACGCGGCCTGCAGGGCGTCCCCGTCACCCGCCACGGTCACACAGAGCCCGTCGTCGGTCACCCGGAGCGGCGGGTCCAGCAGCAGCCGATGCTCGTCGAGAATCTGGAGCAGCGCGCTCACCGACGCCTGCTCGGCGACGTTCACGAAGACGTAGTACTGGTCCGGGGCCGCCGAGACCACGTCGTGTTGCAACACCTCCTCGTGGGCCGTGAGCACCTCCCCGATGGCCGCCTCGTCGCCGCCGGAGACGCGGTACAGCATCGCGTAGGTCCCGTCCGCCAGCCACTCCAGGTGCTGGATGCCCTCGCGGGTCACACCCGGAATCCCCGCGAGCGCTTCGTCCACGCCCGGGAAGGCTCCCTCGGCCGGTCGGAGTCGCAGCCCAACGGACTTCATGGCCGTAACTGGCGTCGCTATCGCTTATAAAATCGAGGTCGGAACTCGCGTTCAGTACTCGAACTCGGTGTCTATCTCGGCGGCGTTCTCGGTCATCACGACCGCCGCGTTGGAGTACTGCAGCACCTTCTGCATGTCACCGTCGAGGTCGAAGCGTCCGCCCATCATGCCCTCGATAGCGTCGAGGTCGCCGTGGACCAGCTCCTTCCAGTCGGAGTAGCTGCCCCTGAAGGCGAAGCCCCAGTCCACGTCGTCCTCGCTGTCGACCTGCTTCGCCTCGGTGCACTCGCCGTCTTCGAGGTCGACGTAGAGGACGACGGAATCGCCGTCGTACAGGTTGTCGGGCTCGATGACGAACAGGAACGAGCCGTTGAAACCGACGCCCCAGCCCGCGCCGACCTCGCTGTATCGCTCGGACTCGTTGAGTTTGTCCTGCCACGCCTCGATCCATGCGCCCGCCTCGCTGGGCATCGCGATTGTCATGGCCGGGGATTCTCTCTGCGCTGTCTTACTCGTTCCGCCGGATGGAGTCGTGTTTTTATGTTTGGTGTGTCGTCACGGGCCATCCGTTCTGCTCCCGGTGTACGAGGGAGTGTCGGTCGGTCGAGACTGGGTGGATTCCGACACGTCGTCGACTCGCGCCGATGTGGTTCTTCAGAACGTATCGCAGACCGGAATCCCGACCGTATCGTAGTCGCCCAGATTCTCGATGACGCCGGGCACCTCGTCCAGTGAAATCCGCTCGCTCACGATTCGCCCGGGTTCCAGCTTCCCCGTCTCCATCATCCGGAATATCTCGTCGTACTCGTTCGGCGGCGTGCCGAACGACCCGTAGAACTCGCGCTCGTCGGTGACCATCGTGTCCACCGGCAGGGAGACCTGCCCGCCTTCGTCGCTCGTGGTCATGCCGATCTGGAGGTGCTGGCCGCCCTTTCCCAGCGAGTTCATCGCGTTCTGGCAGGTCTCGGCGATGCCCAGTGCGTCGACCGCGATGTCGGCTCCTCTCGACGATTCGGTGTGCTTTTTGACCGCCTGTGGCACGTCCTCGACCTCGGTCACGTCTACGACCCGGTCCGCGCCGAGTTCGCGGGCGCGCTCCAGTTTCTCCTCGGCGAGGTCGACCGCGATGACGTTCGCGCCGAGGGCGTCGGCGATGTGGACCGCGGAGAGGCCGACACCACCACAGCCATGTACTGCGACCCAGTCGCCGGGCGTCACGTCGACCCGGTGGACCAGTCCGTGGAAGGCGGTCGCGAACCGGCAGCCGAGGCCGGCCACGTCCACGGGGTCCACCCCGTCGGGCAGTTTCACGACGTTGTGGTCGGCGTTCCTGACGGGGTAGTACTCCGCGAACGCGCCGCCCTGGATGGGCAAAAAGCCCATCGGGACCGACCGTTCGCAAATGTTCCCGCGACCGCTCCGGCAGTGGTGACACGAGCCACAGCCGAGGTTGAAGGGATTCGTGACGCGGTCGCCGGGGCGGAAGCGGTCGACGTTCTCGCCGACCTCGACGACGGTCCCGGCGGGTTCGTGGCCGAAGACGAGCCCCGGTGTGGGCATCATCCCGATCCACTGCCAGTCGCCCTGCCAGGCGTGCCAGTCGCTCCGGCACACCCCGCAGGCCTCGGTCTCGACGACGATTCCGTCCGCATCACACTCGGGTCGGTCGACCTCCTCGACCGACAGCGGTTCACCGGTTCCCTGGAAGACGACTGCGCGCATTGGTATGGGGAATCCTTCAGGGTATAGCAGCTTAAATGTAATGATTAAATATTATAAAAATGGCCGGTGCTGTCGCTCGGGAGCCGCAGAAACCACACCCCAACCAGCCTCAGCCCAGGTTCGGGATGTCGCCGAAGCTCATCTTCACCGTCTTCGTCTGCTGGTAGGCTTCCATGGCCTCGACCGCCAGCTCGCGGCCGATACCGGACTGCTTGTAGCCGCCATACGGTGCGGGCTCGAACATGTCGTTGTAGGTGTTCACCCAGACCATCCCGGCTTCGAGGTCGCGCGAGACCTCGTGGGCCGTGTTCAGGTCGGCGGTCCAGACCCCGGCCGCAAGCCCATACTCGGTGTCGTTGGCGCGCTCGACGACTTCTTCCGTACTTCCGAACTCGAACACCGCCAGCACCGGGCCGAACACCTCGTCACACGAGAGTTGCGAGTCGTCGTCCACGTTGCCGAAGACGACGGGAGGAACGAACGGCGCATCCGCGAGTTCCCCGGGAACCGGCTTCTCCAGCAGGACACTCGCGCCCTCGGCCTTCGCGGTCTCGACGTGGTCCTGCACCTCCGCCTGGTGGTCGAAGTCCACCATCGGCCCGATATCGGTCAGGGGCGAGAGCGGGTCGCCGACGGTCAGCTCCTCGACGCGGGCCGCGAACCGCTCCATGAACTCCTCTCTCACATCCTCGTGAAGGAACAGCCGCGAACCGGCGGTACACTGCTGACCCTGGTTGAAGAAGATGCTCACGAGCGTCCCTTCGACGGCCTCGTCGAGGTCCGCGTCGGGAAAGACGATGTTCGGGCTCTTGCCGCCCAACTCCAGCGAGACGGGGTGGATGTGCTCGGCCGCGTTCCGCATCGCGGCCTGTCCCGCGCCGGTCCCGCCAGTCAGACTCACCTTCCCGACGCCCTCGTGGCCGGTGATGGCGTCGCCGACCACGCTCCCGGCACCAGTCACCACGTTCAGTGCGCCGGGCGGGAGCACCCGGTCGACTATCTTCGCGATCTCCAGCGTCGAGAGCACCGCCCGCGAGGACGGCTTGTAGACGACGCTGTTGCCCGCCGCGAGAGCGGGTCCGAGCTTCCAGGCGACGAACATCGCCGGGAAGTTCCACGCGCTGATGCAGCCGACGACGCCGAAGGGCTCCTGTCTGGTGTGGATGAGCTTGTCGTCGCCGGACGGTGGCACCCGTCCCTCGTCGGCGGTCCGGGCGAGGCTGGCGAAGTGCCGGAACTGGTCGATGAGGATGGTCGTGTCGACGAACAGCGAGTGCTTGTTCGGCTTGCCCACTTCGAGGCTGTCCAGCCGGGCGATGCGGGCCTTCTGGGCTTCGAGTTCGTCGGCAATCTCGTGGAGTAACTCGGCGCGCTGCTGGGGCGTCTTCTCCCCCCACGACCCCTCGAAGGCCGTCTGGGCGGCCGCCACGGCACGGTCGACGTCTTCACGGGTGCCCTGCTGGAATCGTGCGAGCTCCTCGCCCGTCGTCGCGTCCGTGGTCGCGGTGGTCTCGCCAGACCCGCTTTCGACCCACTCGCCGCCGACGAGGTGGCCGTACTCGTCCTCGGGAATCGCCTCTGTGGCGACGCGTCGGTGTTTCTCGACCACGTCTTCGGGGAGGCTCATTCCGGAAGCACCTCCCGGTCGAGCGAGATTCCAAGTCCCGGTCCGTCCGGTGGCGTCACGTACCCGTCGTCGTGGTCGAGCGTCTCCTCCAGCAGGAAGTCACGCGCCTCACAATCCCACGGCGGCTCCATCGGGAACTCACACCACGGCGACCCGGCGACGGCCATCACGTGCAGGTTCGCCGCGAAGCCGATACCGTTCGTCCAGGTGTGCGGGACGAACTCGACGCCGTGGTCGGCGGCCCGGGAGGCGACGTTCACGCCACCGCGAATCCCGGTCGCCAGCGCGGCATCGGGCTGGACCACGTCGAGCGCCCCGCGGTCGAGAAACTCGTGGAAGTGATGCAGGCCGTTGTTGAACTCGCCGCCGGCGATGGGCACCGTCGTCGCCTCCCGGAGCCGGGCGTAGTTGTCGTACTCGTGCCGGGGCAGGGGCTCCTCCAGCCACTCGATGCCGCCCACGTCCTCCAGGTCGCGGGCGAAGCGCAGGGCGTCCTTGTACGACCAGCGTTCCTCCTCCTGCATGATGCGGACCGCCCAGCCCTTGTTGGCGTCGACCATCAGGGGCAGGTCCGGAAACGCGTCACGAATCTCGCGGACGATATCGATGTCGTCGGTCCGGGTCACACGCAGCTTCACCGCCTGGAACCCCTCGTCGACCCGGTCCTGGATGTACTCGATGCGCTCTTTTGGGTCCTGCACCTCGCCGGTGCTGGCGTAGCACGGAATCGGGTCGTCGCTCCCGCCCAGAATCTCGTACACTGGCTTGTCGGCTGCCTTCCCGATGATGTCCCAGAGCGCGAGTTCGATGTGCCACGGGCGCGGCCCGATGAGGTCGATGCTCTGGAGTTTGCGACGAATCGAATCGACGTCGTGGGGGTCTTCACCCGTCAGAAACAGCGACAGTGGTGTCTCGTACGCCAGTCCGCCGGCGAAACTCGGACTCGCCGTGATGCCGGTGATGCCGTCGTCCGTCTCGACCTCGAACAGCTCCACCTCGTGGCTCGACTGCGGGTAGCCCGGAATCCACGTGGGCTGGAACGACCCGTCCAGCGGGTGGCTCAGGTGGTGCTGGGTGACGCCGGTTATCTGCATATGGCACTAGCTCACACGCTGTTCACCTAAGGATTCAGACGGATGGGTGGGGGACTTTATCAGCGGGTCGCCCCCGAAGCGGTTCGGTCATCGCCTGAGTGTCGCCGTCACGGCGCGGTGGTCGGAGTCCTCGCCGTCGCCGTGGGCGGCCGCGTCGGTGACCGACCAGCCGTCGGCCGTCCAGACGTAGTCGATGCGCATGGTCGGGTCGGCGGCGGGCCAGGTCCCACCGCCCTGTTCTGCGTTTCCGGCGGCGACCCACGCGTCGGAGAAGGAGTCGGCCATGACGGTGTAGGCCGGGTCGGTACCGGGTTCGACGTTGAAGTCACCGAGGACGACGGCGTCCGCGTCGGTGCCAGCCAGTTCGACCACCGCGTTCGCCTCCTCGCCTTGCATCTCGATGGCTTCTGGCGTCCCTTCCTGTTGCGTCTGGAGGTGGGTCACGACCACCGGGAGGTCTCCAGCAGGCGTGTCGAGCGTCACTCGAAGCGCGAGCCGAGGCGGCGACTGGTACGTCGGGAGCGAGACGACCTCGCTGTCGACGACCGGCCAGACTGAGAGTATGGCGACGCCGTAACTCGCGGCCGACGTGGGCGCACCGTAGTGGTAGTGATAGCCGAGTCGGTCGGCCAGCCAGCGGACACCGTCGACGTTACCAGAGGTGATGCGGTTGCCCTCCGACTCCTGCAGGCCGACGACGTGTGCGCCGCTTTGCTCGATGACGCCAAGCACCTCGTCGAGGTTGTACTCACCGCGGTCGCCCGCGAGGAACTGGTGGACGTTGTAGGTCATCGCCGTCACTTCGGTTCCGTCGGGTGCGCTGGCGGACCCGGTCCGGCTGGACAGCGAGAGCGTCCCGGCACCGAGCGCGGCCGCCCCGACGGCGGTCATGGCCGAGCGTCGGACGGGGTCCGGCGTCGGCTGCTGTCCGCTGGCGGGCTCCCGGAACCCGTGGCTGACGCGGAGGCCCTGCGCGAGCACCGCAAGCGGGAGCAGGGCACCCAGAACGAACAGGAAGTGTGCCGCCCGGCCGTGGGTCAGTGCGAACACGGGCCCGGGCATGTACTCCGCGTTCAGGGCGGAGACGTGGAGGAAGAGCACCACGACGGCGAGAAACTGCAGGCCGAGCGTCGCCGGCCATCCCCGCGAGGACGCCCGCGCACCCGCCACGCCCTGCGCGAGTAGGCCGACCGCGAGCGCCTGTGCTGGCAAGGCGGCGAGTGGGCCGACCAGGTCGAGCCAGAGGAGGTCCGCCAGCGAGAGCAAGAAGAGCCCGCCCAGAAGGGGGCTCGTCCGTCGCCCGGGGACGCCGCGCAGGGCGAGGTACCCGGTCCCGACCACCAGTCCGGCCACCGCGGCACCGGCGGTGAGTTCGTACGACCGAAGTTGCCAGGTCGCGAGGACCGATGGTGTCCCGAGGAAGGCAGCTTCGACGAAGACGAACAGCGCCAGCGGGCCGAGGTCGACGGTGTCGACAGATTCGGCCGGGAGACCATCACGGACCTGCCACACGGTCGATGCTGTGACCCCCACCGCGACCGCGAGCAGGAGCCCCTGTCCGACGGTCGTCGCGTAGGCTGGCGACCCGCCGAGTGCGTTCCTGGCGGCGACCAACACGAGCAGTCCCGTCACGACACCCGGTGTCACGCTCTCGGGTGAGCGACGGAGCGCGACGACGAACAGCGGCAGTACGACGAACTGGACGCCCAGGGTCGCCAGAGCCGCCTGTGCTGGTGGGGTGACCATCGAGACCGCAACCAGCACTGGCACCGTCAGCGACCCGACCGCGAGGAGCGTGTCTCGACGCGCGCCGGTCGCATCGACGACCGGGAGAATCCACGCGGTCGCCAGCAGGAACAGCAACAGGGCGGTCGCGTTCGGGCCGCCGAGCGAGAAGTTGAGGAGGTAGATTCGCGAGACGGTCTGCTCGAACGCCGCGACGGTGACGACGACGAGAGCCGCCGCGGAGAACGCGACCAGCAACGAGTCGGTGCGTGAGGTCGTCGATGACACGATGTGATGTATACTCAATCTGGACGACAGTGAAAGATGTTACGGCCACGTTTCGTTAATAAACGTAGACAAATTAGAACGGGAAGGAACGTTTCTATCGTTCTGTACGAGGTTTCGTTCGGATTTCGAAACGCGCACCGCCGTCCGTGCCGGAGACGAGGTCTAGCTCCCAGCCGTGGGCGTCGACGATGAGGGCGACGATGGCGAGGCCGAACCCGGTCCCGTCGCTCGACCCCGTGACACCCCGTTCGAAGACCGCCTCGCGCTGGTCCGGTGGGATGCCGACGCCGTCGTCTTCGACGAAGAAACCGACGTCCGGGGGGTCGAGCCGGCCGACCCTGACGGTGAGCTGCTCGGTCGCCAACTCACCCCTGTGGTCGGGCCCACCGTGTTCGACCGAATTACGGAACAGGTTCTCGAAGAGCTGTTGCAAACGTACCTGGTCGGCGTCGATGGTACCCAGGTCGTCCGCGAGCGATAGTGACGCGCCCGCGGTGTCGACGACGCTCCAGGAAATCGTCGCGACGGCGGCGAGGTCAAGCGGCTCGGTCTCACCGAGGACGCGGCCCTGCCGGGCCAGTTCGAGCACGTCGGTCACCAGCTCGTCCATCCGGTCCAGGGCGGTCGCGATTTCGGTCGTGTAATCCGCGTCCTCGTCGGCCTCGGCCAGCGAGAGGTACGTCTTGGCGATAGAGAGCGGGTTCCGGAGGTCGTGACTGACGACGCTCGCGAACTCGTCGAGGCGTTCGTTCTGGCGGGCGAGCGCTGCCTCCCGGTCACGGAGTGCTTCGACGCGGTCGAGGCGGTCGAGCATCGTCTCGACCGTCGCTGCGAGAACCTTCCCGAGTGCCTCGTCCTGGGGTGGGAGCGTCTCGTCGGTCGTCCCGACGACGACGACGCCGTGACGGCCCAGCGGCAGGACGAAGTCACCCCACGGGACGCGGTCGCCCGACGACGTAATCTCGGTCACGTCGGTGCGCACCTCGTCGCCCACGAACGCCTGCCAGGCCACCCCGTCGTCGTGGGGAATCGGCTCCGGGTCACCGGCGACTGCCACGAGGTCGTCAGACCACGCCAGGGGGACGAGTTCGTCGCGCTGCGGGTCGAAGTCGTACACACACGTCAGGGAGTAGTCGAGCACGTCCGCGAACAGTTCGACCGCGAGTTCGGCCACTTCGGTCGGCGATTCGGTGAGGAGTAACCGTTCGTTTCCCCGGTACAACGCCGAGAGCCGTTCGGCGTTCCGGCGCTCTTCGGTCACGTCGGCCCCGACGTTGATGACGCCCTCGACCGCGCCGGCCTCGTCGTACAGCGCCGCGTGCGTGACCTCGTATCGATAGGGTCGTCCGTCGACCCGGAGGGTGACCTCGGAGGTGATGGTCTCACCGGTCTGCATCGCCCGTTCGTCGTGTGCCCACGCTTCGGCCGCTGCGTCCTCGTCGACGAGGTCTTCGAGCCGCTTCCCCAGGATGCCGTCTCTCCCCGGTCCGTCCGCCACCGCGGCAGCCGCGTTGACGAACACGTGTCTCCCGTCGGGGGTCTTGATGGTGACGAGGTCCGGAATCGAATCGACGACCGCTCCCAGCCGCCGCTCGGTGGCACGGAGGTCTGCCAGCTGTCTGGTCTGCACCAGGGCATGAGTGACGACGCGGCCGAGGGCGTCCAGCGTCGGAGGTGCGACCCGTTCGCCCGAGAGCACGAGGACGCCGAGCGGGTCCGTCTC
Source organism: Haloarchaeobius ordinarius (assembly GCF_051801355.1). GTDB lineage: Archaea > Halobacteriota > Halobacteria > Halobacteriales > Natrialbaceae > Haloarchaeobius. Next base: position 3,318,937 of record NZ_CP196560.1, on the reverse strand, counting down.
GGTGGCGAGAGAGACGACGGCGTCACCGTCGACCGAGACGCTCTCCACCGACGTGCCGTCTACCGACACACCGACACCGACGCGTTCCCTCGTGGCCGTGAACTGGTCGGTCGCGTCGGCGGGGACGGTCGTGACGGTTCCCGCGGTCGCCCCGGTTTCGCCGTCGACGAGCAGCGCCCACGACCCGTCACAGGCCTGGCAGCCGACCAGCGCGTCACAGGTCGCCGCGAGCACTTCGGCCCCGGTCGTCGCATCCACGAGTGCCGTCGCGACCTCGCCGACCACGTCGCTCGTCGGTCGTCGCTCCGGCGAGAGGTGTCGAACCAGTCGCCGCACGAGCACGTCCGGGTCGTCGACGACCGTCCGCGTCGACAGCACCTCGGTGACGCCTCTCGTCAGTGCCTCGCGTGCGACGTCGTCGTCGTCCGCGACGAACACGCTCACGCAGTCGTCGCTCTCGCCCGTGACGGTTCCACCGGCCAGAGCGTCGAGCAGGTCGATGCCCTCGTCACCGTCCAGGGTGGTCCCGACCACCAGACAGTGGACACGCTCGTCGATGGTCGACAGTGTCTCGGAGAGCGTCGTCGTCAGGAATACGTCGTAGCGTCCCTGGTCGGCGAGTGTGGTCGACACCCGTTCGACCCACTCCTCTCCGGACCCGTCGGCGAGACAGACCCGGACCGGGTTCATAGTGTAGTGTTGGCAGGCGACGTAGAAGACCGTTGCTAGCGGTTGGAGCCGGCCTCTGGCACCCACACCGTCTCCGGCGGGCGAGTGAGGTGGCCGGCGTCGGCTGGTTACAGGAGTAACGTGTAAACCGTTCGCCCACGACGTTCCAGTCGTGCGACTGATTGCGCATCGTGGGTTCGCGTCCGAGGCCCCCGAGAACACCGTCGCTGCCGTCGAACACGCCGTGTCGGCCGGTGCCGACGTCGTCGAGGTCGACGTTCGGCGGTGCGCCTCCGGCGACGTCGTCGTCCACCACGACGAGACCGTCGACCGGGTCACCGACGGGCGCGGACCGGTTTCGGCCCACTCCTTCGCCGACCTGCAGGGACTGACGGTCCTCGGCTCCGGAGACGGCGTTCCGTCGCTGTCGCAGGTACTCGACGTACTTCCCGCGGACGTGGGCATCAACGTCGAACTCAAGGAGACCGGACTGGCGGCCGACGTGGCTGCCTTGCTCGCCGACCACGAGGGGGACGCGATGGTCTCGTCGTTTCAGGAGGCTGCCCTGCGAGAGATGCGCGAGGCCGACCCGTCGGTCCCGACCGCGTACCTCACCGACCGGTTCCGGGACCGTCCCGTCTCGACCGCCCGCGACCTCGGCTGTTCGTTCGTCCACCCGCACTACCGTCTCTGTCTGCTGTCGCGACTGGTCGAGCGAGCCCACGACGCTGGCCTGGAGGTGAACGTCTGGACCATCCGCCACGCGGCCATCGCCAGACTGCTCGACCTCCGGGGGGTCGACGGCGTCACCTCTGACCGGAGCGGAATACTGGACTGAACAGCAGCCCTGTCGGGCTGTCTCGTCTCGGTGGACGCCTACTCGGGGTGGTCGTAGGTTCGGTCGAGGCGGACCATCGGTTCCGGGTAGTCGGTACCGAGTTCGAGGCCGTGCTCGCGACGCTGGTGTCGTGGCACGGTCCACGGCTCGTGAGCGTACTCGGCGGGCAGCGAGTCCAGTGCGGGAATCCACCGCTTTACGTACTCGGCGTCGGGGTCGTACCGGTTCGCCTGCCAGAGGATATCGAAGTACCTGTCCCGCGAGTCGTTACCGACGCCCGCGATGTACGCCCAGTTCCCGTAGTTCGAGCAGGGGTCGTAGTCGACCAGTTTCGTCTCGAAGTAGGCCGCGCCGCGCCGCCAGTCGAGTCGCAGGTTGTTCGCGAGGAAGGAGGCGGCGTTCTGGCGGGCGCGGTTGCTCACGTACCCCGTCTCGTTCAGTTCACGCATCGCGGCGTCGACGAACGGGATGCCGGTCTGGCCGGTCGCCCAGAGTCGGAACCGCTGGTCGTCCCAGAGCCAGCGGCTGTCGGCCCGGTTCCTGATTCCCTCGCGCCGGAAGTGCTGGCTCCCGTGTTTGCGGAACTGGAACTGGAAGAAGTCGCGCCAGCACAGTTCGAAGCCGAGCCAGTACGTCGAGTCGTTCGCCACGCGCTCGACTTCGTAGCGTGTGACCTCGTCGTAGACGTACCGCGGCGAGAGACAGCCCAGGGCCAGCCACGGCGAGAACTTCGAGGAGTAGTCGGCCCCCACGAGGCCGTTCCGTGTCTCTTTGTACTCCCGCAGGTGGTCACCCTCCCAGAGGTACGCTTCGACGCGCTCCAGCGCCCGGGTTTCCCCACCCTCGAAGGCCAGTGCCCCCCGGTCGTCGGCGGTGGCCGGCTCGGTCCCGTGCGGGGCGGTCGGCACGTCGCCGAGCTCCTGCTCCGTGACGGACGACGGCAGCGGGGGCAGGTCGGGCACGGGAAGCGGGTCGCGAACCGTGGATTCGGCTTCGACGGCCTTCCGGAACGGCGTGAACGTGTCGTCGATGGCCTGCGGGTCGGTCGGCAGGTCGTCGACGTGATAGAGTGTGTGCCCCCAGTGCGAGTGTCCCTCGACACCTGCTTCCTGGAGGTGCTCCGCCACGGCCGATTCGACGGCCTGCTCCTCGCTCGTCGGGTACGTGTGGAGGTGGAGGTCGTCGACACCGTGGGCCGCCGCGACCTCGGGGAGCACCGCCTCTGGTCGCCCCTCACGGACCAGCAGGTCACTGCCGTGTTCCCGGAGTCGCGTTCGGAGGTTGGTGATGCTCTCGGTGAGAAATCTGGTCCGAAAGCCGCCGGTCTTCTCGTACGAGAACGAGTCCGGCCCACCGTACTCCCGTTTGCCGAACTCGCGCGGGTCGAAACAGTAGACCGGCAGTAGCGCGTCCGCTTCTGACGCTGCCACCAGTGCCGGATTGTCGTGGCAGCGCAGGTCCCGTCGAAACCAGACGAGCGCCGTCTGTGTCATACCACCTCTAGGATTCGTTCCCGCTTGTACCGACTCCCGGACTAGTTAGCCCCCGTGACAGCGACGACCACGTTTCGGGTCCGCGGGCCGTCGCACTCGACGAACAGCACGGACTGCCACGTCCCGAGCATCGGCTCTCCCTCGTCGACCGGGATGGTCACGTCCGACCCGAGGACCGCCGCCCGCAGGTGGGAGTCGGCGTTGTCGTCGATGCGGTCGTGGTGCCAGCCCTCGTCGGGCACCAGTCCCTCGACGAAGTGGGCGATGTCCTCGCGGAGTCCGGACTCGGCTTCCTGCAAGACGACGCCGGCCGTCGTGTGCTGGACGTAGACAGTGCAGAGGCCGCTCGCGTCGGCCGGAATCGCCTCCCAGACCTGTTCGGTCACGTCCACGGTCGTCGTCCGCTCGTCGGTCTCGACGCTGAACCGTTCGATGTGCATACGAGACGTTGGCCCTCCGGTCGCAAGAGGCTTGGCTGGAGGAGCGTGGGCTGTTCAGGTTCCGCAGGCATCCTCGCGGGAACACCGCTGCACCGTGGCTGCAGCGAGCACCCGCTCGCATACTCGCGGGAACGCGAACCTTTTACGTCGACCACCACTCCCTTCGGGATAGCGCAGATGCGGTTGCGACTGACAGCCACAGTGGTCTTCGCGCTCGCCCTCTGTTGGACGCCCGCCGTGGGCCTCTCGGCAGCGACGACCGGCGGGACTGGGACCGTCGAGACCACGACGCCCTGGAGCGTGCCCGACCGCATCGTCGACCAGCCGGGCGACCCCGTGGTGATACCGATTCGGCTGGACGACGACGAGACGACCGCGACGGTCACCCTCGGAAACGACTCCATCGGCTACCAGCTCGCGGTCACGGTCGTCGACGAGAACGGGGACGGCCGCGTGTTCCTGACGTGGAACACCTACTACGCCGGTGTCGTCGCAGACAGCGCCCTCGACCAGGTGGTCTCCGCCGGACTGGACGCTGTGACGAACGCGACACGGACCTCGGCCCAGCGGGTGGAACACCTCCCCCGTGGCAGGTATCCCTTCTCGATTTCACACGACGACGAGGAGGTCGCCAACGGTTCGGTCGTCCTGGAGGTCGACCACCTCCGGGGCCAGTCGCTGCAGGTGCTCGAAGGGCCACCCGAGGCGAACGCGACGACCGCCCTCGCACAGGCCTCGCTCTCCAGCGCAGTCGAACTCGACGAGTGGCTGTTCGTCGAGGTGAACGACTCCAGCATCCACGGCTACGTCGACGAGATTACCGACCTCACGGGCCGCGGGACCGAGGGCGTCACGATGCACATCCAGGAGACGAACGGTGGCCCGGCGGTCGACCTGACCGAGGCCGAGTTCATCCACCGTCCGCAACGGGACGTGTTCGTGCTCGCGTTCCCACCGAACACGAGTTCGCTTCGGGCCGAGGCGACCTACCGCGCGACGTTCACCGTCGCGGAGTCGAACCCATACGCGGTCACACAGGAGCGGGTGATGCAGGACTTCCAGGTGCTCGCCCCCGGGTCCGAACAGGACGGGGCGACCATCGAGGTGGTGGCCGTCGAGGCACCAGAGTCGGTCATCGAGGGTCGTGACGCCATGTTCACAGTCACGCTCCTGAACTCGGGCGAGCGGTCCGGCACCGCCGACCTGAACGTTTCGCTCGATTCGGTGACCACGACCCGCCAGATAACGCTCTCGCCACAGACCCGAACGACGGTGACGGTCCCCGTCGACACCGGGCCGCTCACGGAGGGGACCTACCCGTACCGTGTCTCGATCGTCGGCGGTGACCGGACCTTGACCGGCGACGTGAACGTCACCCTCACCGGTGACCCGCCGAACACGAACCCGACGCTGGCACCGCGAACCCAGGAAGGCCAGCCGGGCTTCGGCGTGGTCGCGGGACTGGTCGCGGTATCGTTGCTGGCGGCACGTGCCGTCAGTCGGTCGTAAACTGGCGGCCGTAAAATAACAGAAAACTTATCGGTCTGTTCTCGAGAAATAGGGACACAGCCATGCGACCCTCCCTCCGAGCGGCCAGCGTCGTCGTGCTGGTCGCCACCCTCGCCCTCCTCCCCGCATCGGCACCCGTGACAGCGACGGGTGGACCAACCGACCCGGTCTGTCCGCCGAGCCAGCAGTTCGACGGGACAGACGCTTTCGTCCCCGAGAACGAGTCCGGAAACGTCTCGATTCTGGCCTACGGCGTCGGTCCGAACGTCTCGAACACCGCGCTCCGCGGCGGTAATGCCGACCCGGTCGAACCGGTTCCCCTCGACGGGACCGTCGTCGTGGAGGTGCGTGCGCCGAACATCGCCACGGCCGACGAAGCGCCGACGGTCCGGTTCTCCTGGCGGTGCCTCTCGCTGGACCCGGACGAGGAGACGGTACTCCGAGGGGCCAGCGACGACGTCGTATATCTGCTGTACGACGACCTGCCGAGGTGGGACGTCCCCGACGAGGCAGACGATACGAACGTCTCCACGACGCTCTACCTCCCCGACTCGTATCCCGTCGACGACGGATACTCGCGACCGAGCGACCGTGTCGAGGTCCGGCTCTCGAAGCTCGAACTGGCCCAGGACGGGCCGGTCCACGTTCGACCCACGAAGGACGCGACGTTCGGTGGATGGAGTGGACTGGAACTCGGTGCCGCCGCGACGCTGACGCTCGAACGAAACGGGTCGGTCCTCGCACAGGAGTCACTGGAACTCGAAACGCACCAGTGGCAGACGACCGTCGACCTCTCGGCGGTCCCGAACGGGAGTCGGCTCGCGTATCGGCTGATGCACGATGGCGAGACCCACGACTACGGCATCGTCGTCGTCGACGAGACGCCGGTCAGCATCGAGTCCGTCCAGGTCCTCGAAGACGTTCGAGCGGGAGACGACCTCCCCGTCTCGGTCGTGGTTCGACACGACGGGCTGGACGAGGACTACCGAAACGTCACCGCCCGCATCGTCGACGCCGAGAACGGTGTCGTCATCGACTCGGATGGCGGCCTGACCAGGATTCCGGCCAGTGGGACGACGGAGCGAACGTTCGAATTGACCGCCCCGCCAGCACCGGGGAGCTACGAGGTCGAAGTCTCGCTCGGGGACCGCACGGTCACCCGGACCCTCATCGTCCACGGGACCGACACGGCGACGCCGGACCAGGCCGCACAGACGACTGCTACACCGTCGACCAGCACCGTCCCCGCCAGCGACCTCACCTTCGCCGAGGACCCCGGAAGCAGCGAGATACCCGGATTCGGCGTCCTGTCGGCGGCCCTGGCGCTCGCGATGGTTGGATTGCGGGCCCGGCACTGACCAGCACCGGAGAACTAACTCACCACCGTCAGCACGATTTCCCAGCAGAGTTCAACTATGTCCCCCCGACACGCCCTCACGATAGTTCTGGCCGCGTTGCTCCTGGCAGGCGTGATGACTCCGGTAGCCAGTGGCACCCACTCCCCGATGGCAGACGACCCCGACGACCTCTTCATCGAGGTGACGATGCCTCACAACGGAACGGCGTGGAACGTGACCGCAGCAGTCGGCGGCCCGTCGAATCACGAACTGCGGGTCGTCCTCCAGTCCCCGGAGAACGAGTCGCTCGCGACCCGGACGGTCGTGACGAACGACTCGGGAGCGGCGTCGGTCGACTTCGGCACGCGGGAGTCCGGCGAGTATCGGCTGGTCGTCGACGACCCGGACGGCAACGCCAGCGTGAGCACGAACCTGACGGTGCTCGTCGTCGACCCTGGACTGGCGCGAATCGAGGACCCGGTGATACGGACCGACGTCGGGTCGGTCGTCACCGTCCCGGTGGGCCTCGCTGGAACCGACCGGGGGACCGTGGCCGTCGACGACTCGACTGGCGAGCGAGTCGCGGTCGTCCATCTCGAAGACGGGAACGAGGACGGGACGGTCGCCTTGCTGTGGGACACTGGTGAGAGCGGCAGTGAAGCGATTTCGGCGGTGGGCAACGACACTGCCACGCTGGCCGACGAAACAGCGAACCTCGGTGAGCTACCAGCCGGCGCGTACGATCTCTTGGCCTGGCAGGGATGGGAACCGTCCGACGCGCAGGACATCTCTCGGCTCACGCTGGTGTCGAACGGCACGGCGACTACAACATCGACGACGGTCTCGCAGGAGACCACGTCCGCGACGCCGGCACCACCGACGCACACGTCGGCGACCTGGGAACCAACCCCACAGACTTCTCGCGGCGACCCTGTCGATATCCAGTTCGAGGACACCGAAACCCGACGCGTTCCCGGCTTCGGCGTCCCCGCGGTCCTCACCGCGCTCGCCGCCAGCGCCCTGCTCGCCTCCCGACGCCTGTAACCGCTCTCCTCCCGCTGCTAGTCACTCCTCGGCCGCACACCGGTTCGGCCCGAGTTCCAGTTCCACCGCTTCCTTCTCGTCCGCGAGTTCCTCCCGCCCGGTGTTCACCGCGATGACGCGCTCGTAGTTCGGCGGCTTCTCCGGCAGGTCGTCGGTGATTGCGGCGACAAACTCGTCCCGGTCGTCCTGAAGAAGCCCTTCGGACTGCCGACGTTCCCCAATCGACGCCGCGACCGGTTCACCAGGCGTGATAGGGGTCGAGCCGTCGTCGGCAACCGGGAAGTGGCCCGGACACACCGTCACTGAATCCGGTTCGGCGAGCAGCGTCCCGTGAAGGGTGTCGTACAGCGACTCCGCGCCGCCGACGGCTTCCTCACCGGAGAACTGCAACTCGGTCCGGCCCACGGACTCCACGAACAGGGTGTCGCCCGTCAGGACGGCCGCGCCGTTCACGAGGTAGCTCACCGACTCGGAGGTGTGTCCGGGCGTGTACAGTGCCTTCAGGTCGACCTCGCCCACCTCCACGACTTCGTTCCGCGCCAGCGGCACGTACTCGTAGCCGACCTCGCGGTCTTCGGCTGCGCGCTCGCCGAGGTAGTACGGGACGCCGAGTTCGTCCGCGAGAGCGCGGCCGCCCGAGACGTGGTCTGCGTGGACGTGGGTGTCGAAGACGGCGACGACCTCGTACCCGAACGCCTCCGCGGTCTCGCGGAACTCGTCGGTCTGGCGGGTCGCGTCGACCACCGCGGCCTGCTTCGTCCCGGTACAGCCGACGACGTAGCCCAGACAGCCCTTCGCGCGGCGCTGGAGCTGGATTATCTCGATGCTCTCGTCCGTCGTGGGGACCGCCGTCACGTCGTACGCGCCGCTGTAAGCCGCCATCCCCCCGTCGAGGACCGCCACGTCGTCGTAGCCCAGTTTCGACAGTTCTTCGGCGAAGGCGTAGGAGGACTTCCCGATGGCACAGATGGTGACGATGGCGTCGTCCTCGCTCGCGCCGGTAGCCGACTGGAACTCGCCCTTCTCGACCGCCTGGCCGGGCTTGTACGGGTAGTTCACGGAGTCGGGGAGCCGCCACCCCTCGAAGCTCTCTGTGCCCCGCGTGTCGACCACGACGAGGTCCTCGGACTGCTGGCGCTCGCGGAACTCGGCGACGGATATCGTCTCGGTCATACCCTCCCTACGGGACCGAGTGCGAAAAAGAGTCGACGCGAACTGCCTAGGCCAGCCACTCCTCGGGCTTGGTGTCGTAGTCCACGTCGTCGGCCGAGAGGTGTTCGACCTCCTCCCAGGCGAGGTCGGTTTCCTCGAACTTCTCGCCGTCGAACCGGATGAGCTTGCCCTGTTCGGTGGGCTTGGGCTCGCGGTTGCGCCGACGGGCGACCTCGCGGTCGTGGTCGGATATCTCTTTCACGATGGTCATGAGGTTCACCGGGCGACCCCAGAGCTCGAACACGCGTTCGAGCGTCTGTTTCGCCTGCTTGACGTCCAGCATGACCCCGTTGTACTGGTGCCCGAGCAGCAACTCGTTGCGGTTGTTGTAGTTGCCGTCGTACACCGCGATGGTCGGTTTCCCGAAGTTCGTGAAGTGCAACAGCAGCTTCTTTTTCACGTCGCTTGCGTCCTGACTGGCGACGCGGTACTGGCCGGTGGCGTGTGAGAACTCGTACGTGAAGTACTCGTTCTCGTCGATGAACTCCTGGGTCAGGAACTCGTCGATGAACGTCACGTCGTTGTGGCTCCGGCACACCTCGCGCATGCGGTCCCAGCCGCGGGAGTAGTCCACGTCGGCCAGGGCCTCTTCGACGGAGTCGTACACCTGGTCGTCGAACAGGTAGCGCCCGATGCGCTCCAGTTCGGACTGGCTGATGCGCTCTACGAACCCGCGGTTCTGGCGCTTGACCAGCGAGTAGTGCCGGTGGCACAGCCCCTCGTAGGTCAGCACTTTCCACGGGTACTTGTGGAGGTCTATCTCACCGGCTCTCGCCTGTTCGACCGCCTCCCAGTCCACGTAGGACTCGGGGAGCGTCTCCAGCGCCTCGAGGTTCTCGGGATCGATTGCGGCCAGCGCCTCCGGCGGCTGGAGTAACTCGCGGACCTGCGCGAAGTCGACCACGTCGCCGAAGTTCCGCCAGGTGATTCCCTTCGTTCGCAGGAGCTTCTCGACGACCTCCTTGCGGTTGGTGGCGTTCTCTATGTACTCCCAGAGCTCCTTGCCGAGTTTGTACGGGTTCAGGCCGGGCGAACCGAGGACGGCAGCCTGGTGTTCGGCGTAGTTGATGAACTCGTCGTCGCCGGCGAAGCGCTCGTTGCCCATCATGAGCGACTCCCAGTACGCTGCCCAGCCCTCGTTCATCACCTTCGTCATCTTCTGGGGGGCGAAGTAGTACGCCTCGGCGCGCATCATGTCGAGGACGTCCCGTTGCCACTCCTCCATGTCGACCGCCTTCTCGGCGCTGTCGTCGTACTGCTTGCCGTACATGCGGAGGAACGCGAGCAGGTCCTTCTCGGGCTCGGCCGGGAACGTCGCCGGCCCCTCGTCCGCCTCCTGTCTCGCCAGCCACTCCTCGTCGAACACCTCGCGGCGAACCTCCTCGGAGAGGTCCAGTTCGTCGAGTTTGTCCTCGATGTCGGCGAGATCGATGTCCTCGCGGGCCGCCTCACGACTATCCGAGCTGACCGGCGTGTAGCGCTTGTGCTGGTCGATGTTGTCCTCCAGCGCGAGCGCGTTGTCTATCCACTTCTCGACTTCGGCGCGTTCCACCTCGGGGTGTTGCATGTACTCCGTGATGGCGCGGGCGTGGCGTTCGAGCATGGCGGCCGCGTTGGGCGTCCCGCCGGAGAACAGCTGGAACCACTCGTTCTTCGCGAAGAAGTCCGAGTGCGCCTCGACGTGCGTGATGACGGCTTTCTGGTCGGCCAGCGTGTTCGACTCCTGCAAGAAGGCGTGTGCCGGGTCGTCGTTGTTGACGATTTCGAACGCCTTGCCGCCGCTGTACTGGCCCTGCTTTTGCTGGCGGTCGTACTGCATGCCCCAGCGCCAGTGCGGGTAGCGGTGCTGGAAGCCGCCGTAAGCGATGAGTTCGTTCATCTCGTCGTAGTCGACGATCCAGTAGTTCACCTCGTACGGCGAGAGCCCGAGCTTCTGGGCGAGGTTGCGCGCCTCCTCGACGGGTTCGCGCAGACCCCCGGCGATTCGCTGTTTTCGGAATCTATCTGCTTCACTCATCTGAATCACCCTCCGTCGAGAGGATGGTGTATATCGCGTCGGTCACGTCCTCCGGGCTGGAGACGTAGGCGACCGCGACGTTGTCGCTGCCGGCGAAGTGCGATTCGACCTCCTCGGCGTGGGTCGCGTTGATGGCCGTCCCGGTCGGCTGGGTCTCCACGTAGGCGTGGAGGTTCGCGTCGATGCGCTCCATCATCGGGATGACTCGCTCTTCGGTGTCGTTGCTGGAGTTCTCGGAGTCACCGGCCGCGAACACGTACCGGTTCCACTCGCTCCAGGGGTACTCCTCCAGCAGCTGGGCGGCGAGTTCGTACGCGCTGGATATCTTCGTCCCACCGCCCGAGCGGATGCCGAAGAACTCCTCGCGGTCGACCTCCCAGGCCTCCGCGTCGTGGGCGATGTAGACGAACTCGGCGTTGTCGTACTTCCCGGTCAGATACCAGTCCAGCGGCGTGAACACGCGCTCGACGAGTTCGCGTTTCTTCTCACGCATCGAGCCGGAGACGTCGCGGATGTTCACCACGACGACGTTCTTCTCGCGCTCTTCGATTATCTCGGGGTGGCGGTAGCGTTCGTCCTCGCGGCGGAACGGGACGTGCTTGATGCCCTCCCGTCGAATCTTCTGGTAGGTGGTCTCGCGCTCGACGTTCTCTTCGACCTCTTCGATGGAGGACCACTTCGTCTTCTCGTCGTCGGGGATGTTGGCGTAGGCGTCGTCGAGCCAGGCTTTCGACACCGGGATGGACTCGCCGCGTGCCCACTCGTAGGCCTTCTTCGGGCCCCAGCCTTCGATTTTGAGCACTTCGGTCAGGAAGTTCTCGTCGAAGTCCATCGCGAGCTTTCGCTTGAGACCCTCCTTGAACATGCGCTCGAAGTCGAGGGTCGAGTCGGGACCGGTCCGGGTGATGTCCGTAAACGGTCCTTCCTTCTCCTCGATGACGCGCTTGCCCTTCGGTTCGAGGTCGAGCCCGAGTTCCTCGTCGAGTTCCTCTGCGAACTCCTCGGGGTCCATCTCGTAGTACTCGTGTTCGCCGCCCTCCTCGCCGGGTTTGCCCTCTTCGCCCTCGCCGGGCTGGGGCTGTGGCTGGCCGACAGGGTCGCCCACCTCGGCGTCACCCTGACCGACACCACCCTGGTCGAGGCGGTCGTACTCGAACGACGGGAGGTCGACTATCTTGATGGGAATACGGACCTCGTCGGGGCCACTGCGGCCGAGTTCACCGTACTGGATGAACTCCTTGAGGTCCTCGCGGCGCTCCTCACCGACTTCTCGGAACCGTTCCAGGTCGTCTTTCAGTCCCATCTGTATGCCACCTGTCCCATGACGTGTCTGCTGGTCAGTTCGGCCGAGGCCTTCGTGTAGCCCTGCAGGTCGACCATCGCCTCGATGGTCTTGCGCTTGAGGCTGGCCGTCTCGGTGCCACTCGGCGGGTCGTCCCACTGGCGTGGGTCGAAGTCGTCGTACACTCGACGCACGTCGTCCCAGTCGTTCGATTCGAGGACGGTCTTGATGACCGGAATCGCCGTGAGGTCGACGTTGTCGATACTGAAGTCCTCGTCGCGGTGTTCCCACGCGTGGCGGTTCAGCGCCGTGATTATCTTCTCGCGGCGGAACGATTCGACCTCTTCGCTCGGCTGGTCGCCGGTGTAGTCGTCCTCCTCGAACCGACCGAGGTGTTCGACCTCGAATATCTTCATCTTCAGTGGGTCTGGCTCTTCGCGCTCGCCTCGCTCGTTGATGATGGGTTCGTCCGTCTCCCAGGCGTACACCTGCTCGACGTACTCGGCGACGGTCGCCTCGTCGACCTTGCGGTCGTGCATCATCGCGTCGATGACGTCCTGCTCCTGTGCGCCGAAGATGTGGTTTTTCACCTCGGCGACGCGGGCCTCGAACTCGGTGCGCTCACCGGTGGAGAACACCGGCGCGTCGACCAGCCCTTCGGCCAGCGCGTTGAGCACGTCACGGGGCATGATGACGCGCTCGACGTGGAGGTCCGGGTGGTGCCGGTCGGTCTCCTCGTGAAGCAGGTCCGCGAGGATGTCCCGGGTGTAGGTGACCGGCATCCCGTGGGTACCGTCGGCGGAGTCCCCGTCGAAGTCGAAGTCCTCTTTCGACCGCCGGGTGTCGCCCTCCTGCAGGTAGCCGCGGTCGAAGAGGATGGCCTTGTCGACGAGGTCGAGCCCCGTCGGCAGGTCGTCGTCGTCGAGTCGCGTGACCACGCTGTAGAGCGCGGCGGCCTCGATGGCGTGTGGTGCGAACTCCCTGTCCATGAGTTCGCCCGAGGCCTGCTTCACCGAGACCGTGACCGGCTGGCGAATCTTCGCGGCCAGGTCGTCGTACGACTCGGCCGTCCAGACCGTGTGCTCGCCGGTGAGCTCGCGGCGGATGAGTTCGGTCTCCAGCGAGAGGTTCGTCAGGTACGCGAACTCGTGCTTGTCGAGCCGGCGCTTGAGTGCTTTCAGTGGGTCCATCCCCTGTCGTTCGGCGTGCTGGTTGAGCTGGGCCTCTAGGTCGGGGTTCGAGATGATGAGCAACTGCGTGTCGATGTCCATCCCGATGCCCTTGTCGAGCTTCACCGTCCCCTCGTCGGGGACGTTGAGCAGCTTCTGCAGCAGGTCGGCGTGCTGGGCCGCGTCCTCGACGATGGTCAACAGGCCGTTGCCCTGGCTGAGGACGCCGTCGTAGCTGAACGCCTGCGGGTTCTTGCGTCCGCGTGAGTCGAGCTTCTGGAGCATGCCGTGCATCCACGAGCCGACCAGACGCTCTTTGGGCGTGCCGTCGTCCTCGCTGTGGAGGACGCCGACGCCCTTGCCCACGTCGACGATGTAGTTCTTCACCCGGAGGTGCCGGCTGTCGGCGATAGCCGAGAAGAGGTCCTTGCGACCCTTCCGGCGGTACATCTCCTCCAGGTAGTCGTACGCTTCGCGGCTGAACGGGTCGAGACGCTGTGTCACGTTGATGGGCACGTCCGAGTCGAGCGTGGCGTTGACCTGCGAGATGAGGTCGTCGCGGACCTCCGGCGGGAACACCGTCAGTGGGTTCGACTGAACGGGCGATTCGTACCAGTTCGTCTCGTCGTCGCCGCCGAGGTCGTCGCCGTAGCTCAGGCCGCGGCCACCACCGCCGGAGGCGATGTTCCACTCGACCGTGTACCGCCGGCCCTCCGTCGTCTTCGAGTACTCGCGGAGACCGTTGATGAGACAGCGCTTCAGCTCGGACTTGCCCGTCGCCGTGGGCCCGTCGAACCACAGGATCTTCTCGTGTTTGCCGCGGCCGGACGCGATAGACCGGAGGTCGTCCACGAAGGAGTTGAGCACCTCCGTGTTGCCGAGGACGGCGTGTTCACCGTCGTTGTGAGGGTCGTCGAAGAAGCGGTAGCGCTCTTTCTGTTCACCCTCTTCGATGACGGTCCGGGTACCGGCCGCCTCGATGGCCTGCAACAGGTACTTCGAGGCGTGGCTGGCGATGCTCGGCTGCTCGAACACCCGGTCGACGTACTCGGCGAGCGACATCGGCCCCTCGTAGGTCTCTTCGAGGGCGCGGTCGCCGGCCGTGACGAAGTCGTCTCCCCTGCTCATCAGTCTTCCATCTCTGCTTTGGCGACCTCCGCGCCAGCGAACTCGAGCACCTCTTTCGCGCCGTCACGCGAGTAGCCCTGTTCGATGAGCGCGTCGACCCACGAGTTCCGTTCGTCGTCGTCGGTCTCGTTGGCCGACACGAGGGCGCTGAAGTTGATGTTGTGTTTCTTGTCCTCCCAGAGCTTGCGTTCGAGGGCGCGGCGGAGGCGTTCGTTGTCCTGCGGGTTGAACGTCGTCCCCTCGCGGGCGCGACGGCTGACCCAGTTCGAGACCTCCTGACGGAAGTCGTCCTTGCGGTCCTCGGGGATGTCGAGGTTCTCCTCGATGGAGCGCATGAACTTCTCGTCGGGCTCCTGGTCGCGGCCCGTGATGTCGTCCTCGATGGTGTCGTCGTCGATGTAGGCCATGACGTGGTCCATGTACTTCTCACCCTGGCGCTGTATCTCGTCGATGTCGTACGCCAGCGCGTGGCGGACGTCCTCGATGGCGCGGGCCTTGTACTCCTCGCGGACCATCTCGAGGTATCTGTAGTACGTCTCGAAGTTCTCCTCCGGAATCGACCCGTGGTGTTCCAGGTTCTCCTCGAAGAAGTTGAAGATGGTCAGCGGCGACAGGAACTGGCGGCCGCGGTGCTTGGAGTCCATGATGGCCTCGGCTATCTCGTCGCCGATGAACCGGGGCGAGACGCCTTCCATGCCTTCGCCGATTTCGGCCTTGGACTCGGCCTCCTCGCGGAGCTTCTTGACGTCGATGTCGTCACCGTCGTCGATCTCGCCGTTGTAGGCCTTCGCCTTCTGTATCATCTCGACGGTCTCGGTGTCGGGCTCCTCGATGCGGGTGAGGACGGCGAACAGACCGGCCATCTCCAGCGCGTGGGGCTCGACGTGGATGTCGGGCACGTCCGCGTTGTTCAGCATCTTGCGGTAGATGTCCGACTCCTCCTCGTAGCCGAGGACGTACGGGAAGTCGATGCGCTTGGTCCGGTCGTTGAACGCCTCCATCTTCTCGTCGCCCTTCTTGTCCTTGTACTCGGGCATGTTCGTCCGCCCGACGATGACCTGGTCGATGTCGATTCGCGGGTTGTTCTTCGGCTTGATGGTCATCTCCTGCGTCGCGTGCAGGAAGTCGTACAGGAACTCCCGCTGCAGCTTCAGCAGCTCCTCACCGCTGAAGATGCCCCGGTTCGCGTTACAGAACGCGCCGGAGTAGTCGAACGCCCGCGGGTCGGACTCGCCGTAGATGGCGATCTTCGAGTAGTTGACGTCGCCCGTCAGCTCGGTCTCGTCCTGGTTCTTCTTGTCTTTGGGCTCGAAGGTCTCCAGACACTGCCGTTTGTTCTCGTCGGCGATGAGGCGGATGACCTCGACGTGGTTCTCCAGGACGGACTGGAGGTCGTCCTCGTAGTATTCGAGGAGTTTGTCCATGTAGAACTCGGATTCGGGGTCGAGCGCCTGCTCGTTCCGGATGGTGTACGGCGCGTCGTGGAGCTTGTTGAGCTCGTCGAGCACGCGCTGGCGCTGACGTTCCGGGATGAGGACCAGTGGGTCCTGGTTCATCGGCGACCGGACCACGTCGTCTGCCGGGTCCTGGTCGTCGACGATGTCACAGAGGTTCGTCCACCGGAAGGTGTACATCCGTCCTTCTTCGCGGAGGGTGTAGTCCTCGAAGTACTTCCGGCACATCCGGTCGAAGTGGGACTTCCCGGAGCCGACTGGCCCGAGCAGCAGTTTGATACGCCGCTCCGGGCCGAGGCCGCGAGCCCCGGATTTGATCTTGTTGACGAACTCGTGGATGCTCTGGTGGATGACCTTCCCGTAGAAGGTGTTCTCACCCTCGTGGAGCGGGTCCTCCGTGGCGAGTTTGTACTTGACGATGCCCTCGTGTTCGTCGTATTCTGTACCGTAGAAGTCGAACATGTCGGCCACGCGCTGGTGGGCGTTGCGGGCGACGAGTGGGTCCTCGTACAGCTCGTTGAGGTACCAGTCGAAGGACTTGGTCTCTCGTAAGTCCGAAGGCATCGACTCCTTGTATTCGTTGCTCAGTTCCGCGAGTGATTCTCTGGTGTCGGTCATGCTATCGTGGACAGGTTCGGTGTTCGCCGCGTGCCGAGCACGCCTCCCGGTCGCACGGTTCGCGCGCGACACGGCGGACGCCTGGCTCGGTATTCCTCCGACGTCATTCGCTCGTTCTGGGCGGCGGTGCACCCCCGCGTCGCCACTCGAACGACGCCACCGTCAGGTGCGTCTGTCGCCTCGTGGCGACGGAACATTGTGCCATGTGTGAACTTTCACCACCCTGCGGCGTGTAGCCGGGCCTCCCACGCGAGTGGATGTCGAGGGGGCGTCCGGAAAGGGCAGGGCGGTCACGTCGGTAGGGGATACCGAGGGGTGTATACAACTCCGATTCGGAGCCGCATAAGTTTGACCCCAACAAATATTTACCAGTATATACTCTCCTTTTAAGAGAATCGATTTCAGTGCGTAAGAACGTTATACGTTGTTCTGCCGACACGGTGTGCCGACCCCCTCCTTTATATGGGGTCGCGTTTCGGGTGTACGATGTCCGGCGGTTTCTCGTCTCCTCACTGGTCTGGGAGCCGGACGGTAACGGACCGTTCGAACGGGATGTTCTCCCCCCGGTCACTGCACCGTCGCCCAGACCGACCACGCGAATGGGCCATTTATATTCCCGCTTCGACTAGTGGCTCGCAATGACCACCTTCGAGGACCTCCCAGCGGGCTGGACGGTGTGGAACGAGGAGCCCGACGGCCGCTGTATCCTCGCCTACCGGCCCGACGTGTTCGACTCCGAGCAGTTCCCCGCGGCGTGTCTCCCGACGCTGTACCTCACACGGGGTCGCCGGAACCACCGCCGGCCGGGCGTCTCCCGCGAGGACGCCGTTTCGGGCGACTGGTACGTCACGCTGTACTTCGAACCCGAGGTCCAGCTTCAGGAGACGAACCGGTTCGAGAACCGCGAGGACGCCGTCACGGGCGCGGTCGAGTTGGCCCGACGGTTCGCCGACGGCGAGATAGACCCGCGGGATGTGTACCAGGTCCCCCGCGAGGACTACTTCGCGAAACTCGACGAGTTGACCGACTGCTCCACTGAGTGACGGGAAGCGCTTAACCGCGGCGGGGGTGTACGACGCGACATGTCCAAAGTCACGCTCATCGGTGCCCGTCTCGCCCACGCCGGCCAGGAGTTCGTCTACGAGGGCGAATCCAGTCTGTGCGAGGGCTGTCCCTATCGGGGGCAGTGCCTCAACCTCTCGGAGGGCGTGAAGTACAGGGTCAACGAGTTACGCGAGAACGCCCAGACCCTGGAGTGTGCGGTCCACGACGAGGGGGTCCGGGCGGTCGAGGTCGAACCCGTCTCGGTCCGTGCGAACGTCCCGTCGAAACACGCCTACGCCGGAAGCAAGGTGTCACTCGCCGGGCCGTGCCCGCACACCGAGTGCCCGAGCCACGAGTTCTGCGTCCCCGACGGGGCAGCCTTCGACGAGGAGTACCGCATCAGCGAGGTGGTGGGCGACCCGCCCCACGACTACTGCTACCTCGACCGTGAGCTGACGCTGGTCGAGTTCGACTCGCCCGACGAATGACGGGGGAGAACCAGGGCGATTCGGCGGATGACAGAGAGAGCGCCCACGAGGAGACACAGCCGCCAGTGGCGCAGGAACCCGTTCCCGCGATTACCGTCCTCGCCGAGGGCCTGCGGCCGATGCTCGACCTCGCGACGAGTGCGACCGGAAGTTTCGGACTCCCCGAGCCGATGGTCCTGGCGGACGACGTGCTCTCGCTCTCACCAGAGGAGCGGTTCCGGGAGTCAGCATCCAGGTATGCGAACCGGTTCGGCGTTGGCGGACTCACCGACCCGGAGAGCCTCGACGCGCTGGCCGCAGACCTGCCGATTTCGGACCCCCTCCAGACCGGCGTCCGGACCGTCGTCCGCAACGCCGGGCGCTGGCAGGGGCAGTTGCTCGCACAGTTGCTCGCCGAGCCGGACGACCCGGGCGAGTACCTCGCGCTCGTAGTGCTGCTCGAACGGCTCGAACGGACCGCGCTCGCGGTCCAGACGCGGCGAGAGACCGAGACGAGTGACGAGGCGTCAGCGGACGACCTGCCGTACCTGCTCTCGACGACACTCGCCATCCTCGCCCGGCTGGTCCGGCTCGTCACCGACGAGGACGCGAGCATCGACGACGAGGTGTATCTCGACGCGGTACTGGCGAGTTACCACCTGGAGTCGGCGAGCGGGTCCCGACCGGAGAGC
This sequence comes from Haloarchaeobius ordinarius, assembly GCF_051801355.1. Taxonomy (GTDB): domain Archaea; phylum Halobacteriota; class Halobacteria; order Halobacteriales; family Natrialbaceae; genus Haloarchaeobius. The sequence continues at coordinate 3,300,524 of NZ_CP196560.1, read as the reverse complement.
GACCCGATGGAAAAGCGTGCCCCCGAGCGCCGGAAAATCGTCCACCTGCAGGGGGCGATGCTGGCGGCCGACACGCTGGACCTGCCCGCCGACCAGGTCGCCGAACTGACAGGCGTCGACCCGGCGCTGCTGGTCGCGGCCGTCGGTCACCGGGACGAGGTCTGACCGACCGTCCCGACCTTCTCTGCGGCGTAGCCGAACACGTCCTCGTAGCCGTACGCAGAGAGCAACACGGGGTAGAATTCCTCCTCGGCGACCCGTGACTCGCCGTCGACCGCGGCGAACGCCTCGCCCGATTCGACGCGTTCGAAGTTCGCGGCGAACACCTCGTACTCGTCGGCTGCGACCTTTGGAACCCGGTCGGTGAGTCGGTAGATGGGGACGCGCCGGGGCGGAATCGTCCCCGGAAGCGCCCCAACCGCGGTGAGAAACGACTCCGTCAGGTGGACCGCGTTTCGCTTCGCGTCCTCGCTCCCTTGCAGCCCACACTCGACCTCGATGGTCTGGGGGACCGAGTTGAATATCCGGCCTTCGACGTACCGGCCGGTCTCGACGATGGCCGCGAGGGGGAGGCCGGGGCAGACCTCGCGGACGACGTCGTCCACGCCGTCGACGACCGCGAACGGCTCGTCGTGTGACTGTGTCGAGTGCAGGGCGAGGACACGACAGCCAGTGAGTTCGTGTGCGAGGTCGTACGCGAGGCGCTTCTCGTGGGTGTCCCCGTCCGGGTAGCCGGGGAACGCACGGTTGAGGTCCTCCTCGACGTAACGGACGCATCGCTCGACAGCCGCCTCGTTGGCGACCACGAACTTCACCGCCCGGTCCAGGTTCGGAGACCTGTCGAGGAGCGTCTCGACTGCGTGGACCCCACAGGGTTCGTCCCCGTGGACACCGGCGACGACCGCGACCTCGGGTTCACCATCGCCCAGCACTGTCACCTTCATCGACCTGCGTGGTCCGTCCCGGCGGCAGAAAAGGGATTCGGACTCGGAGTGGACGAGATTCCGTGACCAATCTCTATGCCTGCCCGAGACGTATCTCTGGGTATCGGAGTCTTCGCCATGTCCCTCGCTCAGATTCTCGAACGGATGCGGTCCCGTCGCAAGACGATGACAGTGTACTCGACAGAACCGATTCAGGACCTCGACCTCGCGTTCGAGGCGCGGAACGTGACTATCCGGTACGAGCCGCTCCCGGCGGGTGACCAGGACGGGTTCATCGTCGTGAGCGACGACGGGGGATACATCGGCAGCGTCGGCCTCTGTGCGGTCTCACAGCTCGTCTCGCCGGACTGTGCCAGAGAACTCAGCCCGCACTACCACAACGCCGCGTTCCGGTGTCTACTCGAACTCCTCGACGACACCGTCTTCCGGTCGCTGGACAAACGCCAGTTGCTCGCCGCGTCGCGCGAGATCGAAGACCGGGCGTGGCGGGTGGGTCGGGGTGAACTCCACACCGGCTTCCAGCGGCTCAGTGCGCTGAAAGAGCAGGTGGTGGTGTACGAGCAACTGGCCAGCCGTGGTGACCTGTCCGTTCACGTGTACGGCCGGCTGGACTGGTCGCCGGAGTCGATGGTCAACGTGTGGTACTATCCGGTCGACTCAGAGGAGATCGGTCGGTTCTGGTTCGTCGTCTACGACGGGGGTGGCGACGACCTGAGTGCGTGTGCCCTGCTCGCCGAAGAGACGAGTCCCGGCTCGTTCGAGGGGTTCTGGACCTACGACCCGGCGGTGGTGGCGGCGATAAAGAACCACGTCAGCGAGCAGTACGGACCGGCGAAACGGCCGTGACACAGAAAATAATACTTTTCTAACAGGAGTGGCGGAGGAGTGGCGGAATGGGGGCGGCGGCGGCGAAACCTGAACGGAGTCCAACCTTTATCATCCATGTCTCTGAGGTGTACACAGAGATGGATGTGACGACAGGACGTGGAGGGCCACAGTAATGTCACGTGAGAATAACGATGGGGGATTCGACGCCGGAGACGGGGGGCGCGTCGGCTCAGACATCGAGGAGCGCGTGGCCGCACTGGAGAAGGGCGCGAGCGACCTCGCACCGACCCGGCGACTGTTGCTCGCGACGCTCGGGGCCGGAACCGCTGGTGCTGCACTCGGACGGTTCGGCCTGCCGAACCTCGCGTCGGTCGCGGCCGGTGGCGTCGAGGTCCCACCGCCGGGGAGAGCAGCGAGCCCGCCGGACCACCACGACCAGAGCGCCATCGAGGCACTGGTCTCGGAGGACCAGGTCACCCATCGCGCGAAGCGGGATGGGACGTGGCACGACCCGCGAACCTGGGGCGGGAGCGTCCCCGACGACTTCGCACGTGCCCAGATTCCGGCGGACGTGACCGTCACGCTGGCGGGTGGGTCGACGGCCCGGCTGAAGACGCTCCGGGTCGACGGCGCACTGGCGTTCCACCCGAAGCGAGATAGCCACCTCCGGACGGAGACGCTGGTCACGATGCCCGAGAGCGTCCTCCAGATCGGTCGCGAGTCGCGTCCCATCGCCCGCGACTCGGAGGCACGGGTCACCTTCGTCGACCTCGGCCCCATCGACGAGGACTGGGACCCCGAGCGCCTGAGTACCGGGTTGCTCGCTCTCGGCGAGGTCCGGGTTCACGGCACCGAGAAGACGACCTGGTCGGCGCTCGCCAGCGCCCCGATGCCCGGCGACCAGTCGCTCGAACTGCCAGAGGAACCGACGAACTGGGACGAGGGCGACCGGCTGGTCGTCGCCGGGATGGACCCGATGGCGAACGAGGACGAAGAGGTGTTCGTCACCGGTGTCTCGGGGTCGACCGTCGAACTCGACCGCTCCCTCAAGTACGACCACAGCCCGCCGAAGTCCGACCTCTCGGCGTACGTCCAGAACCTCGACCGGAACGTCCAGTTCGTCTCCGAGAACGAGGCCGTCCCCCGGCGCGGACACACCATGTTCATGTCCCGGAAAGTGGCGGTCCACTACGCCGGCCTGTACGGCCTCGGCCGGACCGACAAGTCCTACGCCTTCACGAACCCCATCCACGGGAAGCCACCCGAGGACGTGCCGCCGAACCCCCGCGCCCGGTACGCCCTGCACTTCCACAAGACCGGTATCGAGACCGAGGAACCGCACACCGTGAAAGGCGTCGCCGTGAGAGGAGGTCCCGGCTGGGGCGTCGTCAACCACCACAGCTACGCCGAGGTCACCGACTCCGTCACCTACGACGTGTTCGGCGCGGGGTTCGTCGCCGAGGCCGGGAACGAGCGCGGGACGTTCAAACGGAACTTCGCGCTCCGGTCCGAGGGGAGCGGCGACCTGCCGGACTCCCGTGACTTCGACATGGGCGACGACGACCCGGGCGACGTGGACGACTTCGGCCACGGCGGCCACGGCTTCTGGTTCCAGGGACCCGCCCTGACCATCGAGGACAACGTCGCGGCCGGGCATCGCCACCACGGCTTCGTCTTCTGGAACCGGCCGCTCATCGACCGCGAACTGCGCCCCGGCGAGGAGATACACGACCGGCGCGGGACGGTCGCGAACTTCCCCCTGAAGTTCGTGGACGACGAGCAGATGCCCCACCTCGTCGAGTCCGACCACGTGTACGACGGAAAGGTCTCCTCGGCGTACGTCCCTATCGAGTCGTTCCGGAACAACACGACGTTCGCCTCCGGGGGCGGCCTCGATATCTCCCGACACCAGTTCGGCTGGGACCACGAACGCTTCGAGGACTACAGCGTCGTCGAGGGGTTCACCGCGTTCAACGTCGGCCCGCTCGTCCGGTCGTGGGGCCGCGTCGCCGCGCCCGACCACGGCAACGCCGAGGGCGGGAACAACGGACTCTCGATTCGCTACAGCCACAATCTCCGGGTGAAAGACACCCGGCTCGTCTGGGGTCGCGGCCGCGAGGCGACGAAACGGGCCGTCGACGACGAGCAGGCCGAAAAGCACCCCGAGTCGCTGAACAGCGTCGGCATCAACCGGAACACGCCGTATCCCTTCCACGTCGTCTTCGAGGGCCTCGACGTGGAGGGCTGGAAAGTCGGGGCCAGGCCGCTCCCGCGGGGCATCACGGTCTACCGCGACAGCCGGTTCGCCAACGACGTGAACGTCAGCGTCGAGGACGGCCACCCGCACCCCTCGCGGCGCATCAAACTGGAGAACTGTACTTTCGAGCGCGGCAGCCGCGGGAACCTCCGTGTCGCCCTCGACGAACCCGACGACCGTGGCGCAGACGAGGTGTTCGACCCCGACGGCGGCGTCGTCCTCGACGGGCGGCAGGTGTACTACGAGGCCCAGCGTCCCGACCACGTGCCCATCCCGGACCAGAAAACGGTCGACCAGCTCGGCGCGGACGACCTGACAGAACTGGCGGGGACCGACGCCGGCAACCTCGTCGGGAAGACCAACCGCCAGCTGTACGACGAGTACGGCATCGCCGTGAAGGGTCGCCCGATGCCCGACGACGCCGTCAGCGACGAGCGAATCACGGGCGGATACCTCGACTCGCCGCCACGGTCTCCGCCCGAAGAAGTCTGGTTCGAGGCCGAGGACACGACCATCCGGGCACCGTTCGAGACGAAGTCAGACCCCAACGCCTCCGGCGAGACCTACGTCGTCGCGGGCGGCGTCGACAGCAGCCACGAACCGCCCGAGGAGGGCCACCTGACCTACGAGTTCGAGGTGCGAGGCGGGGAGTACGAGGTGTTCGGCCGGGCGCACCACCCCAGCGACGAGGACGACTCGTTCTGGGTCCGCATGGACGACGGCGACTGGATTCGCTGGGGCGGCGTCGGCGGCGACCGCGACTTCTCGTGGGACGGCGTCCCCGAACCAGCGACCGACGACTGGTCGGACCGTCGCCGGTTCTCCCTCGCCGAGGGCACTCACACGCTCACGGTCGCCTTCCGCGAGGACGGCGCACAGCTCGACAAACTGTTCGTGACGGGGACGGGCAGGACGCCCATCGGGTACGGGCAGTAAGAACGGACGGGGGCGCTCACGGCCCGTGTTCTGTCGACTCGGCGTACTCGTAATCTACGTCGCGGGCGTCGGGGCGTTCCCCGTCGAGCCGAATCCGCCAGCCGTCGAGTTCTGACGGTTCCTGTAGCGCGTTCGTGAGCACGGTCCGAATCTCGCGCAGGTCGACGCCGTAGTAGTCACCCGGCAAGCCGTGGAAGTACTGGAGGGCGGTGCGAAAGAGCGACCGCATCCCGTCGTCGTCCTCGAAGTCGTAGTGCTTGTACGCGCCGGCGGCGACCTGCACCATCCCGTGGAGGAACATGCTCTCGGCGTTCCCTCTGCCGTAGTTGTACCACTCGTCCTCGAAGCAGTCGTGGGACTCGTGGAAGGCACCGGCGTTGTAGAGCCGGACGCCGTGGACAAGGGCGCGCCGGAGGGTGTCGTGCTCCCAGCGCCCCTGTTCGGGGAGCCAGCCGGTCGGTGTGCCCTGTCGGGGCGGGCCGACGGTCGGGTCGGTCGTGTGCTCGTCCATCTGGGCGTTTGTTCGGCCGGGAGGCGGGTCAATCCATCGCTGCGGTCGGGGGCTTCCTCTCGAAGAAACCGGCCTACTCGGTCAGGTCGGCGACGAGTTCGCGAGCGCGACTCGCCCGGACGTCGTCCTCGGCGACCATCCGTGCGGCGACCTCGTCGACGAGGTCCTCGGGTGCCCCGGCCTCGGCGGCGACGTTCTTCGCGTGCAGTTTCATGTGGCCGGTCTGGATACCTTCGTCTGCCAGTGCCCGCATACTGGCGAGGTTCTCCGCGAGGCCCACCGCCGCGAAGATACCGGCGAGTTCGTCGCCCGTCTCCACGTCGAGGAGTTCCATCGCGGCATTGGCGGTCGGGTGCGCCCGCGTCGCACCGCCGACGACGCCGACCTGGACGGGGACCTCGATACTGCACGACAGGTTCCCGTCGGCGTCGACCTCGTACGTCGTGAGCGGGCCGTAGCCGTCACGTGCGGCGTACGCGTGGGCCCCGGCTTCGATGGCCCGCCAGTCGTTCATCGTCGCGAGCGCGAGGCTGTCCATCCCGTTGAGGACGCCCTTGTTGTGCGTGGCAGCACGGTAGGGGTCGGCGGCGGCGAACGCCCAGGCGTCGACGATACGGTCTCTGACTTCTGCGCCCGAGCGGTCCGTGTCGTCCCGGTCCAGCGCCCCGGGTGGTATCGTACAGCGGGCGCGAGCGATTCGTCGGTCGGCCAGGTTCGACAGGATTCTGAGCACGACCTCGCCGCCGGTCAGGTCCGCGACGGTCGGCGCGACCCCTTCGGCCATCGTGTTGACGGCGTTTGCACCCATCGCGTCCTGCGTGTTCACGACGAGGTGGACGACCAGCATCTCCCCGGTCGGCGTCTCCAGGACACGAACGTGTACGTCGTCGCACCCGCCTCCGTGTGAGACGAGGACGCCCTGGTCGTTCGCCTCGGCCCGGATATCGTCCGCGTGTTCGAGGACACGTGCTTTCGCGGCGTGTGGGTCGTCTACGTCGGTGACCTGAATCTGGCCGACCATGTACGGTCCCGTGACCGAGGTCGAGAACCCGCCACGCTCACGCGCCAGTTTCGCCCCGTGGGCGGCGGCGGCGACGACGCTGCTCTCTTCCGTCGCCATCGGAATCAGCCGGTCGGTCCCGTCGATGCGGAAGTTCGTCGCGACGCTCAGTGGATAGCCGATGGTCGAGAAGACGTTCTCAGAGAGCTGGTCGGCGGTGGCGAGGTCCGACGTGGATTCGAGTGCGTCGCGTGCCGCCGCTGAGAGGTCACACCGGTCGGCGAGCACGTCGAGCCGCTCGGACGGCGGTAACTCGTAGAAGCCTGGAATCCGAGAGTCCATGCGTCACGGTTCCGAGTTACGGTGCATAATCTATGTGTTTGCGCCGGACCCACTCCGGCTGCCGCCGTCACGGACGCGTTCGGTCGGTCGTCGGTCACGGCTCGACGACTGTCTCCTGCCTCCACTCCTCACGAACGAGATATGTCAGTCGGGCCCTTCACTCTGCACATGACCTTCGCCATCGTCACCACGCTCTCGGGGGAGAGCGCCGAGGAGGTCGCGCGCCTCTGGCGCGACCTCCACGACCGGTTCGGCCTTCCCGACGGGTCTCCGGTGCCCCCTCACTGTTCGTATCACGGGGCCGCCCGCTACGACGACAGCGTCGACGAACACCTGTCGCGTGTCGCCGCCGCGTTCGACCCCTTCGTCGTCCAGACCGCTGGTATCGGCGTGTTCCCCGGCGAAGCGCCGGTCGTCCACTGTCCGGTCGTCCGCACCGAGGCCCTCTCGACACTCCAGCGGACCGTCTTCGACGTTGCCATCGGCGAGGCCGACCACCCGAACGCGTACTACCAGCCAGCCGCCTGGCAACCACACGTCACCCTCGCACACGGTGACCTCAGGTCGGCAGCACTCGGTCCCGTCGTCGCGTTCCTCAACGACCGCAAGCCGTCGTTCTCCTTCGTGGTCGACGAACTCGCACTGGTCGACACCGACGAATCCGGCGACCGCGTGGTCGCTCGATACCCATTCGACCGGTGAGTGTATTCTGTCTGCCGGACGTCACCGGGCCCGAACTAGCCGAGGAATCGCCGGCGGGATCGTCGCTGTTCTCGCTGTCGTCGCGGCACCCAGAAAAAGTATATCTGGATTGTACATATCAAAGATTTTCTTATCCCTGCTGGCGACATCCTCTATTCATGGAATCTGATACAACACGTGGCAGATACGTGTCTGGAGACTCGACCGGGTCGAGTTCTCGGCGGAGCTTCCTTCGGTCTCTCGGCACGGGTTCCGCCGGGCTGGCACTCGCAGGTGCCGGGACAGCACGCGTCGATGCCGCTGGCACGTTCGACGGTACCGGGACGACTGCGGCCCTCGCTTTCAGCCAGGAGGGATTCGTCGACGAGGTCGTCGTGGAGGGGTTGGCTGGTCCCGTGTCGCTGGTGTTCGCTCCGGACGGTCGCCTGTTCGTCGGGGAGCGAGGTGGTCGCGTGTTGTCCGTCGACACGGCCACCGACACCCTCCCCGTGACACCAGTACCCTTGCTAACCATCCCGAACGTCGCGACCACCGGTGACGCCGGGGTTACGACGCTCGCCGTCCACCCCGCCTTCGACTCGAACGGCCGGCTCTACGTCTACTACTCGAACGCGCAGAGTGGGCGAAACCGAATCTCGTGGTTCGACGCGAGCGGGCCCACGGCCGACCCGTCTTCGGAGACCGTCGTCTGGCAGAAGATCAATCCACGAATCTCGTTCTTCCCGAACCTCCTCGGCCGACACTACGGGGGTGCGATGGCGTTCGACTCGGACACGAACCTCCTCCTCGCCATCGGAGACGGGTTCGTGAACCCGCTCAACGCCCAGGACGTCACCAACGTCGACGGGAGCATCATCCGCCTGACCGACGACGGAGAGATTCCCGACGACAACCCGTACGTCGATGTCTCGAGAGCACGCCCCGAGATATGGGCGAAGGGCTTGCGCAACCCCTTCCGTGGGTCCTTCGACCCGGTGCTGGACCGTTTCATCCTGGGGGACGTCGGCAGCAACAACCAGGTCACCTCTCGCGAATACGTGTTCGTCGGCGAACGGGACGCGAACTACGGCTGGCCACTCTGTGAGGTCGAAAGCCCGCTCTGTAACGGGGTCAGGACCCAGTCATCGTGGTTCTTCTACAGGCACAACCTCCAGCCCGCGTCCATCACCGGCGGGCTCGTCTACCGGGGCGACGCGTTCCCCGAGGAGTTCGACGGGGCGTACTTCTACGGCGACTTCGTCCGCGGGTTCATCCGCTACCTCACGCTCGACGGACAGGGCACCGTCACCGGTGACTTCGACTTCGCGACGGACGTCGGTCCCGTCGTCGACTTCGACGTGGGCCCCGACGGGTTCCTCTACTACGTCTCCATCGCCGGGACGGTCAACCGTATCCGTCCCGACACCGCGTAGAGACGACCGGGGTGGCGAACGCAGACCTCCTCACCCTGTATCTGTGCTGCGTTCGGCGGTTGGCTGTGCTTGTTCTCGGTGTGTGTCATCTAATGCGGGACGGACGAACGATTCTCCGCCGAGCCGCGCCATCTAATCGTTCGCTAACTGACCGACTGGGGCGGCTTCGTCTGGTCCGTTCCGATTCCCCCGATGAACACCAGATTCGAGGTGGCGAAACGTGTCACTTATTCGGTCGAACACCAGCGTATGTAAGCCGCGTTCACTCGAATGTACACGTACGTCGCGGCGGGTGTGGAACCATCGACGACACAACCCACAATGGCACGATATACCAGACGAAACCTACTCGCCGGTATCGGGACCGTCGGCGTCGCAGCCGCAGGTACCGGTATCGGCACGACCGCCGCGTATTACGGCGACGAGGAAGATGCAGAAGGTGAGTACAGCGCAGGTCGCGTCGACGTGAAAGTAGCGTTCAGAAGCCTGTACGAACCAGGAAACAGGTTCGAACTACAACCGAACGACCCACTCAGGGCGTCGCTTCGCCCCGTCGCGGGGGAGGAGTGGATGTTCGAACAGTTTGCTGCCCCGCAACTGCTCGCTGCTGCCGACAGTCGTTTCAGCGCGTCCCGCACGGCGTGGCTCACGTCGGTCACCACCATGGACGCCTGTCGCGACACGGTCGAGGGGTTCATCGACGGGGCGGTCGGACTACTCGTCTCACTACAGGACGTGAAACCAGGCGACCGCGGTCTGTTGACCATCTCCATCACGACGTGTGGCAACCCGTCGTACGTCTCCTCGTCGATGCTCGCCACCGACGAGTTCGGGGCACTCCCGCGTCGACCAGAAAACGGCGTGTTCGAACCGGAAGAACAAGCGGGCGACGACCCCGCGCTACTCGGAGACGACGACGGGGAATGGCCCGACTTCGTGCATCTGCGGGTTTCGGCCGACCCCGGCCTCACGGGAGATTTCGATGCGGCCAACGTCGTGTACGAGGGGTCGTTCACGGGGTTCTTCGAGGCACTCGAACTCGACCCGATGCTGTTGGCACCCGTCTCGGTCGCGACGACGGACAGTGACTGTTCGGCTCCGAACGTCGCCAACGTCTACCAGCTACGGTGGACGCTTCCGGGGTCGAACGACGACCTGTCGACGTTCGCCTCACAGGTCGACACGCAGGTCGGCGACAGCTTCGGTATCGACTACGTGGACGTCGACAGTGACGGCTTCGACTTCGGTGACGAGCTTCGGGCGCGGGGGTACGCAAATCCCGACGTGAACGTCACGCAGACCGACAGCTTCGTGTTCGGGATGGTGTATTCGGCCGAACAGTGCCGCCACAACACCGTCTGAGAGGGAAACAGAGACGTCCATCTCGTCTCCACCATCCCGTCTTCACGACGAATTTGGACGTCGTGGTACGAAACGACCGCAGTCCAGAATCGCGCGATTAAAGGGAGTCACCCGAGTAGGGGCAAGCACCACCGCAAGGCAGCCGCGTGCGAGGGTAGCCAAGCCTGGAAACGGCGGCGGACTCAAGATCCGCTCCTGTAGAGGTCCAAGGGTTCAAATCCCTTCCCTCGCACTGGCAACAGTGCGGCAAGACGGAGCGTCTTGCCCTCGCAAACTTCTGCGGACGTAACGCTCGTCGAGTACCAACTGGTGGCGGACTTGCGCTCTGCTCCTGTAGAGTCGCCACGAACGGAGGGATTTGAGCCAGGGAGCAACTCGTTGCGACCGTGGTTCAAATCCCTTCCCTCGCACTGGCAACAGTGCGGCAAGACGGAGCGTCTTGCCCTCGCAAACTTCTGACGAACGAAATAGAGAATCAGCGACAGCGGCGCTCAGAAGCCGCGTTCGTTGTCGTCGTCGTCGCCGACGAACGGGTTGTTGTCGGCGTGGCTGGGGCCGTCGTTCGTCGTCCCGCCGAACTTCCAGCGGAGGGCGAGCATGAACAGGATGGCGACGGCGAACAGACCGATCTGGACAGCTTCGACCATACCCGGAGATGGCCGGTCGAGGGGCAAAAGCGTTGTTCTGTCACAGCATGGTGGGTCACTCGCGTCGAAGTCGCTCGACGAGCGTGACTCTGCCGTCACCGTCGGTGTCCATCGAGCCGCTGTCCATCCTTCCGCTATCGGTGTACTCCACGTCGGGTTCGGGTCGTTCACCCCGGTTCAGTCTGGTGAGTTTCTGCCAGCCCATGACGAAGAACCCGACCAGACAGAGGAGGACGAACAGTTCGGCGTACACGCTAACCATGATTATTCACGGCTGCCGTTCGAGATAAAGTTTCTTGCCGGATGGCAGAAACCGGTGGGTATTTTCGTCCGGGTGCCCGGAGTGTGGGCATGACCGAGTACGCAGACCGCGTTCGGGTGGCACGGGACGCCGCGCGAGCGGGGGCCGAAGTTGCGGCCGATGGCTTCCGGACCGGTATCGCCATCGAAGAGAAGGGCCAGAAGACGGACGTGGTGACGCAGGCAGACAGGGACGCCCAGCGGGCAGTCATCGAACACATCCGCGGGGAGTTCCCCGACGACGCCATCGTCGGTGAGGAGGACGACGAGCTGAAGTCGGTCCCCGACTCGGGGCCGGTGTGGGTCATCGACCCCATCGACGGGACGAACAACTACGTCCGTGACATCCCGGTGTGGGCGACGAGCGTCGCGGCGGTCGTCGACGGGGAGGCGGTCGCAGCCGCGAATGCGATGCCGGCGCTCGGTGATTACTACACTGCCGGGCCCGACGGGGCGTCCCTGAACGGAGAGGAACTCGCGGTGAGCCAGAAGGACGACCTCGACCGCTTCGTGGTCTGCCCGACCATCTGGTGGGAGTACGACCGCCGGGACGAGTACAGTCGTGCCTGTGAGGTCATCGTCGAGCGTTTCGGCGACATGCGGCGGTTCGGCTGCGCGCAGGCCGTCCTGGGCATGGTGGCTTCGGGGGCGATGGAGGCGACCATCACCAACGTCGAGGTGAACCCCTGGGATACGGTCGCAGGCGTGTATCTGGTGCGCCAGGCCGGTGGGACCGTGACCGACCTCCACGGCGACCCGTGGACACACGAGAGTCAGGGTCTCGTGGCCTCGAACGGGACGCGACACGAGGCGGTGCTGGCGGCGGCACGCGAGATAGAGAAGATTCGGACTGCGTGAGCGGGGAGTCCGTTCTGGTGGGTCGGGCCGGACTGGTCTCCGGTTTCTCGTGGTCGTCCCGTCACGACCCCTGAACCGGCTGGTCGACCAGGACGCCGACTATCGCGAGCGTCTATGACCGCACAGCCCCGCGACCGCACCACGCCCTCCCCAGCCGATTGCGCTCCTCGTTCCGCTTCACTACGTTCCGCTCCACTGTGGTGCGCTTCCCTCGCGCAGCCGCCTCGGAACTTCACTGACGTTCAGCACCCTCACCGGCGCACGCCACCCGGCGAGATTCCGCACGTGAAACCGCCGGAAGTACGGTCTCTTATCACCCTGGGGCGTGTCCCCCCGCGCATGGAACTCGACGAGACGGACCGCCACATCCTCCGCATCCTCCAGGAGAACGCGCGGACCACCTTCAGCGAGATCGCCCGACGTATCGACATGTCGAGCGCGACCGTCCACGACCGGGTGGGGCGGTTGGAAGACGCTGGCGTCATCGAGGGGTACCACGCGAAACTGGACCCGAAGGCCGTCGGCCTCGGTATCTCGGCTATCATCGGCCTCCGGGTCGAACAGGGCCGCGAGAAGGACACCCTCCAGCGCCTGCAGGACATCGAGGGGGTCCAGGAGGTCCACCTCACGACGGGTGAGTGGGACGTGATGGCCCGGGTCTACGCGGCCGACGCCGACGCGCTCCGCGAGTTGATGTTCGACCGCATCGCCCAGATGGACGGGTTCGCCCGGTCACAGACGATGGTCATCCTCGGGACGCCACACGAGTCCGAGGAACTCCCGCTGTGAGCACGAATCGACCGACGCGGGGACGCCCACGTACCCGTCGCGCACGAGACCAGAAGGGTAATGCCGAACCGCGCCCGCGGTGCGCATATGAGTGACGTGATAGAGCGTATCGGCGTCGGGCGCGCGTGGGCGGCGACGGTCGCCCTGCTCACCCTGGTGTTCGGGCTCGGGTCGATACTGTTCACCCGCGAGGTGTACGCCAACTTCGTCTGGCACTACTTCTGGGGTCCCGTCTACGCCGACGCGAAGGGCTGGAGCTGTGCTGCGTGGGCCAACGGCGAGCAGATACAGCCCCAGAGCTGTAGCAACGTCCCCGCCGGGATGGGGCCGGTCGCCGAACCGGGCTACACCGTGGTGTCCGAAATCGGCTACGCGGTCATCCTCCTCGTGATGCTGGTCGGGGTCGCCCTGCTGCTCAAACAGCTTCGCATCGAGCGCTACCGGGCGATGTTCTACGGCCTGTTCCCGTTCATGTTCTTCGGCGGAGCGCTCCGGGTCGTCGAGGACGTGAACAATCGCGCGGCAGATGTCCGTGCCGACGAGATAGCGAGTGGTGTCGCTCCCGCAGAGGCGACTGGCGTCCTCATCGACTACCCGCTCAATGCGTTCCTCATCAGTCCCATCATCTACTTCACCGTCTTCTTCGTCGCGCTCGGGGCGCTGGTGGTGGCGGTCTATCTCTCGCGGAACGTCATCGACCGCACCTACGAGTACCCGCTGTTCGCCATCGCCAGCGTGATTCTCGCGGTGACGCTCGCGTACCTCGGCTGGGCGTCGCTCACGAAGGAGTTCGTCTCCTTCTACCCGCAGGTGCTCGTGGTCGTACTGGTCGGTGCGACCCTCTGTGCCGGAGGTGTCTGGTACCTCATCGAGACCGTGAAACCGGAGGTTAATCTCGGCACGGGCACGATGGGTCTGGTCATCCTGTGGGCGCACGCGGTCGACGGCGTCGCGAACGTCGTCGGGCTGGACTGGATGACGTTCCTGACCGGGCAGCCAAACCTCACGGGGAAGCACCCGGTCAACCGGTTCATCGTCGACGTCTCTGGCGGTGTCCTCCCGGCGTACCTCGACGCGTTCCCGTTCCTCATCGTCAAACTGGTCGCCGCGACGTTCGTCATCTGGGTCTTCGACGAGGTCGTCTTCGAGGACAGTCCGCGGTTCACCGTGATGTTGCTCGTGGCCATCGTGGCCGTCGGGCTCGGTCCGGGGACCCGCGACATGCTGCGGGCGGCACTGTACGTATAGAACAGATTGCTGGCCCCGCTACAGGGTATCCAGCGTATTTCTCGGGAAGTACCGGCTTCCACAGTTCGCACATTCCGCGACGACGAGTGGTCCGTTCGTGTCGATACCGATGGTCTCTGGGGAGACCTGCGACCGTGTCAGGGACCCACCACAGGTCGCACAGCTGAGGTCGAACTCTGAGACGACCCCCTCCCCCTCTCTGGATAGCTCTGTCATGGCAGTAAATGGCACACCAGTTGGGGAGTACGAACTCGACTCGCATAAAATTACGCGTCCCCGAGGTGTCTTTTCGCTGATACGGATCTCCGTCAGGGATACGGGTGGTGGCGGCGGTTCAGCCGCGGTTCGAACCCGAGCGATTCGGGGACGGTCTCCGCACGGTCGCCGAAGGCGGGGTCGTCGGTGAACAGTGGCTGTGCACCGGGGACGACGACACGGACCGCCTCGAAGCCGGCCCGGGCCACGTCGGGAGGTGTGAGTCGGGCGGCGTACGGCGTCAGGCCGGCATCGGTGACACGGGCGACGAGGTCGGAGACGGCCTCGGCACCGGTCGCGGGGGCAGCCGGACCGACGCTCGCCGCCGGCACCGGCCCGCCGGCCTCCAGGAAGTCGGCGGCTGCGGACGGGAAGTCTGCGAAGGCGGCGATGGCTCCCGGTTCGTTCGTCGCCTGCGAGCGCCCCATCGACCGGAGTTCCATCCAGTTCTGGAGCGCCTCGGCGAGTCCCGAGCGTGCTGCGGCGACCGGGTCGAGCGCGGCCCCGGAGCCGACGGCGAACGCGGGCCAGTCACCGCCCTCCCGGTGGACGGCGACCGCGACGACCGGCACGTCCACGTCCTGTGTGACCAGCAGGGCGGTCGTCTCGAGCCCTTCCGACCGCGCCCGCCGCGCGAGCGTCTGGTAGTCCTCGTCGTCGACCCGGAGTTCGAGCGGTTCGAACGTCGAGTACCACGCGAGCATCGTCGCGTCCCGTTCGAGCACCTCCGTCAGCCCGGAGACGAGCGCGTCCGCGCCCGAGGTGCCGAGCCCCAGACCGGTCGTGATGGCGTCTGTGTAGCGCTCCTCCGGCGGCGGGAACTGCACGAGTTCGGCCGGAATCGGGACTTCGTCGCCCGACGCGAGGTTCTCACCCGGCACCCACGGAATCGGTTCGTCGGGGTCGACCGCTGGGGCGTCGTCGCGGCGGACCACGGCGTCAGGTGACACCCCGCCATCGACCATCGCGGGCGGCATCGACTGGAACTCGCTCGTCCGATAGACCGCCGAGGAGTAGCGTTCCAGCGCCTCGCCGACGGCCTTCATGAACGCGCTGTTCCAGTCGTCGTCGACGCCGGCAGCCTGCTTCGGTGCGCTCGCGTCGCTGTAGACGCTGGTCTCGGCGTTCGTCGCGAGGTAGTACGGGGCCGGGAACGACTCGACCTCGCCGATGTCGCTGACCAGCCCGACCCGTGGGTCGAGTGTCTGCTCCGCCCGGCCGACCGCGTCGTCCAGGCTCACGTCCTCGTGGTCGTGGCGGACCGTCCGGTCGCGACTGGCACAGCAGCCCGGAACCGGGAGGAACGTGCGGTTCTGATGTGGGAGTTCGTGGACCGCGCCGACCACGTCGCCCTCCTCGGCGAGGAACCCGACCGCCTGCCGGCCAGCGACCGCGCCCGCCAGTCGAGCCGTCGGGCTGTCGACCTCGCCCTCGTCCGTCTCCCGGGCGTTCGAGGCGACCCGTGCCCGCAGACAGTCGTAACAGCCGTCTCCCGATTCCAGTCCAGTGACCGCGGCGTCGACGCCCGCGACGGGCGCCCCGCCGATGCCGCCGAGTTCGACCGCCAGCCACGGCCCGTCCGAAACCTCGTTCGCGGTCTCGAACGACTCGTCGCCGACCGGGCCGACGACGACGGCGAGGTCACCTCCGTCGATGGCGTCCGGGTCGACGCGCTCGGACGCGGCGTCCATGTCGGCCAGTGCCGCCATCACGGCCTCGGCCGCCGGTCCGTCACCTGCGATACGTACGTTCATGCCCCAGCGTGCTCGGGGCGGGGAGAAAAGTGCGACGCTCCGGGGCTCCGGAGCCGGGGGTCAGATGTGTTCCTCTTCGAGCACCCAGCCGAGCGCCCGCTTGTAGTACGTGAACATCTGCTTGACGCCTTCGTGTTTCATGTCCTCGTCGGCGAGCTGGTCCTTGAGGAACTCGTACTGCTCGCGAATCTCGGCTTCGTCGCGCATACCGTCACCTCCGTGTTCCGCCCGGAAGTGTGTTTCTTCCGTCAGGCTGGGGGACCCGGCCACCCTGCGTACTCCCGCCCCACTTTGATGCCGGAGGCGGCCGAACCGCGGGACGTATGAGCTACACAAAAGCAGGCACCGGCGACGTGGACTCGGTGATGGACGAGGAGTACGGCGGGATGTGGTTCCTCCGCGACGCCCTCGACGCCGAGCACGTCGGTGTGACGGTCATGGAGATGGAGCCTGGTTGCAAAGGCAAGGAGCACGACCACTCTCACGACGGCCAGGAAGAGGTGTACGTCGTGGTCGACGGGCGCGTGGACGTGATGCTCGGCGACGAGACGGTCACGGTCGAGACTGACGAGGCGCTCCGGGTATCGGCCGACGAGCGGCGACAGCTCCACAACCCGTACGACGAGGCGGCGAAGCTGGTGCTCGTCGGGGGCAGCGGGAAGTAACGGCCGCGTTCGACCCGGGACGACTCGGCCGCGAGCGGAACCGTCAAACGCCTCGCACCAGTAGGCAGGCACATGATATCCAACCTCGCCGCAGGCGTGCAGGCGTTCACCAGCAACGTCTTCTACGTGTCCGGTGACCGCCGCGTGCTGGTCGATGCGGGCGCGAACTTCGACGTGGTCTCGAAGATAGAAGACCGTGGGGGCATCGACGCGGTCGTCATGACCCACACGCATCCGGACCACGTCGGCAACCTCGCCGACGTGAAGGAGGCCTTCGGCGTCGAGGCGTGGGGCTTCGACACCGACCAGCCGGGCATCGACCACGCAATCGCCGATGGGGAGTCGGTGCGCATCGGCGACCACGAGTACGAGGCGTTGCACACACCGGGGCACAAGAACGACCACCTCTGCTTCTACAGCGACGACGCCGGCGTGCTGTTCGCGGGCGACCTCATCTTCCAGAACGGGAGCTTCGGCCGCACGGACCTCGAAGAGGGAGACCACGCGGCGCTCATCGAGAGCATCGAGCGCGTCCAGGAGCGCGTCGACGAGGACTTCCGCGAGATGCACGTCGGCCACGGCCCGTCCGTGACGAACAACCCGTACGGGCACGTCGAGGCCGCCCTGCAGATGGCGTCCTCTGCGTTCCGGCGGTAGGCCAGATACGAGGTCAGTAATCAGGAGAGTGCCGCGGTCACGACCGCCTCGTAGGCCACCTCGTAGGCGTCGGCGACCCGTTCAGGGTCGGCTCTGGCGTCGCTTTTGAGGGCCGGGAGCCTGACGGTCGCGAGCGGGTCGCAGTACGAGACCACGTCGGAGACGCGTTCTTCCAGTTGTCCCTCGTGGGGGCTGCCGCCGACCGCTTCGCAGGCGCGGGCGTAGCGCTCGCCGCCGAACACCCGGACGCGTTCGGGCTCGACCACGGCGACGGCGTCGAACGACACCTCCCGGATGGGCAGTGCGATGTCGGCGTAGGACTCGACGACTGCCCGGTCACGGGCCAGAATCTCCGCGCGGATTTCGGCGAACGCGGTCGTGTGGCGCTCGGCCATCACGCTGTTCAGTTCCGCGAGCGACTCGACTCTCGTCGCATCGTCGAGGGGCAGGTGCTCGCGAGCGCTCTCGGGGAGGTCGGCGTTCGCGTTGACGACGTACTCGTCGCCGACGCGGTCGAGGAGGAAGCGCCGGTGGCTCGCGCCGAGCATCCCGGAATCCGTACCGGGCGCGGGTCGCCAGAGCCGATGGAGGGGATTCAGGTCCTCCGGTTCGACGGGGTCGGGACTGGCGGCTGCGAGCCGCCTCGCGTCCTTCCCGTAGAGCCGACCGTCCGCGATGGCGTGCTCGTAATCGTCGTGGTCGAACCAGTAGTCGTTGCCGGCGCGAGGTTTGAACCCCGTCGCGCCGAGGGTCGCACAGAGGCCGGTCGAGAACGTCGTCTTGCCCGCATCGACGCGGGCGTCACCGGCGACGAGGAGTCTCATTCTTTCAGGCCGTAGTAGCCGGGTTCCTCGTCACTGCGAGGAGTGGCGACCACGAGGTCGTCGGCGTTGCGCATGACCCACGGGATGGCCCAGTCGAGCAGGATGTCCTCGGTGTCGCGGTCGAGGTCGGCGTCGGTGTCGAGGCCCTGGAGGAGCCGGGCTATCTCGTAGACGGTGTACATCTGGTCGTCGTCGAGCAGTTCGTCTGGTGTGTAGAAGTCACACGGGTGGAGTTTCTCGAACTCCGACTTCGGGACGGGCATGCGCACGGGTACGATAGTTGCACTCCTAAACCGTACGGTCCCGGGTCGTGGTGTGTGGGCCGTCCCCGGAGAGTGGTTATGAAGGGTGGGTGGCGGGGACGACCGACACGGGTGTGGTGGCCCCACACGCCGATTGCGCCGACGCCGTGACACGGAACAGTGGGATGACAGTGCAGTGTGGCATGGCAGTGGGAGTGTCTGGCTCGTCGGCGACTAGGATGCTCGGGTAGGACCGCATAAAACTGTCGAGTAGAATATATTTTGGGGCATGGAATCCGGGGGACGACTCGGTATGTCACTGTTCCGCAATCGAGCACCCACTGTCGAAATCCGTGTCTTCGAGTTCGCCCCGCGTGAGACGGCCGGAAACCTGTCGCTCAGCGGCCGAAGCAGCTATACGTGTAATTACACTCATTAATAAACAGTTCATGAGTGGTTTGTTTACAATCGGTGGCGTGACGTACGGGCTGTACGACCTCGTGCTCGTCCTGTCCATCCTCGCGTCGGGAGCGGCGGGGACGCTCGCCTGGAAGAACAGACAGAAACCCATCGCCAGACCACTGGTCGTGATGATGGCGTCGTCCATCGTCTGGGGCGGCGGTTCCCTCGTTTACCGGTACGGGGCCCTGAGTGGGTCCTACGAGTTCGCCCTCCTTGGCTCCCAGCTGGTGTACCTCGGTATCCCGGTCGTCGTGGCCGCGTGGTTCGTCCTGGCGCTACGCTACGCTGGCCGGGAGGACCTCGTCGACGCTCGATTACTGGCCGCGCTCGCGGTGGTCCCCATCGGGGTCAACGTCCTCGTCTGGACCGCGCCGATGCACTCGCTCTGGTGGAGTAACGTCGGCCCAGGGACCGACACCGTCATCCAGTACGGTGACGGCTACGGTATCCCGTACTACCTCCACTTCGCCTACGGCTACCTGCTCACCCTGGCGGGTGCCGTGCTCGTCTTCCGGCAGGTCGCACGCTCGAAATCGCTCTACCGCGGACAGGCGTTCTCGATGGGTATCGCGGCCCTCATGCCGCTGGTCGGGAACGTCGCGTTCTTCGGGCTCACCGCGGCCGGTGACGCGGTGCCCGACCTCACCCCACTCGTCGGGTTCACCCGCGTCCCCGACTTCACCCCCGTCATGTTCGCCATCAGCGGCGTCGCGCTCGTCGCGGGCATCTTCCGATTCGGCCTGACCGAGGTCGCCCCGGTCGCCCGCGCGACCGTCCTCGACAACATCACCGACGGGGTGTTCGTCCTCGACACCGACGACCAGTTCGTCGAGGTGAACCCCCGCGCCAAGGAGATACTCGGTGTCGAAGCCGAACGGGTCGTCGGCCGCTCGCTGGCCGACGTACTCGGTGACAACGAGGCACTGTACCAGCGCTACGTTAACGCCGACGAGGTGGCCGAAGAGATACGCGTCGAAACCGACGACGGGCCGCGGTACTTCGAAGTCGAGGTTTCGGCCCTGTCGTCGGAGCGGGGCCAGCGCGTCGGTCGCCTGTTCATCGTCCGGGACGTGACCGACCGGACCCACCGCGAGCAGGAACTCGAACGGCAGAACGAACAGCTGGAGCGGTTCACCTCCATCGTGAGCCACGACCTGCGCCGACCGCTCGCACGCGCCGAAGAGACACTCGTCCGGGGTCTCCGCCAGGGCGACCGCGGCGAACTCCGGGAGACTCGCAAGGCGCTCTCGACCATGGACGCCATCGTCGAGGACATGCTGACGCTGGCCCAGCAGGGCGAGAGCATCGGCGACGACGACCAGGAGTTCTTCCCGCTTCGCGACGTCGCCCGCGAGGCGTGGAACCACCTCGACACCGGTGGGGCGAGCCTGACCGTGCAGGACGACCAGTACGTCCGCGCCGACCGCCGTCGGCTCGTCCGGTTGTTCGAGAACCTGTTCGAGAATTCGGTCGAGCACGTGGGTCCACGTGCAGCAGCCGACGGCGGCGAAGACCCCACCACGGCCGACAGCGTGCACGTCCGCGTCGGGACGCTCGAATCGACGGGGTCGGTCCTGCGCCCCGGCGAGCAGGGCTTCTACGTTGAGGACGACGGGCCCGGCATCGCAGTCCCCGACAGAGAGCGCGTCCTCGAAGCTGGCTTCTCCGGCGACGACGATACGGGCCTCGGGCTGGCCATCGTCGCCTCTATCGCGGACGCACACGGCTGGGACGTCGCAGTTACCGACGGCACGGCCGGCGGTGCCCGCTTCGAGTTCACCGGTGCCGTGGTCGACTGAGCCGGCCAGCGAATCTAAGTGACGGTATCGACAATCCGTGGACGATGCACGCCTGGGCCGCGACGCTTTTCGTCCCGCTTTCCTCGCTCACTCCCGTGGTCAGGCTCTCGCTCCAGGTGGTGTTCACCGTCGGCCTGCCCATCTCGCTCGCCGTCGCCCTCCTCGCGTGGCGGAACCGGCCCGCACCCGGCGCTCGTCCCCTGGCGGTGTTCATGCTGGCGATGGCGCTGTGGTTCGGGACGGTCCTCGGGTCGTCGCTGGTCCCGGGAACCGACCTCTCGCTCCTGTTGACCAGGGTGCTGTACGTCGGCATCGTCACCATCATCCCGGCCTGGTACGTGCTCGCACTGGAGTACACCGGTCGTCCAGACCTGGTGACGCGTCGTCGCCTCGGCCTGTTCGCCGCGGTCGGACTCGTCACCGTCGCCCTCGTGTTCGCGTACCCCGAGGTCCGGTTGTTCTGGTCGGACGTGACGCCCATCGGTGAGTTGCCACCGGGCGAGACGGCCTCGATCAGCGGCCACCGGTTCAGCCACGGCCCCGCGTTCTGGGTCGTGTTCGCGTACGGGACTGCCCTGCTCTCGGCCGGAACCTACCACCTGCTCCGGCACCTCTACTACGCACAGGACGTCTACCGCCGACAGGGTGGCGCGCTGATGGTGGCGGTCGCCGCCCCCTGGGCGGCCAACGCGTTCTACGTCGCAGACCTCACGCCGTTCGACCCGACCCCGTTCGGCCTGTTCGCCTCGGGACTCGCGTTCACGTGGGCGATGGTCCGCTTTCGCTTCCTCGACCTGTCCCCGGTCGCCCGCGAGGCCGTCGTGGAGAACATGCGCGACGGTGTGTTCGTTCTCGACGACGACGGCCGCTTCGTCGACGTCAACGCGGCCGCCCGGGAACTGCTCGCCCTCGACGGGACGGCGGTCATCGGCGAGCGAATCGGCGCGGTGCTCGACGACCGCTACCGACCGGTGGCCGACGTCGCCGTCACCGCGACCGAGGACTCCCGGACGACCGTCGCGGTCGACACCGAGTGCGGGACGCGGTACTTCGACGTGCAGGCCGCGTCACAGCGGAACGGGCGTGGCCACGCAGTCGGCCGTCTGTTCCTGCTCCGCGACATCACGGTCCGGAAGACCAGAGAGCAGGAACTCGAACGCCAGAACGAACAGTTAGAACGGTTCGCGAGCCTCGTCAGCCACGACCTGCGCAACCCACTCAACGTCGCGGAGGGCTACGTCGAGGTGACGCGCGAGACGGGCGACCTCGCCCACCTCGACGAGGTGACGGTCTCACACCACCGGATGCGGGACATCATCGACGACGTGCTGTCGCTCGCCCGTGCTGGCCAGACCATCGAATCGACCGCGCCCGTCTCGCTGGCGTCGCTGGCACGAGACGCCTGGGCGACCGTCGACACCGGTACCGGGACGCTCGTCGTCGACGGCGACTGCACCCTCCTCGCGGACGAACGGCAACTGCGGCGCGCACTGGAGAACCTGTTCCGGAACTCGATAGAGCACACTGCCGCCGGTGTCCGGGTCCGCGTCGGTCCGATACCCGGTGACGCCCCGGGGTTCTACGTCGAAGACGACGGCCCTGGTATCCCCGCTCCGGACCGTGAGCAGGTGCTCGAAGACGGGTACTCGACGAACGACGACGGGACCGGTCTCGGCCTCTCTATCGTCCGGAGCATCGTCGAAGGACACGGCTGGACACTGCGCGTTGCCGACGGCCGTGACGGGGGCGCACGGTTCGAAGTCGAGGGGACGACGGCGGCGCGTGAACGCGTCGCTCCCGGACTCGCAGACGACTAACAAAAAGTGTGGTTGTACGGCTCGTCGCTTACTCGAAGTGCGCCGTGCACTTCTCGTACTCTTCGGCGACCTTGTCCCAGTTCACGACGTCGAAGAAGCCCTCGACGAAGGAACCGCGGTCCGGGCCGTAGTCGTAGTAGTAGGAGTGCTCCCAGACGTCACAGGCGAGGATGGGGTGTGCACCCCAGAGCGCGCCCTGGTCGTGCTTGTCGACCTTGACGTTGCGGAGCTGCTTGGCGACCGGGTCGTAGACGAGCAGTGCCCAGCCACCGGCGGCCGAGGCGGCTGCCTCGAACTCGCCTTTCCAGCCCTCGTAGGAGCCGAAGTCGGCCTCGATGCGGTCGCGGAGGTCACCCTCCGGCTCACCGCCGCCGTTCGGGGACATGTTCTCCCAGAACAGCGTGTGGAGGTAGTGTCCACAGCCGTTGTGCGTCACGTTGCCCAGCGCACCGGCCGTCGACGAGTAGTCGCCGGACTCACGGTTCTCCGCGAGTGTCTCTTCGGCCGCGTTGAGACCGTTCACGTAGCCCTGATGGTGCGTGTCGTGATGCCACGTGAGGACCTGCTCGGAGATGGCAGGTTCGAGTGCGTCGTAATCGTACGGAAGCGGCGGAAGTTCGGCGTCGGATTTCTCAGCCATTTGTATCACCCAGTGGGATACTTCACACGATAGCCGTTTAAAAGTTTAGAAGGCGGGTGCTATCACTCGACGTTCACCATCTCCCCGTCACGTTCGGTCGTACCGACCGTCGGGACGTGGACGGTGACCGCGTTCCCGGTGTCGCCGTGGGATTCGAAATCGAGGGTCCCCTCCATGGCTCTGGTCCCCCAGACGACCAGCCAGAGGTCCAGCCCGCTCGCGTGGTCCAGCGGTGTCTCCGTGCCGGTCTCGAGGACGGCTCGCTCCGCTGTGGAGATGGGTGGGCCGTCGTCGGCGACGGTGATGGAGACGTACCCCTCCGTGTCGGACGCGACGAACACCCGGACGTGTGGGTCGGTGTCGCCGTCGGTCGAAACGGCCGCCGTGAGGAGGTGACGCAGGACGGGTTCGATCGTTCGTCGGCAGTGAATCTGGTGCGTCCCGGTCCACCGCGTGGTGAACACCGCGTCCGGGTTGGCGGTCTCCAGCTGGTCGAGGAGCCGGTCGACGACCGCCCGGAGTTCGACCGTCGGCGAACGCTCGGGCGTGTCGAGCAGGTCCTCTATCTCCCGGGCGGTGTCCCCCAGCGACGCGACTTCCTGCGCCGTTTCGGCGATGGTGTTCGCGAGGGCGACGTCTGCATCGTCGTCGAGCCGTGACTCCAGCTCCTCGGCACAGCCACCCACGACGTTCATCTCGTTGCGGAGATTGTGCCGGAGGACACGATTGAGGACGTTCAGGCGCTGTTCGTCCTGTTCCCGCTTCGTCACGTCTCGCATCGTGATGACCTCCCCGAGTTGCCGGCCGTGAGCGTCGTCGATGGCCGAGACGCGAACGTCGAAGTGCCGGTCACCCGTGCGTGAGTCGACGGTCACGGTCTCACCGTCGGTCGTGCCGTCGGGGAACCCGGGGACGATGTCGTTGGCGTCGCGGCCGAGCGCCGTCGCAGCCGAGAACCCGACGACGGTCGCCGCGGCCGGGTTCATGTCCACGATACGGGCGCGGTTGTCGACGACGACGACGGGGTCGTACATCCCGTCTACGACGAAGTCACGGGCGATACGGTCGGGGACGGGGACCGCCTCGAACAGGTCGAGCTGGGTCAACGCGAGGTAGCTGGCGACTCCGGTGACGAGGAACGCCATCGGCGTCGGGTCCACACCGATCATACCTGACAGGTCGAAGATGTGGACGAGGTTGCCGACCCAGGGAGCGACGATGGCGACGAGGAGCGCGGTCGACTGTTTGCGGTGGGTCGCGCTGCGGCCGGCCAGCAGGCCGACGAAGAGTGCCGACCCGACGAGTGTGAGCAGGTACGAGTACCCGATACCGAGGTAGAAGGCCGGACCGAACACGTGGTCGACGGTGTAGAGGTCGCCGTCCTGGACGAGTTCGATCGACCGGTAGAGAAGGTCGTGGTGCTCGAAACTGAAGACGAGTCCGGCGACGGCGGCGGGGACGACGAGGAGGGCGGCAACCGTCTTCCGGTTCACCCACCGGTCGTGCCCCGTGTAATCGAGGGCGAACAGCACCCAGAACACCGGAATCGAGAGGCTCGCGAGCCACTGGAGTTTCATCAGCGGCCGCCGCGCCGGGAGCGTCGTGACCGGTAGCTCGAACGCGTAGAACGCGGCCCACCAGGCCACACCGACGAGGAGGAGCGTCAACCAGGTCGCCCCCGGCTTCGGGCGCTGTCTGTAGGCGAACAGCGCGACGACTCCGGCGACGACCGCTGACACGAGGAGCAAACTCATGGCGGTGAGCGTATGTGACATCTTGCGAACGGTACGTGTGTGAACCATATCATCGGCATCGAACTTAACTGGACTGGTGATATCGAGTACTGATTCGCTTCAGAGCAACACGACGACGCCGACGAGCATGATGGGGTACTCCAGGTCTCGCCAGGCACACAGTCTGGAGAGGTCGACGTCGCGCCCGACCAGCGCCGTCACGAGCAGGGAGTAGCCCACCGCCGGGAGCAGCGCCAGTATCGCGTCATCGCCGAGCGCGCCGAGCATGCCCGCGCCGAGCAGGAGGGCGATGGTCGCGCCGTCGAGTCCGTAGAGGACGGTCTGGGCCCGGTCGATGCCCAGCCGGGTCGGGAGCGTGCTGACGCCCTCGCGGCGGTCACCGGCCACGTCGCGGGCGTTGAGGACTTCACCGGCGACGACCGTCTGGAGGAAGAAGAACGCACAGAGGGTGAACGCGGGGGCACCGGGGAGTCGGTCGGCGTAGGCGACCGGGATGAAGGTGACGTAGACGGCCCAGGCGGCCGCGACGAGGACCGTGTTGAGCAGGAACACGTCCTTGAGCCGTTTTCCACCGTCGTAGGGGAGCCACTCGGCGCTGTAGAGGACCGCGGCCGCGGCGGGGACGAGCGTCAGCGCGACCGCGGTCGGCCCTTCGAGTGCGGCCAGGACCACTGCGAGCCCGTAGCCGCCCACGGTCGCCAGGGTGAGGACCTGTCGGTGGCGTGCGACGAACGCGGCCCGGTCGGGGCAGTTCACGGCGTCCTCGGCGTCGACGAGTTTGTTCGACCCGTACACGCCGAAGGTGACGAGGAACGCGAGAGCAACGGCAGGTGAAAGCGAGACCGACAGCAACGCACTGACGACGACGACCTTCGTTGCCGCCACCGTCCCGTCGAGCAGTGACGTGTGGACCGCGACGGAGGCCGCGGTCTCGAACGCCTCGGACGGGTCTGGAACCCGGTGGAGGATTGACTGGTTGCTGAACCGGTCGTTGGATTGACTCATCTGATACCATCGGACATCGCCAAAGGTGATAAGTCTGGGGGTGACACGAGGTCGTCATCGAACGACCGGTGTCACAACTGCTCGGAACGGAGTTCAACTCGAAGAACGGTCGAGTGGTCGCCGCCGGGTCGGCTCCTCAGTTGCCGGCAGACCAGTCGGTCTCGTCAACCAGGGGGAGTCGGAGTTCGACCCGTGACGTGGCAGAGTCGGGAACGACCACCGACCCACCGAGGTGGTCGACGCCCCAGTGGACGAGCCACAGGGAGAGCTCGCCCGGGTCGGCATCGTCCACATCGGGCGTGACGATACCGTCACACAGCACCGCACGGCCCTGATGGGACCTGACCGGGCCACTGTCGGTCACGCTGACAGTGACTTCCTCGGCGGCTTCGTCGACCCGGACGTCGACGGTCACCGTCGGCTCTGGCCCGGTCGCCCGCGCGGCAGCATCGTTCACGAGCGCCCGGAACACGGGTTCGAACAGGGCTCCACAGTACGCCCACTCGCCCAGCGGCGCGTCGAGGCTCACGTCGACCCGAGGATGGCGGTCCCGGACCCGGTCGAGTTCGGCTCCCACGATGGGTACGATGTCCGCGGGCGGGTCAGAGACCGAATCGCCGAGCAGTGGTTCGAACTCCTCCGCGACGGAGCCGAGTTCGAGGGCGTCACGTGCCCGTTGCTGGAGGTCGGTCACGACCTCGTCGTCCTCGCGAATCTCGTCGGCGTGGCTGTACACCGCGTCCATCTCCTCCCGCAAGGTCCGCCGCAGGACGCGGTTGAGTGTCTCCGTCCGGCGTTCGCGTCGGCGCCGGTCGGTGACGTCGTGGAAGGTCAACACCCAGCCGGTCACGTTGTCCCGACGGTCCCGCAACGTGCTCGCGGTCGCGTCGAAGTACCGCGTCTCGCCGTCGACAGTCCGCTCGACGGTCGGCACGTCGCCGCCGTCGGCGAGTGTCTCGATGACGACGGCGTCCGGCAGGACCGCCTCGGCATCGTGCCCGACCACGGCAGGACCGAGGAGGCGCTGGGCGGTCGGGTTCGCGTCGACGACACGCCGGGTCCCGTCGAGGACGACGACCGCGTCGTCGAGCCGTTCGATGACGCGGTCGGGTGCGACCTGTGAGGCGACGGGGTCAGACTCCAGAAAGCCGAACTGGCCCACGGCGGCGATGCCGAGCGCGGCCGACCCGATGAACCCGAACGGCGTCAGGTTCACCTGCGGAACCGGCCCAGGGTGGGTGTGATACAGCACCTGCATGACGAACGGGATGCAGACGGCAAGCACCAGCACGCCCGCCTGTTTCCGGTAGAGGGACGTGCTGTCGAGCGCCAGCGTGAGGAGCAACGTCGCCCCCACGGCGAGCAACAGGTACGAGTAGGTGGTGAACACCCAGAAACCGAGGCCGAAAGTCCCTTCGAACTGGGCGACGCCGGCCGTCGTCACGACCCACCGGTCGTCCCACATGAGCCCGAGCTGTGGATTCGTCCAGACACCGAGGACGGCCATCGCCGGGACGATAGAGAGGGCGGCGGCCGACTTCCACGTGACGTACCGGTCGCGCCCGGTGTACCCCAGTGCGAACAGGAGCCAGGCGGTCGGCACGGCGGCGAGACCGGGATACTGGAGCCGGACGAGCAGGTAGTGCAGGCGCTCGTCCGTCGTCCACATCCCGGCCGCTGCCGTCGCGACCCACCAGGTCACGCCGAAGAGCATCACCAGAAACGGTCTGGCACCCGGACGGTCGCGGTACCGCCACGACACGGCGGTGAACGCGGCCGAGAGGACGACACCGAAGAGCGCGGCGAAGTGAAGCGGTGTCGCGACTGTCATCGATTCGTTCGCGTCGACCCGTATCGGACCCGCGACCGACGTCGTCCGTCGACCCCGAGCGAACTGTTCCCCACCATAGCTGGCCCACACTTTCTCTCTCGCTAACTTAATTCTACTCGCCCCGCGTCACGTCTCCCCACGCGCCGATTTGAACATCGAGAGCGCCTGTTCGCGGCGAGTCGCGTGGTCGACGATGGGGGCCGGATACTCGGGTGCGGCCTGGTCACGTCTCGTCTGTGACGCCTCGTGCCACCCGTGGACGAGCGACGGGTCCGCGTCGCGCAGTTCCGGAACGAACTCCTTGATGTACGCGGCGTCGGGGTCGTACCGTTCGCCCTGGGTCATCGGGTTGAAGATGCGGAAGTACGGCTGCGCATCTGTCCCCGTCGAGGCGGCCCACTGCCAGCCGCCGTTGTCGTTCGCCGTGTCGTGGTCGACCAGTTTCCGGCGGTACCAGTCGTAGCCCTCACGCCAGTCTATCAGCAGGTCCTTCGTGAGGAACGAGGCGACGATCATCCGGACGCGGTTGTGCACGTAGCCCTCCTCGCGGAGCTGGCGCATTCCGGCGTCGACGATGGGGTAGCCGGTCTCGCCGTCCTTCCACGCTTGCAGTTCCTCTGGGTCGTTCCGCCACGCGATGTCGTGTTCGTACTCCTTGTAGTTCTGTGAGACCACCTCGGGGTTGTAGTAGAGGACGTGGTGGTAGAACTCGCGCCACGCGAGTTGTGACTGGAACTCGCGAACGGATTCGAGGTCGTCCTCGCTCTCGGCGAGGTCTGCGGCGGCTTCGGTCTCCTCGTACACCTCGCGGATTCCGATGGTGCCCCACTTCAGGTCAGCCGACAGCCGCGACGTGCACTCGTCGCTCGGGTAGTCTCGACGCTCAGCGTAGTCGTAGATGTCCGATTCGCAGAACGAGAGCAGGCGCTCGCGGGCGGGGTCGGTCCCCGCCGACTGGACGGTCGCCTCCGGCTCGTCGAAGCCGAGGTCGGCCAGCGTGGGAAGCGGTGTCTCCGCGTCGACGCTCGCGAGTTCGTCCTCGTTCGGCGCGTCGTAGGGAGCCTCCTTCTCCCGGTCGCGCCACTTCTTCCAGAAGTAGGTGTAGACGGCGTACGGGTCGCCCTGGTTCGTGGTGATAGACCCCGGTTCGTGGTGGATGGCGTCCTCGAACGACTCACGAGCGACGTCGGTGTCGTTCAGTGCCTGCCTGACTGCGGCGTCGCGCTCTCTGGCGAGGCCGGAGTAGCCCCTGTTCCAGACGACTCGCTCGGCGTCGTGTTCTGCGGCCAGTGCCGGGAGTTCCTCGCGGGGGTCGCCGTGGCGAACGAGCAAGTCGCTCCCGTGGTCGCGGTACCAGTCCCGAAGTTCGGCCAGGGCGCCCAGCATGAACGCGACGCGGGGCGACGACCCGTGTGCGAGTACGGCGTCGTCGAAGACGAACACGGGGAGGACCGGTCCGAGGTCGTCGGCGCTCGTCGCTGCGGCCGACAGCGCCCGGTTGTCGCTGGCGCGCAGGTCGGCGCGGTGCCAGTGGAGTTGCATACCGGAATCCAGGGGTGACAGCCTTTAATACCGCGTGCCAACGGTCAAGTTCTCGAAACGCTTACACTCCCGTATGTCCGTGGGATACAGTCACATCCTCGCCCCGGTCGACGGGAGCGACGCGTCCGAACGCGCGGCCGAACACGCCATCGACCTCGCGACCCGATACGACGCCGGTCTGACGGTCATGCACGTGGTCGACGACGACCTGCTCCCGCTCGACGCGCGGAGCCAACACCTCGTTCAGCGGCTCGAAGACGAGGCGGCCGACATCGTCACCGAAGTCGTCGAGTGGGCCACCGAAGCAGGCGTCGAACCGGTCGAGCGACACATCGTCCGTGGGTCACCCGCAGAGCAGATACTCGCCACCGTAGAGGACGGCGACATCGACCTCGTGGTCCTCGGAAGCCACGGTCGCAGCGGTATCGACAAGGTCCTCATGGGGAGCGTCTCCGAGCGCGTGGTCCGGCGGTCGCCGGTCCCGGTTCTCACGGTCCGGTCGTAGCGACGGGACCCGAATCGGCCCGGACGACGGGCTGACGACAGTGGCGCCACCTGCCCGAAGTGCCATATGGGATGCTGTCGAAGGGTCCGTAACCAGAATGGAGGCTCACGCGACCGGGAAGCGATTGCTCGCGCTCGCAGTCGTGACCACCGTCTCGGTCGCGTTCACCACCATCCACGTCCTGCACCTGCACATCATCGAGGCGACGAACATCCCCCTGGTGTCGGGCGCGTTGCCCTTGCTTCTCGCACTCGTCTTGCTGGCCGGGACGGTCGGCCTGTACTATCGTGACGTGAGCACGACCTCGCTCGCACGCATCGCACTCTGGACGGTGGTCGGTGTCGGGACGATGCTGCTCGTCGGGATATGGAACATCTCGCTGGAGTTCGCGATGAGCGACATCACCATTCACACGCTGTTCGTCCTCGCGAACGACATGACCGCGGGCGCCCTCGGAGGGTTCGTCCTCGGGACCTACGACGCCCAGACCATCCGTCGCCGCCAGCAAGTCTTCGACATGGAGTCACAGGTTGCCCACGAGCGCGACCGGTTCGTGGCGCTCTTCGAGAACGTCCCGAACCCCGTCGCGTACTATCGACTGGTCGACGGCGACCCCCGCATCCAGTCCGCGAACACCGCCTTCACCGACCTGTTCGGCGAGTCGGTCGTCGCGGACGACGCCGGCACTTCGTGGGCGGTCGACGAGCCCATTCGGAACGACGGCGGGACCGCGACGGTCGACCTCGCGGCGCGACTCTCCGCAAGCGAACCGTCGACCGTCGAAGTCGAACGCCTGACGACGGACGGCCCCCGGACGTTCATCGTCTACTTCGTCCCCCACTCGCTGTCGGAGTCCGCCGACGGTGGCTTTACCGTCTCGGTCGACATCACCGAACGGATTCGACGCGAGAGCCGCCTCGAACTCCTGAACCGCGTCCTGCGTCACGACCTGCGCAACGAACTAAACATCGTCCTCACGGCCTCGGAGGCCATCATCGCCGACGTCGGCGACCCGCACGAACAGGCAGCACTCGTCCGAGACCGCGCCCTGTCACTCGCGTCGCTCTCCGACAAGGCCAGACAGGTCGAACGACTCATCCGGGATGCAGGGAACAGCACAGAACCAGCAGACGTTCACCGCGTCCTCCGGTCCGCCGTCGACCGGGTCGATGACGCCGGGGATATCACGCTTCCGGCGGCTGACGAGCCGCGACACGTCGTGGCGAACGGGCTGCTCGTCGTCGCGTTCGTGAACGTCATCGAGAACGCGGTGACCCACGTCGAGGACCCGACGGTCACTGTGACGGTAGACCGGGACGACGACTGGGTCCACGTGCGTATCCGCGACGACGGTCCGGGCATCCCCGAGACAGAGTTGGCCGTCTTCGAGCGCGACCGCGAGACACAGCTCGAACACGCGAGCGGACTCGGACTCTGGCTGGTCCGCTGGAT
Source organism: Haloarchaeobius ordinarius (assembly GCF_051801355.1). Taxonomy (GTDB): domain Archaea; phylum Halobacteriota; class Halobacteria; order Halobacteriales; family Natrialbaceae; genus Haloarchaeobius. The sequence continues at coordinate 3,269,184 of NZ_CP196560.1, read as the reverse complement.
AGTCAACGACGCCGGTGGCGTCGTCCAGTTCGAGAGCGACGACACGGGAACGGCGGTGACGCTGTCGCTTCTGGCGGTGGACGAACAGACGGAGCCGTAACCTCACAGACACAGCGTCGTTCAGAACACGACTTCGAAGCGCGCGCCGCCGTCGTCGCTGTCGGTCACGGCGACCGTCCAGCCGTGGGCGTCGACGATGCTCTGGACGATGGCGAGGCCGAACCCGGTCCCGGTCGCACTGGTCGTGAATCCGGGTTCGAACACCGCCGGTTCCGTCTCCTCGTCGAAGCCGTCACCCGTGTCTTCGACGTAGAACCCCGTCGGCCCGGTTCCGGTTCTGGCACTCCCGTCTCCGACGGGTGTCCGGGCCTCCTCCTCTTTCCCCGTCTCGGCCGTGAGCGGCCCGACCCTGACGGTCAACTCGGCGCAGGGGCCGCCGTGCTCGACGGCGTTGCGAAAGAGGTTCTCGAACACCTGCTGGAGGCGGTCGGGGTCCGCTTCGACGGTGGCATCGGTGACGACGTCGAGCGTCGCCTCGCCCGTCTCCACGGTCGCCCAGGCCTGCGTGGCGACGTGGTCGAGTCGAACCTGTCGGCGGGTCCCGATCTGTCGCCCCTCACGTGCGAGTGTCAGGACGTCCTCGATGATTGCCTGCATCCGATCGTGGGCGACGGCGACGTCGCCGAGGTTCTCGTGGTCGACGTCCTCACGGACGACCTCGAGGTACCCCTGTGCGACCGACAGCGGACTCTTGAGGTCGTGGGTGACGAGTTTGGCGAACTCGTCGAGTCGTTCTTTCTGCCGTTCGAGTTCGGCTTCGCGCTCTTTGAGTTCCGTGATGTCCGTCGAGATACCACAGACACCGGTCGGCTCGCCGTCGTCACGGGAGAGCGGAACCTTCACCGAGTAGTAGACGCTCTCGTCTTCGGCGAACGCGGCCTGCTCTTCGACCTCGACCGGTTCGCCGTGCTCGATGACGGCGCGGTCGTTCTCCCGGATGCTCTCGGCGTGGTCGGCGGACTGGATGTCGAAGTCCGTCTTCCCGACGATGTCCTCCGCTGGCAACCCGAGCCGCTCGGCGAACTGCTCGTTGACGAGTTGGTATCGACCCTCCAGGTCTTTCGTGTAGATGTTCGCGGTGGTGTTGTCCAGGATAGCGTGTAACTGCTCGTTGGTCCGACGCAGGTCGCGTTCGGCGTCGATTCGGTCCAGGGCGTGGGTCACGTGCGTGACGAGCAACTCCGCAAGCTCACGTTCGACGGTCGAGAACGCGTCGGGGTGCTCGGCGATGGCCTGGAACACGCCGTAGTCCGAGATGGGGACGCTCAGTGCCGACCGGAATCGTGCCTTGTCGGGGGCGGCTTCGGGGGCCGACCCGACGTCGGGGACGTAGAACGTCCGGTCGTCTCGGTACGTCTTCCCGATGATTCCCTGGTGGACAGTGGGGGTGTGGTCGGGGTCGTAGCTCCGGTCTGTCACCGGCTCGAACCGCCCGTCGTCGTCGACACGGTAGACGCCACAGACGTCGAATTCGAGGATGCGTTCTGCGGCGACGAGCGCCCGTTCCACGACGACGTCGGGGTCGGTCGCACCGGCGATGTCGAGGGCGCTCCGGTGGAGGCGAGCCAGCTGTCGTCGCGACCAGTCGGCCGCCGTCTCGTCACGATGCCGCTGGACGGCCTCGTGGATGCGCGACAGCAGGTCGTCGACGTCGGTCGTGTCCCGCCGCGGGACGTACTCGGTGACACCTGCCTGGATGGCCTCGCTCGCGATGGTCTCCGACCCAGCGTCCGTGTACAGCACGAACGGGAGGTCTGGACGACGGTCACGGACCGCGTGCAAGAGGTCGATACCCGTCTGGCTCGCCAGTTCGTAGTCACTGACGATACAGTCGACGTGGGTGCCACCGAGTTCGGCGAGTGCGTCGTCGGCCGAGGAGGTGGTCAGGCACTCGACAGCGTCGTCCGCCGCCAGAGACTGCCCCGTCGTTCGGCGCGTATCCGGGTCGCCGTCGACGTAGAGGACGAGCAGGCCTGACATGTTCGATACACGAACTGGCAATGGGGAGACTCATGATTCTTGCGTTTCACGAACGAGTGACAGGACCTGGTGGTGTCCTCACCTACAGTGACTCGACGAACCGGTCGGGGAGCGAATCGAGTTCACCCGCCTGCACCCGCCAGAACGTGGCGTAGACACCATCCACGTCGAGTAGCTCGTCGTGTGTTCCACGCTCTACGACCGCACCGTCTTCGAGGACCAGAATCGTATCGGCGTCTCGAACTGTCGAGAGACGGTGGGCGATGACGAACGTCGTTCGGTCCAGACTGACGGCGTCCATGCTGCGCTGGATGAGCACTTCTGTCTCGGTGTCGACACTGGACGTCGCCTCGTCCAGTATCAGGATGGCCGGGTCCTGCAACACGACGCGGGCGATGGCGAGCCGTTGTCGCTGCCCGCCCGAGAGCTTCACCCCGCGCTCGCCGACCCGCGTGTCGTAGCCCTCGGGTAGATTCGAGACGAACTCGTGTGCCTCGGCCGCCTTCGCCGCCTCGCGGACCGCCTCGTCGCTCGCGTCGAACCGGCCGTATCTGATGTTCTCTGCGATAGTCCCGTCGAACAGGAACGGGTCCTGCGAGACGTACCCGATGGCGGACCGTAGCGACGAGACGGTGACGTCCCGAACGTCTTCACCGTCGACCCGGACCGCCCCATCGGTAACGTCGTAGAGTCGCAGCAACAGCTTCACGACGGTCGATTTCCCGGCCCCCGTCGGCCCGACCAGCCCGACGGTCTCACCCGGTTCGACGGCGAAATCAACGTCGCGCAGGATGCGTTCACCCTCGTCGTAACTGAAGCTCACGTCGTCGTACTCGACCGCACCGTCGGGGTCCGCGAGGACGACCGCGTCGTCGGCTTCGACCACGTGCGGTGGCACGTCCATCAGGCCGAACACGCGTTCGCCGGAGGCCTTCGCGTTCTCGTACCAGTCCACGATGTTCGACGCCTGCGAGAGCGGTTCGACGAACCGCTGGGTCAGGAAGACGAACGTCACGAACTCCCCCACCGTCAGGGTCCCCGTCAGCCCGAACGGTGGCCCCTGGAACAGCCAGAGCCCGCCGACGAGGAACGTCGCGGCGAACGACAGGCCGGCGAGCAGTTCCATCCCCGGCCGGTAGAAGTAACTCAGCGTGAGGACGGCCATGTTCGACTCGTACAGGTCGCTGGAGGCGTCCCGCACCCGGCCGGTCTCGTAGTCCTCGGTCCCGGTCGTCTTGACGAGTTCGACACCCGAGAGTGCATTCTCGAGCCGGGTGTTGAGGTTCCCCACGTCGCTCCGGACCTGCTTGTACAGCGGTTCGACCCGGCGCATGAACCACCAGGTGAACAACCCCATCACGGGGACCAATACGAGAGTGACCGCGGCCAGTTGTGCGTTCAGGTAGACGAGGATACCCGCGATACCGAGCACCATCACGACGATGCGCAGCCCCTCGCTGAGGGCGTCGTCGAGGAACGTCTCCAGGTTCGAGGCGTCGTTGTTCAGGACCGACATCACCTCGCCCGTCTGCTTGTCGTCGAAGAAGGCCATGTCGAGCGCCTGCATCGCGGCGAAGGTGTCGGTCCGGACGGCGTGCATCACCCCGTGGGCGAACCGGTTCATCGTTACCCCCCAGAGGAACGTCCCGACGCCGGTCAGGACGAACCCGACGAGGATGAGCGCGACCGAGAACCAGAACTGCCCCGACTGGCTGGCTGGCAGCCACGAACCGGGGACGAGCGGCAGACTGTAGGTCCCCTCACCCGCGAAGATGGCGTCGATGGCCGTCCCGAGGACCAGCGGCGGGAGGAGACTCGCACTGCGACCGACGAGGTTCGCGACGTTCCCCGCGGCGAACCACCGCAATCGCGGGACTCCGTACTCTCGGAACAGTCGGACCAGAGGGCGGTCGACGTCGGCGCGGTACTGGTCGAACGGCGTGTCCTCGGACGAAGCCATCGAGTTATCAGGTTAGTGGCCACACCACCTTATCGTCCCATCGATGTCTTTCGGGTGTTGCCGATATCTGCCGGGGACGGGTGCCCGGCGGGGCGAGACGAGAACGGCGAGAATCAGGCCGGAGACGCCGTGTTCTCTTCTTCGTCGAAGTCGTCGAGCAGGTCGGCGATGCTGTACTCCTCCTCCTCGCTCGGCGAGAGGACCACGTCTTCCAGTTCGGCGTCGAGGTCGGAGACGCTCGCCTGTTCGGTCTCCGCCTGGAGTTCGGCGAACATCGCCATCGAATCGTCGGGGCCGTCGTCGTCGCCGGTCGTTGCACCTGACGCATCGGCCGTCACTTCGTCTGGCAGCTCGTCACCCGTGGCTTCCGACGTCTCTTTCACCGTCGCCTGCTCGAACGCGTCGAACCCGTCGCTCGCGCTACTATCGTCGTCGCCGTGGGTGCTCGCATCACCGTCAGCGACCGATTCGGCCGGTTCGAAGCCGCCGAAGTCGTCGACAGCACCAGCGCCGAAGTCCTCAGCCGTGGTGTCGGCTCCCGGACTGGCTGTCACTGGACTGTCGACCAGTGTGCCGTCGTCCGCTGTTTCGCCGCGGTCGCTGTCGGTTTCGAGGTCGCCGTCTCCGAAGAGGACGGACGACGCGAACTCGGTGGCCACCGGTCCAGACTCTGCGGCCCCGGTGGCCGGGTCGACGCTCTGGTGTCGGTGCTGGTCGTCACTGGTCACCGCGCCGGTCAGTTCCGTCACGAGCAACCCGGAGACCCGGTGGTCGTCGCCGAGTGCGGTCACGATGCGTTCGGCCTGCCAGTTCGTCCCGATGGCGACGTCGAGGACGCGCCAGGCTCCGTCGTCGCGGTCGTTCGCATCGGCGTACAGGACCGAGAGGGCGTTCGTCAGGTCCTCCAGCACTGACACCTCGCGGTCGCCGCGACCGGCGGTCTCGACCGACAGTCGCAGGTGATAGTACCGGTCGTGTGAGGAGACGTCCGTCGCGCTGGTGATGGCGGTGACCACGTCGCCAACCTCCGCCCGACTCGGGGCGGAGAGGTCGGTCCCGGCGTCCGGGAGGTCACTCCACTGTGGCAGGCCGCTCCCCGCACGGAGCGCTTCCTCGGGTACCACGGTCTCGACGGCCCGCTTGAGGTCTGTCGGTCCAGCGTCCGGTGTCGCGACGAAGGACTCGTCGAGGACGAGCGGGTCCGTCCCCTCACAGACCTCCCTGATGGCTTCGACGGTCGGTGACGTGAGCAACGAGAGGGCTCGTTCGGCCGTGCCAAGCCAGACACCGAAGACGGTCTGGACGTGTTCACCGGGCGCGAGCCGGGACCGCCAGACGAGTTCACCGTCCCCGTAGCAGGTCCAGTCGTCCGCACCGAAGCCTGGGTGGAACCCGACCCTGTCGACCGAGAGGTCCGCCGGGAGTTGTTCCACGAGTGTCACCTCGACCGGCTCGACACGCTCCGAGACGATGTCGAACGACACTGCCGGGAGCGGCATAGTCTGGACGTCGAGGCGCTTCTCGACGACGACGCCGTCTCTGGCGACGGTCATCCCGTGGCGGCGCGTCTCACGTCTCCAGTTGCTCATTGGTAGCGACCCGTTGGGTTCTGGATAGGTAAGTCGAGTAACAATTTATACTTATTCGTCAGTTCCCCCATTTCTGGGCGTTACTTCAACCGAGATGGAATGGAATATTTCTCGGGTTCCGGTCCTCCGTGTGGGGTTCATGGACATTTATCTCGGTTCCCACACACCGTTCGACGGTATGCGACGCTACACCACGGAGGAAGCACGATGACGACCGAGCAGTTCCACGTCGACGGCGACGTCGCCATCGTGACCGGGTCGTCGAGCGGTATCGGGAGAGTCATCGCGGAGCGGTTCGCGGACGACGGGGTCGACGTCGTCGTCTGCTCGCGAGACATCGACAACGTCGAACCCGTCGCCGAGGGAATCACGGACAGCGACCGGTCGGGCGACGCCCACGCCGTCGAGTGCGACGTGACCGACCGGGAGGCCGTCGAGGCACTGGTCGAGGCGACCGTCGAGGAGTTCGGCGGGCTCGACGTGCTCGTGAACAACGCGGGTGCGTCCTTCATGGCCAACTTCGACGACATCTCGCCCAACGGCTGGTCGACCATCGTCGACATCAACCTCACCGGGACCTACCACTGCACGCAGGCCTCGAAGGAGCACCTCGCCGACGGGGGCGGAACCGTGCTCAACCTCTCCAGTCTCGCTGGCAAGCAGGGCGCCCCGTACATGAGCCACTACGCGGCCGCGAAGGCCGCCGTCGAGAACCTCACCCGGACGCTCGCGTTCGAGTGGGCGGACGACGACGTCCGGGTGAACTGCATCGCGCCGGGCTTCGTCGCGACACCCGGTGTGGCCTCCCAGATGGGCGTCACCGCGGACGAGATCGACCGCGACGAAGTCAAACGCCGCATCGGCACCAGCGAGGAGATCGCCGACGTAGCGCAGTTCCTCGCCTCGCCGGCGTCGTCGTACGTCACCGGCCAGACCATCGTCGCGGCGGGCGTCCCGAACATCATGGAGTCGCCGGACGTCTGAGGGTGTCCCACGTGAGACGCACGAGAAACTCCTCACGATAGCAAACGAGGTTCAACGACCCACAACTTCCATCCCTCTTTTTGTTGTTCGGGTGGCATCCATTCACAGAGTATGACCGAACGGCACGTCCACCTGCCAGTCGCCGCACAGGAGAGCGTTCAGGACTTCGTCGACCAGGCCGTGAAGGCCGAGGAACTCGGCTACGACTTCGTCTGGCTCCCCGAGACGTGGGGCCGCGACGCGGTCACCATCATGACGAGCATCGCGCACGCCACCGAGGAGATCGGCATCGGCTCCTCCATCATGAACGTCTACTCGCGGTCGCCGGCCCTGCTGGCCCAGACGGCCGCGACGCTCCAGGAGGTCTCCGACGGCCGCTTCCGCCTCGGTATCGGGCCCTCCGGGCCGGCCGTCATCGGCGGCTGGCACGGCGAGGACTTCGGGAACCCGCTACGGCGCACCCGCGAGTACGTCGATATCATCAAGATGGTACTCGCCGGCGAGGAACTCGACTACAACGGCGAGTACTTCAACGTCTCCGGGTTCCGGCTGCGCTGTGACGCACCCGAGCCGGCCCCGAAGGTCGACGTGGCAGGGATGGGCCCGAAGGCGGTCGAACTCGCGGGTCGCTTCGCCGACGGCTGGCACGCCATCCTCTTTACGCCCGAGACGATGGCGGACCGGCTGGAAGACTTCGAACGCGGTGGCGAGCTGGGCGACCGCGACCGGAGCCAGCAACAGTGCACGCTGTCGCTGACGTGCTGTGCGCTGGAAGACGGCGAGGAGGCCCGGGAGCTGACCCGCCAGCACTCGGCGTTCTACGTCGGCGCGATGGGCACGTACTACCGCGACTCGCTGGCGCGACAGGGCTACGAGGACGAAGCACACGCCATCGCGGCGAACTGGATGAACGGCGACCGCGAGGCGGCACTCGACATCTTCACCGACGAGATGCTGGACGACTTCACCGCGGCCGGCACCCCCGAACGCGCCCGCGACGAACTCCGGAAGTTCGCGGACATCGACGGCGTCGACGCTGTCAGTGTCGGCTTCCCGCGTGCGGCGACCGAGGAACAGATTCACGCGACGCTCGAAGCGCTCGCGCCCGGCGAAGAGTAGCGACGACTGGCACGCTTTCGTGGCGAACAGGCGACACGGAGGCAAGCCACGAGACGGCCGTGTCACACACCCGCGACACGTCCCGTGGTAAGTCGTCAGCGCATGCTGGGCGTGGCCCCGGCCTCCTACTTCAACGCTCGGCAGGGAATCACACGTATTGCCGGTATCTGTGACGGTAGGTGGGCGGGTCGGGGAGTGATTCTCGGAGGGAACAGGTCCCAGAACGCTCGGAACGGCTGTATTCGTCGATTCTGGTGGTTTTTCGCCCGTGGTCTCCCGGGCCAGAAACGAGGCCAGTGTTGTGGCTGTCGGTAGGTTAAGGCGGCCGGTAACAGGAGTACATTGCATGGCAGACGACGACTCTCACGGCTTCGCCACGAACAGCGTCCACGCCGGGCAGGAACCGGACCCGACCACCGGCTCGCGCGCCCCGCCGCTGTACCAGACGACCTCGTACGTGTTCGACGACGCCGAACACGCAGCCAGCCTGTTCGCGCTCGAAGAGGCGGGCAACATCTACAGCCGCATCATGAACCCGACCAATGCGGTGCTCGAACAGCGCCTCGCCAAACTGGAGAACGGCGTGGCGGCGGTCGCGACCTCCTCCGGGATGGCCGCGCTCGACCTCGCGACGTTCGTGCTCGCGGGCGAGGGTGACAACATCGTGACCGCGTCCTCGCTCTACGGCGGCACCTACACGTACTTCACCCACACCGCGCCGCGCCGCGGGGTGGAAGCCCGCTTCGTGGAGACGCTGGACTACGACGCCTACGCCGACGCCATCGACGAGGACACCGCGTACGTCCACCTCGAGACCATCGGGAACCCGGCGCTCGTGACGCCGGACATCCAGCGCATCGCCGACATCGCCCACGAACACGGCGCGCCCCTGTTCGTGGACAACACGTTCGCGACGCCGTACCTCTGCAACCCGCTCGACCACGGTGCCGACCTCGTCTGGCACTCCACCACGAAGTGGATTCACGGCTCGGGCACCTCCATCGGCGGGGTCCTCATCGACGGCGGTTCCTTCGACTGGACCGCCGAGGACTACCCCGAGGTCGCCGGCGACAACCCGGCGTACCACGGCGTCAACTTCCAGGAGCGCTTCGGCGACATGGCGTTCGCGATGGCCGCCCGCGCCCGCGGCCTGCGCGACCTCGGCGACCAGCAGGCGCCCTTCGACGCCTGGGTCACCCTCCAGAAGCTCGAGACCCTGCCCCTGCGCGTCGAGCGCCACTCCGAGAACGCACTCGAGGTCGCCCAGTTCCTCGAGGACCACGAGAAGGTCGAGTGGGTCACCTACCCCGGTCTGGAGAGCCACGAGACCCACGAGATGGCCTCGAAGTACCTCGACGGCGGCTACGGCGGCATGATCACCTTCGGCCTCGAAGGCGGCTACGAGGCCGGCCGCGCCGTCACCGAGAGCACGGAACTCCTGAGCCTGCTCGCCAACGTCGGCGACGCCAAGTCGCTCATCATCCACCCCGGCAGCACCACCCACCAGCAGCTCACCGAAGAGGAGCAGATGGCCAGTGGTGTCACGCCCGACCTCGTCCGGCTCTCGGTCGGTATCGAGGAGGTCGACGACATCATCGCCGACCTCGACCAGGCCATCGAACGGGCGCACTGAGGCGGTAGACGACGGTTCTTTTCTTTCTTTCTGGCGCGCGCGGTCGCCGGTCCCGAGCGATAGCGAGGGCCAGCGACAGAAGCGCGCGAGGGATGAGAAGCGCAGGCGGAGCCGAGCATCGGAATCGGCTGGGGAGGGTGTGGACGCGGTGCTGTGCGGGTGCGGTCATGGGCGCTAGCGATAGTCGACTGCCAGTCGGAATCCGGAACCACGGTGAAGACAGAAGTACCAGCCCCCAGTCGATGGGCTGAGACACGCAGCAGCCGAATCGTTTTGTCACCACCACCCGACACTCGACGCATGACAGAATCCCGAACGGGTGCAGAGTTGTTCGTGGACGCCCTCGACGAGTACGGCGTCGAGTACGTCTTCGGCAACCCCGGCACGACCGAACTGCCCGTCGTGAACGCTATCGCGGACTCGGAGCTGGAGTACGTCCTCGGCCTGCACGAGGACGTGGCGGTCGGGGCGGCCGCGGGCTACGCCAGCATCAAGCGCCAGTACGCCGACGAGGACGAGGCGCTTCCCGCGGGTGTCGTCAACCTCCACGTCGCGCCGGGGATGGCCCACGGGCTCGGGAACCTCTACGGGGCGTACATGGCCGGCGCGCCGCTCGTGGTCACTGCAGGGAACCACGAGCGCCACTTCCGCCACGAGGAGCCCATTTTGTCGGGCGATCTGGTCCAACTCACCGAGCAGTACACGAAGTGGGCCGACGAGGTGCTGTCGGTCGACGCGCTGCCGACGATGCTTCGGCGGGCGTTCCGCGTGGCCTGCACCCCGCCGACCGGGCCGGTCTTTCTCGCACTCCCGCTGGACGTGATGACCGAAGAGACCGACAAAGAGCCGGAGCCGATGGGCGGGAGCATCCAGAACCCGGGCCGTGGCGACCCGCGGGCCATCGAGCAGGCCGCGGATGCGCTGGCCGAGGCGGACAATCCAGTGCTCGTCGTCGGAGACCACATCGGCCGCCATCGCGCCTGGTCGGGCGTCGACCCGGTCGAGGCAGCGGTCGACCTCGCGGAGGCCGCCGGGGCGCGGGTCCACGGCGAGATTCTGGGCTACGAGGTCAACTTCCCGACCGACCACGAGCAGTGGGTGAGCCACGTCCCGCCGGACGAGCAGTTAGCCCAGACCCTGTTCCACACCGACACGCTCGTCTTCGCTGGGTGTTCGACCAACACGACGCTGTGGGCCCACGAGAACCCGCTGGTGCCCGACGACGCCACCATCGTCGACCTGACCGACCAGCCATGGGAGGGCGCGAAGAACCACCCCGCAACCGTGGTGACCGGTGATATGGGCCACGTCATGGCCGAACTCGCCGAGCAAGTCGAGGCACGTGTCGACGACGAGACGCGCGAGGAACGCCTGGTGCAGGTCGACGCGATGAAACAGCTTGCCGGCCAGCAGATGGACCAGATGGGCGAGGACGATACTACCGAAGATGCCGTCTCGAAGGCCGACCTCGTGGATGCGATGCAGGCGGTCGCCCCCGACGCCTTCGTCATGGACGAGGGTGTGACTGCTCGCTACGCGCTGCTCACGCGCTGGGACTTCGAACCGGGCCACGTCATGGGGAACAAAGGCGGCGGACTTGGCTACGGTCTCCCGGCGGCCGTCGGCGCGGCCCTCGCCGAACGCGACCGCGCGGACCCGCGAACCGTCTACGGGTTCGTCGGCGACGGGTCGTACCTCTACTACCCGAACGCGCTGTACACGGCCGCGAGATACGACCTCGACCTCACCGTGGTCGTCCCCGACAACCGCAACTACCGTATCCTGAAGGACAACACGGTCAGCATGTTCGGCGGCGAGGAGTCGGACTACGAGTTCGTCGGGATGGACTTCGACCCGCCGGTCGACATCCCGAAGAACGCCGAGAGCCACGGTGCATCCGGCCATCTGGTCGAATCGGTGTCCGAACTGGAGGGGACGCTCGCCGAGGCGGTCGCAGAGTCAGGCCCGTCGGTCGTCGACGTGCTCATCGAGGACTGAGGTCCGGCGGACGAGTCGGGGAGTACCCGAGTCGAAAACGATATTTTCTCTCACGGGGCTGGTACGAACATGACCGACGACCCGCACGAGAGGGACGGGGACGACTTCGACCCGCTCGCCGATGACGCGGACTTCATCGACAAGCTCCCCGCCGTCATCGTGTTCGCCACGCTCGCAGCGGTCATCGTCCTCGGAATGATGGGATTCGGCTCCATCGCGGGTCTGGTCGCCGCGCTCGGGTTCGTCGTCGTCCTCCCACTGAGCGCCATCCTGAACGACGAGATTCGGTCGTTGTTCGGTGGGAGGACGGACCGCCAGCGGGTCGCACAGTCGCAGGTTTCCTCACAGTCCAACGACGCTCTCGAAGAACTCAAGCGGCGCTACGCCGCCGGTGAACTCTCCGACGAGGAGTTCGAGGCGCGGACCGAGAAACTGCTGGAGAACGAGAGTCTCGACGACGTGCGGGCGCGGGTCGGTTCGGGGGGAGAGACCGAATCGACGGCCGAGGGCGAGTTCGAGTTCGACCGGTGACCCCGCGTGCGGGACGCCCTTACCGGTCTTCGTCCCTGACCCGTCCCCCGTCGACGGTCTCTGGGAACATCTTCCCCGGGTTCAGGGTGTCCGTCGGGTCCAGTGCTCGCTTCACTTTCCGCATCGCCTCGACGGTCGCCTCACCGTGTTCTTCGACCAGATACTCGCGCTTGCCGAGGCCGATGCCGTGCTCCCCGGTACAGGTCCCGCCGCAGTCGATGGCATACTCGACGATTCGTTTGTACACCTCCTCGCCAGCCTCGACCTGCTCCGGGTCGTCCTCGTCCACCAGCACCGAGTAGTGGACGTTCCCGTCGCCTGCGTGGCCGAAACAGGGCACGAGCAGGTCGTGTTCGTCGGCGAGGTCCTTCGCGAACCGGATGACGTCGGCGTACTTCGAGATGGGAACCGTGATGTCGCCGGGGTGCAACGGCGTGAGGTCGGGGTCGTACGACTGCATCGCGTACGCCATGTCCTTTCTGGCCTGCCAGAGTTCGGCCATCCCGTCGTCGACCGCGGCGACCTCGAACCGGGTCGCACCGTGGTGTTCGAAGATGGAGCGACAGAAATCGACCTCGCGCTCGATGCCGTGGTTGCGGTGGAACTCGAGGAAGACCAGCGGACTGTCGGGCAGGTCGGTTCCGGAGTACGCGTTGGCCATCATCGCGCTCTCCTCGTCCACGAGTTCGATTTTGGCCACGTCGACGCCGGACTGGATGGTGTCCTCGACGGCGGCCGCGGCGTCGTCGAGTGTGTCGAAGACGGCCCGGCCGCCGCGAATCTGCTCGGGGCGACCGGCGAGTCGGAGGGTGGCCTCGGTGATGACCGCGAGGGTGCCCTCACTGCCGACGAGCAGGTCGCGGAGGTTGTACCCGGAGGAGGTCTTGACCGCCCGAGAGCCGGCCGAGATGACCGACCCGTCCGCGAGGACCGCCTCGACTTCGAGCACCCAGTCCGCGACCTCACCGTACTTCACCGTCTGCATCCCGCTGGCGGCGTTGGCGAGCATGCCGCCGATAGTCGAGATGTCGCCCGAGGAGGGAAGTGGTGGGAAGAACATGCCGGCCTCGCCGGCGCGCTCGTCGACGGCCGAACCCATCACGCCCGGCTGGACGTCTATCTGGAAGTCCTCGGGCCGGAAGTCGGTCACCTCGTCCATCCGCATCAGGTCCATGCTGATGCCGGCGAAGGCGGGGACCGCGTTCCCTTCCAGACTCGTCCCGGCGGCGTAGGGCGTGACCGGCACGTCGTGCTCCGTGGCGGCCGCGAGGATGCGTGAAACGTCCTCGGTCGATTCGGGGTAGACCACGGCGTCGGGAGTCACCTCCGTCCCGTCGGGGGTGCCCCAGTCCGAGGCGTGGCTCTCGCGTGTCGCCTCGACGGTCGTCACCTGGTCCTCGGCGAGGGCGAGGTCGTCGAGGAACGCAACGTCGTGTGTCATATGCTCCCGTGCGGCCACGGTGGGATTAAACCTGCCCCCTGTGACACTCCGGACGCCGCCGATACAACCCTGAACTCGTGGACGGTTTCGCCGGTTCTCCCGCATGTATAAGTGCTGAGTGAGTACTCAGTCGCGATGCAGATGAAAGCCATCGAAGTCACGGAGTACGGCGACACAGAGTCGATGCGCGTCGTCGAAGACGAGGTCCCGGAGCCGGGTCCCGGCCAGGTCAGGATACAGGTCGAGGCCGCAGGCATCAACTTCGCCGACATCATGCAGCGACGTGGTCACTACCCGGGCGGCCCGGAGGCTCCCTTCCGCCCCGGGTTCGAGGCTGCAGGGACCATCGAGGCAGTCGGCGAGGGTGTCGCCTACGAGGGCGGCGAGCGGGTCGTCGGGCTCGTGGGACAGGGCGGCTACGCCGAGTACGCCGTCACCGACGCCGAGAGCCTGTTCCCGATTCCGGAGGGCATGTCCTTCGCGGAGGCGGCCGGCTTCCCGGTCCAGTTCCTGACCGCGCACAACTGCCTGTTCGGCTGGGGCGGACTGGAAGAGGGCGAGTCGGTGCTCATCCAGGCCGCCGCCGGTGGTGTCGGCACGGCCGCGGTCCAGCTCGCCGACCGGGCCGGGGCAGAGGTGTTCGGGACCGCGAGCACACAGGAGAAACTCGACCTCGCCGCCGACCTGGGTTGTGACTACCCCATCAACTACACCGAGGAGGACTTCCGCGAGGTCGTCCTCGAGGAGACAGACGGCGAGGGGGTCGACCTCGCGCTCGACGGCGTCGGCGACGACGTGTTCGCCGAGTCGGTCCGCTCGACGAAGGACTTCGGTCGCATCGTTCCCTACGGCGCGGCCAGTGGCGTCCCGGGCACGCTCGACACCAGCGAGATGTTCTTCCGGAACCAGTCGGTCATCGGCTACCATCTGGGCAAGGCGATGCAGACGAAGCCACAGCGCGTCCTCGAAGCCGTGCCGGACCTCACACAGGGTCTCGAATCCGGCGAACTGGAAGTCGTCGTCGGCGAGACGTTCGCGCTCGAAGACGCCGCCGAGGCACACCAGTACATCGAGGACCGCAAGTCCACGGGGAAGGTCGTCCTCGAACCCTGACCCTGTTCGAACGTCCACCGGCCTCTCAGGGCAGTTCTAAGCCGTCTCGAATCCCATCCAGCACCGCGAACTCCTCGTCGCGTCGCCGTTCGAGCCAGTAGAGCAATCGCGCGGCCCACCCCAGTTTCTGCCGTTTCATCGGGTCGACCGCCGGGTCGTCGAAGTCCCAGCCGGGGAAGACCAGTTCGGCGGCCCCGAAGTGGTCCGCGAGGAAGGCCGCCCGGTCGCCATCGGTGAACCCGCCGAAGTTCCGGACGTGCTCGACGGGCGCTGCCTGCGTCGTCGGCAGGACGTGTTCTCGTGTCAGCGCCGGGACCTGCTCGCGAATCTCGGGTAGGTTGTCCCCGTGTGCGTGCACGACGGTCGGGGTCTCGGCTGCACTCAGTTCGCCTGCTAGCTCTGGGTCACCGTCGAGGTCGGTCACGTACACGTCGACCGAGACGCCGTTGTCCCGGCATATCGCGGCGGCCGTGGAGGCAGCGACGATTCTGTCGGCATCGAGGCTCGCGAGGTCGTCGGCCAGCGACGGGCCAGCACCACAGATGGCGACGCACTCACCCGCCAGTGTCGACAGTCGCGACTCGTCGAAGGGTGTCGTCAGGGCAGCAAGTACATCCCGGGCCGCTTCGTCGCCCGCGCGGTCGAAGCCGAAGTCTCGACAGATACGCTCGTAGACGGGTTCGAACTCGCTGAATTCCATACCAGTGGCTACCAGAGTGGGTTCAAGATAACCGTTGGTGTGGGCCGGAATTGCCTCTTACAAGGTACCCCTACCCGAGAGGCCCTCCCGGCTTCCACCCGTTCGTTCATACTGTCTCGGTATAAGTTTTCCCTCTTTAGTCTGCCATACGTGGGTCGAAAGCTGTGTGACGTGCCGGGTTACTGACTACGTTTCGACAACTATCTGGTGAGAAATTAGTCGAATAATCGACCATTACACCCCTCAACGCGTCGTTTTCACCGGTTGAGAACCAGATGGCAGTGCTGGCCACGCGCCCGTTCGAAGCGGTTTCCGGACGCGTCAGGCGACGGCGTCACCGACCGCGTCGAGAACACCAGCGAGGGCGTCGTCCTCGGGCGTTCTCCCGGCCAGTCGGCGCAGTGCGCGATGGCTCCCGACGAGTAGACCCGCCCCGTCGGCGTCGTCGCCAGCCGCGAAGACCGCGCCTGCGTCAGACGCCGCCGCGGCGAGCGATTCCGCCTGTGTCGCCGTCAGTCCGGACACCTCGAACACTGCCCGAATCGCGTCGCCAGCGACGTCGGCGGTTCCGACTCGTTCGACGTGTCGCGAGACGTCACCCTCGGTCTGTACGTCGAGTTCCTCGACGGTGACGTCGTCCGCGCCGCCCACGGTTCCGCGGAATCGCGTCGGCGTGAACGCGTCACCGACTGCACAGGCGTCGACCGTCTCGCGCACGTCGTGCGTCCGGACCACGTGTGCGCCGCGCTCGATGGCCATCGATGTCGCCGCCAGTGAGACGGCCAGCGCCTCCTCGGTCGAGCGGCCGGTCAGCTCGCGCAGGAAGTTCTTCCGGTTGATGGAGACGAGAATGGGCTGACCCAGGCCGCGGAACTCCCGCAACCGGCGCAAGGTCTCGCGGTCCTGCTCGGTCGTCTGGGCCTCGGACCAGCCGCCGAACGCGGGGTCGACGATGGTCTTATCCGTCAGCCCGTTCTGTTTCAGCGCCTCGTACACCTGGTCGACGTAGTCCGCCGACTCGGCCCACTCGGCACCCTTGCGTTCGGCCCAGGGCGTCTCCTCGACCGCGCCTGGGCGCTTCAGGTCGGGCGGACTCGCCATCTTCGCGACCGCAACGTCGTACTCCGCACAGACGTCGGGGAGCTTCGGGTCCGCGAAGCCCGCGATGTCGTTCACCATGTCGAAGCCGCCCTCGATGGCCGCCTCGGCGACCTCGTGGTAGCGCGTCTCGATGGACCAGATGGCGTCTCCGGACGTGGACTCGATGGTCTCCAGCGCCACGTCCAGTCGGTCGAGTTCCTCCTCGGCGCTCAGGACCTCGAAGCGCTTGTTCGCGGATTCGAGGCCCACGTCCACGATGTCCGCGCCCTCGTCGACGAGTTCCTCGTCCACGTACGCGGCCGCCTCGGCCGCGTCGTCGAAGACGCTCGGCTTGTACGGCGACTCCGAACTCACGTTGAGCACGCCCATGACCCGTGTCGGGTAGCCGTCCCCGATGCCGAGCCCGGCGGCGTCTACGTCTCTCATTACCCGTGGCTGGGGTGCCGAATCGTGAAAAACGGCCTGTTCCCCGTTCGGCCTGCCGGGAGATTTGGTGGCGTTCGGTGGATGGTCGTAGTGGCGCTGACGGAGGTGGCGACGACCAGACTGCCCGCGCTGGTGGCGATGACCGCACCACACCCTCCCCAGCCGACTCCCGTTGCTACACTCCACTTCGTTCCGTTTCGCTCCGGTCGTCCCTCGCGCAGTATCGGCTCGCGGCCTGCTCACGGCTTCGCCGTTCGCTTCGGGGCACTCCGTGCCTCGCACGGCACGCTCGACAGCGCGCGCCAAGTGGGTTTGCTGCCGAGCATCTGTCCCCAACCAACCAGTCTGGCGCGTGCAGGCGGGCGGTCTCGTCCGCTCGCCGAACCGCGCGAGGGACGACTGGAGTGGAGCGTCAGCGGAACGGAAGGAGTCGGCTGGGGAGGGTGTGGTGCGGGGCGGGATGGTGGCGACCTCCATCGCCATCGGCGCGCGTCGTCGTGCTGGCAGAATCCATGGCACCATCCGAAGCGACAGGGGAGCGTTCTGCACCACATCGCGACACCCGAATCCGACCACATCGCGACACCCGAAGACGCGTCGTTTTTACCCACAGACCCGATACCTCCCAACATGAGCAAGATAAGCATCGGTCTCCGGGGGTGGCGCTTCGACGAGGACGAGGTGTTCACCGCGGAGGGCGAGGTCCGTCCGTTCGACGAGATGGACGAGGACACGAAGCGACGGCTCGTCCGGCTCGGCGTCATCTACAACGGGCCGTGTGACGCCTGCTGGCTGATTCACGGCGACGAGCACGTCGACCAGTGTAACGTCGCCTCTGTCGTCTACGGCGAGCCGCTCGCCGAGGTCGTGCTGTGTGACGACCACGAACGGGACTTCCTCTACTGGTTCCGCGAAGAGGGCGGCATCGAGTTCGCCGAGACCGACCGCTTCGAGGACGAGTTCCACGAGTGGTTCGCAGACGGCGGGCGTGCGCCGGCGGACTACGGCGGCGTCGAGCACGTCGAGACGGACCCGCTGGACCTGCCGAAGCCGGACCTGCCCGAGCCGTCGGACCTCGGAGACCACGCGGGAATCGACGATGGCGAGCCGAAAGAGCGCATCGACCTGCGGAACATGGAGATCTCGAAGGAGTACCCGACCGGAGAGAAGTGATGAGCACGCCAGCAGTCGCCGTCGTCGACGGCAAGACACCAGGAAACGTCGGGACTATCGCCCGGGCGATGAAGAACTTCGGGCTGTCGGAACTCCTGCTCGTGGACCCGCCAGAGGGTGTCCAGGAGAAACACAGCGAAGCGTGGGGCTTCGCCGGTCGCGCCCGTGAGGACGTGCTCGCGAACGCACAGGAGGTCGACTTCGACTACCTCGTCGACAACTACTACACCGTGGGACTGACCGCGACGACGAACGAGGACTGCCGCAAGCACGTCCGGTTCCCCTTTTTCACGCCGGACGAACTCGCGGAGGACCTCGCGGGGCTGGACGCCGATTCGTGTCTCATCTTCGGGCGCGAGGCCGACGGGCTGACCAACGAAGAACTCTCGAAACTCGACGCCGTCTGCTCGATTCCGGCGAGCGACGACTACCCGGTCCTGAACCTCGGGCAGGCCGCGACCATCACCCTGTACGAACTCCGCGGCCTCACGGTCGAAGAGACCCAGCTCCCCGACCGCGAACACGAGCGTGCCGAGGAGGCGATGCTCGACCGCCTGTACGACCAGTTCGACGACCTGCTCGACAGTATCGACCACCCCCAAGAGAAGCGCGCGAAGACGATGCGCATGGCTCGCCGCGTGTTCGGCCGGGCGCACCCGACCCAGCGCGAGGCGCGCTCCCTGCTCGGTATCTTCCGCCGCGCGACGAACCATCCGGAACTCGCGGACGTGGCGCGTGACCCGGCCAAGCGGGAGGACTGACGCGAGCGGCTGAACCGACCCAGTTCTCAGCCCGACACTACCGAACGACCGACCAGCAGGGGCGGGGGCGCAGACCGCGACGAGCACCGCGGGCTGTCATCACTGAACTAACAGAAGCGATTTATCTCTACACAGACTATTACTCTGGGAGTCCCCACATGACGCTTCCACGCCGCTCCCCCGGTATCGCTCTTCGTACCGAAACAATAATACAAAGACGACTCGGTATCGATACGTAGACATATGGAGCAGCTACTGCCCTCCCTCTCACATGGCACCTGGTTCTCCCTGCTGGTAGCAGTGCCCACGCTGCTCGTGTTCGCCTTCGGCTTCAGGCTGTTCGTCCCCGGGGCGTCCCTGCGCTCGTTCGTCGTCGGGCTGGTGCGGACCGACTGGAAGTACCTCGGAATGGCCTGGGTCATCACCTTCGGCGTGAACACGATGGCACACCACTTCTACGCGGGGCGAACCTACACCTCCGTCATCTACGGGCTCGAAGGTACGACGGTCATGCTCTTCCAGACGGTGACGTGGGTCCCGCTGACGTACGTCATGACGTTCGTCTACCTCGTCGGGTTCCCGTTCGTCACGCTGTTCACCTACTGGAAGCTGAAAGCGCACGACCCCGAACAGGCGCGCCGGTACTGTGTGGCCTACGCGATGCTCGTCCTCATGGCGCTGCCGTACTTCCTGGCGTTCCCCGTCTCGGTCACGTCGGAGTACCTCGGCCACACGGCCAACGGGGCACCCGCCATGGAGGCGCTGATGTACGACCTGCACCCCATCATCACCGAGGGTATCACCTCGACCGACACGCTGGTGAAGGCGTTCCCCAGCCTGCACACCGGTATCTCCGCGCTGGCCGCGGTGTACGCCCGCTACAGTACGCGACGGTACGCACAGCTCGCCGGCGGGCTCACCGTCGCCATCATGTTCTCGACGTTCTACCTCGGCATCCACTGGCTGACGGACGCGGCGTTCGCGCTCGTCCTCGTCGGCCTGTCGTTCTACGTCTCACAACGAATCGCGGACCCGGCGACCTACGAGGAGCGCCTCAAGAAGGCCCTGCGCGAGCAGGGAGACGCCGACGGTGCCTACGGTCGCGGCGCGGACTGAGCAGGAGAACAGAAAGCGAGCCGATTCAGGCCCGCTTTTGAATCTCTTCGCGGAGCACGGCACTGACGGTGTCACCGCCGGCCTTGCCCCGGAGCGCACCCATGCACTCGCCCATGAGCGCCGAGAACGCGCCCATTCCCTCTTCTTCGACCTGTTCGGCGTTCCGCTCGACGACTTCCGCGACGGCCTCGCGGACCTCGTCCTCGGAGACGCCACCGAGGCCCTCCGCCTCGACGGCTTCCTCGGCCGTGAGGTCGGGGTTCTCGGCGAGTGCGCTCAACAGGTCGTTCATGCCTTCGTTGGGCACCTCGCCCTCGTCCACGAGCGAGAGCGCGTCGCGCAGGTGGTCGTCGGTGAGGTTCCCGACGGGCACGTCGTCACGGCGCAGTTCGGTCAGCGTGGATTCGAGCGTGCCGGCAGCCAGGGTCGCGTCGATGCCGTCGGCGACGACCGACTCGAACAGGGGCATGCGCTGGCCGTAGGCGACCTGTTCGGCGAGTCCGGCGTCGAGGCCGAACTCGGCCTGGTAGCGCTCGACTTTTTCAGTCAGGAGTTCGGGCGTCTCGACCTCGCTCGGGTCGAGGTCGACCGGGGGCACGTCCGTTTCGGGGTACATCCGGGCCGCGCCGGGGAGCGGGCGCAGGTACCGGGTCGTACCGTCCTCGTTCGCGCCACGGGTCTCTTCCGGGACGCCCTCCAGTGCCGTTTCGGCGCGTTTCGCGGCGGCCTCGATGGCGTTGTCGGCGACTTCCTGACTCGCCGCGACGATGGCGACCGCGTCCTCGTCGCCCGCACCGACAGCCTCTCGCAGTGCGGCGACCTCGTCCTCGGTGACGCCGTAGGCCGGCAGTTCGTCGGTGTGGAAGATACCGCCAGCACCGTGGCGCTTTGCGTGGTCGGAGAACTCGGTGCCGAGGCGGCGGTCGGGCTGAATCTCTCGGCCGACGAGGCCGTCGAAGCCGAACAGCGGAACCGCGGTGACCTTCCCGCCGTCGTCGAGTGCGCCCCGGATGACGCCGGAGTCGGAGTCCTCGAAGACCGAGGTCACGTCCTGCACCTCGCCGACACTCGCGTCGCGCTCGTCGAGTTCGTCGCGGATTTCGAGGAGTTCGACCTGCCGACCAGCTTCGTTCCGGACGATGTCGTCGATGTCGTCGAGGCTCTGGACGCCTTTGACCTCGACACGCGCCCCGTCGGCGATGGAGATGTTCACGTCCTGGCGGATGGTGCCGAGACCACGCTTGACGTGCCCGGTCGAGCGAAGCAACATCCCGATGCGCTCGGCGGCCTCGCGGGCCTGTTCGGGCGTCGAGATGTCCGGCTTCGTGCCGATTTCGACCAGCGGAATTCCGAGGCGGTCGAGGCTGAACGTGACGCCGTCCTCGTGCTCCTCGATGCGCTGGCAGGACTCCTCTTCGAGCATCAGGTCCGCCACGCGGACCGGCCCGTCACTGGTCGAAATCTCGCCGTCGGTGGCGACCTGTGTCGAGCGCTGGAAGCCGGAGGTGTTCGAGCCGTCGACGACTATCTTGCGCATCACGTGAGCCGTGTCGACCGGCGTCATGTCCAGTAGCTGTGCGATTTCCAGCGCGACCTCTCGCGCCTCGTCGTCCAGCCGGTGGGGCGGTTCGTCGTCCTCCTCGACGAGACAGGTCGAGTCGTACGCGAGGTAGGTGAACTCGCGTTCGACCTGGCTCTCTTCGAGTGCCGCCTCGTCCAGTTCCCCGAGTTCGGATTTCGTCGGGTGCAGGTACCGTGTGAAGCGCCGTTCGGACTCCTCGGGTTCCCGGAGGTCGGTCGGGCAGCCACAGAACAGCTTGCTCGCCGTATCGAGCTGCTGGTGGATCTCCAGCCCGGCGACCAGTCCCAGCTCCTCGTAGTCGTGGTCGGTCATTGCGAGAGGGTCCGAGTCGGAGGGGTAAAAAACCGTCCAGTTGCGGCGACTCTGGTCGGGTGCGTCGGACGGACCGGCTCGGCCTGGCTGTCTCTCCCGTCCTGTCGCGCCACGCCGGCAGAGACAGCAGGTTCACGAGCCCGTCGCTCTGGAATCGGCGAATCCGAGAAGCTGCTCAGGGTCTGTTACTGCGTCGCTGCGCGAATATCTTCTATCTGAATAATGTCTTCGCCGAGTCCCTCTCCGTCGCATTCGTCGTTCGGGCATCGATAGTGCCACCCATCTCGTGTCGCTACGCGCTCGGAAAATCTGTCACCACATTGTTCGCAAAAGAGCTGCCCTTTCTCACATGTGTCGAGGTGCATCTCCAGAGCGAGTTCGGTGCTGAACGATTGGTTGCAGTTGCGACAGGTGTGCATGGTAGAATTATGGACTGCAACCACCATAACACCCGTGGATTGTTCGGGGTCACTCCGTCTGTCGATAACGTTTGGTAAGTCCGCGCCCTCGTGCGGTTCGTTCACTTCCACCCGGGACATTACTTGGTGATAAACGTTGTCCTTGATATCCTCACACGTGGTGTGTGGTGACTGGTGGCGGACTCGTGTAGGTACGGCAAAACGTCCGATTCCAGAGCGATGCCAGCCGTTCTCGACGAGGTGTCAGTCGTCCTGACCGAGGATGCCGCGGTGGGTCATCGCCTCGGGGTCGATTATCTCGTCGGCCTCCTCCTCGGAGAGGTACCCCTTCTCGACGACGACCTGCCGGACCGTCTTGCCCTCCTTCAGTGCGGTCTTGGCTGCCGTGCTGGCCTTGTCGTAGCCGATGTGCGGGTTGAGCGCGGTCGCGAGCGCCATCGACTGCTCGACCTGCGTCTCACAGTGCTCTTCGTTGGCCTCGAGTTTCGCGACGAACTTCCGGGCGAACACCTCGCTGCCGTTCGAGATGAGTTCGGCGGACTGCAGGAAGTTGTACGCCAGCAGTGGCTTGTACAGGTTGAGGTCGATCTGGCCCTCGGCCGCGCCCGCGGAGACGGCAGCGTCGTTGCCGACGACCTGCTTGTGGACCTGGTTCACGGCCTCGGCGACGACCGGGTTGATCTTGCCGGGCATGATGGACGACCCTGGCTGGTTCTCGGGCTGTTCGAGTTCACCCAGCCCGTTGCGCGGACCGGAGGCGAGCAGACGCAGGTCGTTGGCTATCTTGTTCAGGCTGCCGGCGACGACGCGAAGCGCGCCGTGGGCCTCGGACATGGCGTCGTGGGCGGCCTGCGCCTCGAAGTGGTCGTCGGCCTCGCGGAACTGGACGCCGGTCTCCTTGGTGATGTACTCGGCGGCTCGCTCGGGGAACTCGGGGTGGGTGTTCAGTCCCGTGCCGACCGCGGTGCCGCCGAGGGCGAGTTCGGCGAGGTGCTCGCGCGTGTTGTCGACGCGCACCAGGCCCTTCTCGACCTGTGTCTTGTAGCCGCCGAACTCCTGGCCGAGACGGACCGGCGTCGCGTCCTGGAGGTGCGTGCGGCCGGTCTTGACGACGCCGTCGAACTCTTCGGCCTTCGCTTCGAGTTCCTCGCGGAGCGTGTCGAGCGCCGGGATGACGTCCTTCTCGACGGCTTCGAGCGCTGCGACGTGCATCGCGGTCGGGATGACGTCGTTCGAGGACTGCCCGAAGTTGACGTGGTCGTTCGGGTGAATCTCGCGAGAGCCGATGTCGCCGCCGTACAGCTCGGTGGCGCGGTTCGAGATGACCTCGTTGGCGTTCATGTTCGAGGAGGTGCCAGAGCCGGTCTGGAACACGTCGACCGGGAACTGGTCGTCGTGCTCGCCGGCGATGACCTCGTCGGCGGCCTCGATGATACACTCGGCCTTGTCTTCCGGAATCATCTCCAGGTCGCGGTTGGCCTGCGCGGCGGCCTTCTTCACGACGCCGAGTGCGCGGACGAACCGGCGACCGAACGTCAGACCGGAGATGGGGAAGTTCTCGACCGCGCGCTGGGTCTGTGCCCCCCAGTAGGCGTCGGCCGGTACCTGCATCTCGCCGAGGCTGTCTTTCTCGGTTCGGAAGTCGTCGGACATACCTGAATCGTCGACCGGCCCCTGCGTAAAACCCACCGAATCGCTTCTCTCCAGGGGGACACTCGGCGTGGCTCAGCGGGTGATTCTCACGAACTCGAGTGCGACCACGAGGTCGGGACGGTCGTGGAGGTGGTCGAACCGCCCGGCGACGAGAACGACCTCTCCCTCACGTTCGACCCCGAGAGCGCCGACCCGGAGACGTTCATCGTCACCATCGGCGGGATAGAAGGGGTCGAGGCCGGCCAGCCGACCTGAGGCGTCGTCACTCCTTCTCGACGGTGTAGGCCTGGCCGCGAATCACGACCGTGTCGTCGACGACGGCGAACGGTCGGTGGTCCCCGAGTTCGTCTGGTTCGTCGGTGAGGGCGGTCGACCCGTCCGTGAGGTTGAAGGCGTACACGAAGCCAGACCGGTCCTTGACCCAGAGGTAGCCACCGTCCACCTCGACGTGGTCTATCTCGCCGTTCGCGCGAGCACGCCAGCGGCGGTCTCCCGTCGCCCTGTCGAGCGAGATGACGTGGCCTGCTTCGGTTGCGACGACGAGGCTACCGGCCGTGACGACGGGTTCGGCCTCCACGTCGGCAAGCACCTGGCGCTCCCATGTCCGGTCGAACCCGGGCAGGGACCGACCCTGGACCGGGTTGTGACCGCCGTACAGCGTGTCAGCGGCGATGGTGACACCCCCGAAGCCGAAGAACACGTCGTGGGCGGCGTTCTCCGCCCCGGATTCGAGGTCCAGGTCGAGTACCTGGTCAGTCATCGTGACGAGAGCGCGGTCGCGCCAGACGTCGATGTCTGCGACGAACCCTTCCTCGACGTCGACTGTCCAGCGGACAGCGCCGGTTCCGACGTCCAGCGCCGCGATTCGCGGTCGCTGTTCGTCGCCGGAGCCGTCGGCCTGCGTCGCGAAAATCACGGTGTCACCGGAAACGGCGACCGCGCCGGTTCGATAGTGTTTGCCGTCGGCCGGCGCGTCGTGGGACAGTCTCTCTGCGCCCTCATCGTCGAAGACCACCAGTCTCGCCGGGGAGGTTTCCTGTCGGGGGTCGACGCCGACCGCGACGGCCGAGTCGCCGAACCCGATACCGTTGAGAAATCCCGAGTCGCCGAACCCGGAGGTCTGCCATACCGTGGTTCCGTCGGGTGCCAGTTTCTGGAGCGACTGTCCGGTCGCCGTGTAGAAGTACCCGTCGTCCGACCAGAGTTTCGACGCGTGGCCGCCGGGGACGTCCCAGGTCGGGGTGAGCGACAGCGACCCGGGCGGTGCAGCAGTCTCTACATCTTCGGTCGGATTCGCGTCGCCCGACCCAGAGTCAGTCGTCGCGGCCGTGCCAGTAGCGGGGGGACCCGTCTGTGTGTCTTTTCCAGAACCTGTACTCGTCGCGGTCGACTCGCCGCCCTGCAATCGCAGGCAGCCTGTGGTGGTCGTAGTCGTGCCGAGGAGGGCGATGAAGGTCCGTCGTCTCATATCGAAACCGGACGGTCCGACGACGAAATTACTGTCGGCCAACCAGTCCCTGGGTCGTCGAAGTTACGCCCCGTGCAGGCTCGCCTGAAGTCGCTCACGAAGCCCCGACTGCAACTCGTCCACGGTCGATTCGTCGAGGTCGAACGCGGTCGGCGTGCCACCCAGCAACGTCGCCGAACTCGCGGTGTCAGCAACCAACGTCGCCAGGTCGAGCCGGCGCTGGAACACGGTCGCCTCGCTCACGACCGTCTGGATGCGATAGTACGGCACCACGCGGGTCGTCCGGTTCCAGAAGCCGTCGCGGATGAGCAGGTGGTCCTCGCCGACGGCGAACCCGCGGTTTGCCCACTTCAGGTGGGCGGCAACGGGGACCACGAGGAAGGCGACCGCAGGGAGGTACCACGGAATCGGCGTGACCGTCGCCGAGACGAGGTAGCCGACCGCGAGCAAGAGGACGATGGGGATGCTGTACCGGACCGCGTAGCGCCGGCGAGCGCGTTTCGGCGGGCGCGTGAACTCGAGGTCGCCGAAGTCCTCGAGCTGGTGGGCCAGGGCGAGCGTCCGGTCCAGTTTGGCGATGGGGACCGCGGACTGGCTGCCCTGGCTGGCGCGGCTTCCTGCATATCCTGCTGTCTCGACGGTGAGGCCGGCGAACCCGAGTGGGCGCATCAGGAACGTCTCGGTCAGCGTGATGGTCTGGACCTTCTCGGTCGGGATGGACCCACTGTACCGCTGGAGCAGGCCGCGCTCGTAGACGAGGTCCTCGCCCTCGCGCCCGAGCCGGAAGTCGTAGAACTCCAGCGTCGACAGGACGATGCTCGTGAGGATGGACGCGAACAGGATGAGCGGCGGACCGACGATACCCACGGCGAGCAGTTCCTGTGTCGTCATCACCTCCGGGTCGAGCGAGCCGGGGCCGCCGAGGGGCGCGGCCGCGTCCAGCAGGAGGCGAATCGCGAGGTCCTCTACGAACGGGATGGCGATGATGAGGAGGACGAGCGACCGGACCCGGAAGCGGGTCACGGCCAGTGCGAGCAGTTCGACCGGGGAGAGTTCGAACAGGACCTCGCTGGTCGGCGTGCGCGGCTGGGCTGGTTCGGTGGTGGGACGCTGGCCCTGGGCGACCTGTCTGTCGACGTCCCCCGGCTCGCTGGCGCTGGCGGAGCCGGGTTCGACGGGCTCACCGGGTCGGGCCTCACCGGCGCTGGCTTCTGCAGACCGCGATTCCCCGGCTTCGGCAGCCACACCAGTCTCGACGTCGCGCGGGGGTTGCTCCCCGGTGACCCGGCCCCGACGCCCTCGAATCTCCCGGCGGAGTCGGCTCGCCTCCTCCTCAGAGACGACCGACAGCGTCGCCTCGGTTCCGCCACCGCCGGCGGTCTCGATGCGGACGACGGCGACGCCGAAGAGTCGATGGAACAGGTTCTGCGAGACGTCGACGTTCTGGATGCGCCGGAGTGGAATCTCCCGTTCGGTCCGGCCGACGACGCCCTGGGCCACGTCGAACGTGTCCTCGCCGAGTTCGTACTCGTAACGCAGGTAGGTCATGACGCCGTAGGTGACACCCACTACGAGCCCGACCGGGGCGACGAGGAACAGCCAGTCGACCGAGCCCACGCCGACGGCGTTCAGGATCACCACGAGGAAGAACGGAATCGACAGTCCATTCACGCCGTACCGGAGTGCCCGGCTGACCGCCGAGATGGGGTGCAGTCTCATACGGCGTCCTCCGGTTCGGACTCGACGGCGAGGTCGCGCAACTCGTTGCGGAGTCGGCGGGCCCGCTCCGGGGTCAGTCCGGGCACCAGCACGTCCGCACCCCGTGACCCGGCGGTGTAGACGACGACCCGGGACAGCCCCAGGGCCCGGTCGATGGGGTTGCGCTGCGTGTCGACGTGCTGGACGCGGACGTACGGGACCGCCGTCTCGACTCGCGTGACAACGCCGCGTTCGAGATACAGCGAATCGGATTCGAGGTCGAAGCGCCAGTCGCGGTAGAGGAGTAGCGCGTGCCCGACGCCGATGGTGATGATGAGGGCTGCCAGCGCGACGGGAATCGCCGGCCCCAGTCCGAGTTCGGCGACCCTGTCGATACCGAAGAGGATACCGCCGAGGACAACCGCGGTGATGACCGACCGGAGCGCCCACTCGACGCGAACGCGCCCGTGAAGGGTTTCCATACTGACACGGTGGCCCGCCGGCCTCAAAAAGCCGTCCTCGTCGGTCGCACGATCAGACGGTGACTACAGGTCCGCGAACTCCTCGGGCGTGTACGTCTTCAGTTCGAGCGCGTGGATGTCGGTCGTCATGTGCTCGCCGAGCGCGTCGTAGACGAGCTGGTGCTGCTGGACCAGCGGCTTGCCCTCGAACTGGGGGCAGACGACGGTCGCGCGCAGGTGGTCGTCGTCGTGCTCGCCGCGGGCGCGTTCGACGGTCGCCTCGGCGTCGTCGAGGTTCGCTTCGATCATGTCGGCGACTTCCTCGGGTGTCATTACTCGGGGTGAGGTGGGCGTCGGGTTTAATTGTCTGGTTCTGGCTGGCAGTCTTGGTTGGTTGTTCGGGCCGTATTGGTATCGAGGTGGCCTGTGAGAACGACTCGATGACTCGCGCTGGTGGCGATGACCGCACCACATCCTCCCCAGCCGATTCCTTCCACTACGCTCCGCTCCGTTCCAGTCATCCCTCGCGCGCTTCGGCGGGCGGACGAGACCGCCCGCCTGCACGCGCCAGACCGGGTGGTCGGCAGCAGACGCCCGGTTGAACAAGTCATCGACAGGAACCGACAGAATCCGGCGCTACCGAACTCAGGTCCAGTTGTCGAGCCCAGTCTGGGTCAGTCCCTCCTCGATGCGTTCGAACCCACGACGAACCTCGTCGGGGTCGACTTCCCACTCCTCGACGACGTACTCGCGGGCGGCGTCGACGTCGGGGGAGATGCTGGTGTCGAACTCGTAGTCGTCGGTGACGTTCGGGTCGCGGAAGAGCTGCCGGACCAGGTCGGCGTTCTCGACGTACACGTCCTCCTCCTCGAAGACGGTCCAGAGGTCGCCGTGCTCTCGAATCTTCTTCAGGGCGGTCTTCGGGCCGTAGCCGTGGACACCCTCGTTGAAGTCGGTGCCACAGAGGATGGCGATGTCGATGAGCTGTTCGAGGGTCACGTCGAGTTCGTCGAGCGTCTTCGCTAAATCCATGCGCTCGGGGTCGCCCTTGCTGGTCAGCTGGCGGAGGGTGACGGGTGCACCGAACAGCAGCGCGTCGTAGTCCTCGGTGCCGACGTAGTCGGCGTCGCCGCGCTTGGCGATGTGGGAACACTGGGCCTCGCCCTCGGCCGGGGCTTCGACCACGGGCACGTCCAGCAGGCGCAAGAGTTCGCGGCTGGTCTCCTGGATGACCGGGGTGAGACGCTGGGTTGCGGAGTCGAGACGGGCGACCTCGGCGGTGTCGCCCTCCTCGCGGGCTTCTTCGAGGCGTTCTTCCATCTTCTGGCGCTGCTCGCGGCGGGACTCGATCTCGTCGGTCTTCAACTCGGAGGGGCCGCCGTCGAACACCATCACGGGGGTCAGGTCGTGCTCGAAGAACTTGGGGAGGCCCTGGACGATGCCGATGAGGTTCGCGACTTCGTCACCGTCCTCGGTGGTGTAGCGGTGGTCGCTGGTCCAGCGGACCGTCGTCGTCAGGTACCGATAGAGCCAGTTGTGGGCGTCGACCGCCACGACGCCGCCGCCGAGTTCGTCGAACGGGACCTCCTCGATGTGCGCGAGGGCCCGAAGGTCTGCGTTTCCCATCGTGGCGTCGCTACGTGGTGGAGGGTTTCAATACTGGTGTTTCCGGTGCTCGGGTTAGCGCTCCGGCGGCCCGCGCTCGCGCTTCTCTGCGACGAACGCCCGCTCGGCCGCCGAGAGGTCGTCACGGTCGGCGAAGACGGCCAGTCCTTTGCGGTAGGTTGCAGCCCGGTCACCACTGGAACCGTCGACCACGGGGTCTGGCCGTTCGAGGACGAGTTCCGCGATGCCGGTCTCGCGGCCGGTGTAGCCGAAGCCAGCCCGGTACAGCGCTTCGTAGGAGTAGGCGTTGTTGACCGCGATGCGGACGCGCTCGTACCCGCGGTCGTCGGCCCGGTCGACGACGAACCGGACGAGGGCGGGGGCGATGCCCTCGCCTCGCCAGTCCTCGCGGACGGTCACGTACCGGAGCCAGAGCGTCTCGGCGTCGGTCCGGTCCTGATTGAACGCGACGGCGGCCACCACGTCGCGGTCGTACGCGTCAGCATCGGGGCGGGAGTCGTCGACGTCGTGTTCGCCTCCCCTGACGACCGCCTTCCCCGTGCTCGTCATGACGAACTTCCCGGCGTAGCTGAACCGCCGGTAGTCGAGTCGGAGCGTGGGCTCGTCGGCGGGCCAGCCGATGAGCTCGAACGAGTGTGACGACGAGCGGTCGGACACGGTTCCCCAGAGGGCGCAGGGACAGTAGGCACTTTCGGGGCGAGTGGGAATCTCCGGGGTGAGTGGGGAGTCGGGGCGTGTGTCACAACTGGGTGTTTTTCTCACAGTCTCTCGTGTCAGACCGATTTTGACAGTGCCTTTCTTCAGCCAAATCGGGCAGTTCATCCCGGGAACATCCTCGGCGGAACCGACCTTGATTGTGCGGACATGTTTGGAAACGTCCGGGATGGTGTCTTGTGTTTTCGACTGTCCAGAGCGATACTGTGAAAACTGTTCACACGGAGCCGGAACATAGCCGCGTTTATCAAGACCTCATCGTGATAGAAAGATTGTATGCGACACGTAACAGCCCTCGTCCTCTCGTTCTGTCTCGTCGCCGCCGGGATACCGGTCGCGGCGGCGGACACGACGACACCACCCGCTGCCGGTGGTGCACCAACAGTACAGCAGACTGCCACACCGACGCCGGCTGGGTCCACTGCCGACGACGTAACGGCGAATAACTCCACGACGGTCACCATCCTCTCCTACAACGACATCCAGACCGCGATGTCCCAGAACACGACCGTCCCGCGGATGGTCCACCTGGTGAACGAGCGCCGTGCCGCCCACGACAACCCGACGGTCGTGGTCGGTGGCGGCGACCAGGTCAGCCCGCACTCGCTGTCGCCCATCAGCCAGTGGCGTCTGCCCGTGAAGGTCCTGAACGTGCTCGGGCCCGACGTCGAGGTCGTCGGGAACCACGACCTGGACTACGGGTTCGGGCCGGTCGAGAACTTCTCCAACGCCTCCGAGTTCCCCTGGGTGATGGCGAACGTCGTTCAGGCGGACTCCGGTGAACCGATTCCGGGTACGAAACCATACACCGTCATCGAGCGCGGTGGCGTGAAAGTCGGCGTCATCGGCCTCGCCGACGAGAAGATCAAGGGGAAGACCGCGGTCGACTTCGCCGCAGAAGGCTACGAGCTTCGGGACTACCAGCAGGTCGGCCAGCAGTACGCCGAACAGCTCCGGACCGAGGAGAACGTCGACGTGGTCGTCGTCGCGGGCCACTTCGGCGTCCCCGTCGCGAAGGACCTCGCGAAGAACACCGACGGCATCGACGCCATCGTGGTCGGTGACGACGAGGTCGAGTACCCGCCCCAGGAGACCGCGGGCACGGTCATCATGGAGGCCGAGGCCCGTGCAGAGCACGTCGCCGAACTCAACCTCACCGTCGAGAACGGCGAGGTGACTGCCTGGAACGGTCGGCTGCTCGCCGTCACCGAGAACACGACGAAGAACGGGACCGCCGACCGAATCATCACCGAGACGCGGGGCAGCCAGCTCGACAAGGTCGTCGGCAAGAGCGAGGTGAACCTCGACTCGCGGTTCGCCTCGAACTACCACGACGAGACCGCACTCGGGAACATGATAACCGACGCCTTCCGCTGGAAGGAGGGCTCACAGATCGCCATCACGAACGCCGGTGGCATCCGCTCGAACACCAACTACGAGGCCGGCCCGGTCACGGTCGGCGAGGTGTACAACGTGCTCCCGTTCGGGAACACTCTCGTCACCGTCGAACTCACCGGGAGCGAAGTGAAACAGCTCCTCGCGA
Source organism: Haloarchaeobius ordinarius (assembly GCF_051801355.1). Classification (GTDB taxonomy): domain Archaea; phylum Halobacteriota; class Halobacteria; order Halobacteriales; family Natrialbaceae; genus Haloarchaeobius. The sequence continues at coordinate 3,238,023 of NZ_CP196560.1, read as the reverse complement.
GCCAGGTCGTCACCCTGGAGAGCGAGACCGGCCAGCAGTACGGCGCGGAAGCCCAGTTGCAGGTCTCGGGCATCACCTACGAGTTCGTCCCGCACGAGAGCGTCCCCGCCGAGCAGCGCATCCAGGACGTGTACGTGAACGGCGAACCGCTCGCCGAAGACGAGACCTACACCGTCACGGTCAACTCCTACATGGCCGGCTGGGACGGCTCGGTGCTCACGAACGCGACCCGCGTGAGCGAGACCCAGGCGCTCTACGGAACGGTCACGCTGGAGTACATCACGGCCCACAGCCCGGTCGCACCCGAGGACGCGAACCGCATCCGTCGCGTCGACTACCTCGGGGGCCAGGCCCCGGCCACCCTCGACGGTGAGGGCACCGTGACCGTCGAGTTCGCGATGCCGCCGAACGCCGAGTCGGTGAACGCGAGCACGTTCTACGCCGCGACGAACGCGACGAACACGGTCGAGGCGACGAACGTCGCAACCGACGGCGACCGCATCGTGGTCACCTTCGACGATGCGAAGCTGAAGCCCCTCGCCGAGAGCGAGGGCGACGTCCAGGTGTACGGGAAGTACACCGATTCTGGCATGAACTTCACCTACTTCGAGCAGGCCGTCTTCGCGGGCGACGTGCAGGCGACCGTGGAGCAGCCGACGACCACGACGGCGACCGTAACGCCCACCGTCACGGTGACCGAGACGCCGACCGCCACGGCAGCCGACACGGCTCCTGCCACTGAGACGTCGACCGACACGGCCACCGACAGCGACGACTCCACGGGTGGCTCGCCCGGCTTCGGTGTCGCCATCGCGCTCGTCGCACTCGCCGCGACCGCACTGGTTGCAGTGCGCCGACAGTAATCACGTTCGTCGAGAACGCTCGAAAACACCGGTATCGACCCGGTTACGTCGTCTCTTTTCGGTCGCTGCGGCCTTATCCAGCATCGTCTCGATTCTTCTGATAGGATGTCTGTCGGCCACACACAGACGGTCGGGAGTTCGCCGCTCGCCCGCGCCGTCGCCGGTGTGGTCAGACTGGCGCTCGCGGCGATTCTGGTCGGGTTCGCGCTCACGTCCGACTCGGTCCACGACTACCCGCACTACGCCGCCCTGATACTGTTTCACCCCTTCGTCGTTCGGCGGGCACTCGGCGTCGAACTCGAACCGTTCCACGTCGTCTGGGTGAGTGTCGCGCTCTTCTTGCACCCGCTCGGGGGAACGCTCGGCCTGTACGACAGCGTCTGGTGGTGGGACCACCTCACGCACGTCACCTCCGCGACGCTCGTCGCCGGACCGACCTACCTCCTCGCACGGGCGTACTACCTGAGTGGGGAGACGCCACTCGTCCCCGGCTGGACGGTCCCCGCAGCCGTGTTGACGACCACGCTCGCCCTGGGTCTGGTCTGGGAGGGTATCGAACTCGTCCACCCGTGGCTCGTCGTCTACAGCGACGAGGATACCACGATGGACACCGTGTTCAACACGCTCGGTGCGATAGGGACTCTGGCGGCCGCGCCCCGTGTCCTCCGCGGACTCGTCTCGCAACTCGTACTCGGCAGCCCGGTCAGACGAGACGGTCCGGCGTCCGACCCCATCGACCAGGGTGACGAGCCCGGACACACGTCGGAGTCGGACCCGACCGCCGATTGACCGACCCTCGACGACACGTTCTCGTGTGTGCCGCGACTGGAGCACCAAACCGTCCAACTCCAACCTGCTGGAGATGCTCGATGCCACTGTCTCGGCCCGCGTTCGATTCGTTCGTCTCCGAGCTTTCGCCTGAGTCGTTCGAATTCGACGAGCCGGCGGTCGACGAACCGGCACCCACGACCGGTCCCACGCGTCAGGACGGGACGGCAATCACTCGATGACTTCTTCCAGCACCGTCCACCCGCCGCCCGGTTTCGACTCCCACTCCCACTCGTCCTCGACCCGGACACGGCCGTCGTCGAGGAGCGTCACCTGCCCGATGGAGTGGCCAGTGGCCGTCTCGCCGTCCTCGTGGAGCTGTACGTACCGGACGTCCCACTCGTCGCCGTCGAAGGTGCCCACGAGGTGGCCCTCCACGATGGGCCCTCCGGCGTAGTGGGCACTGATGCGGTCGCCGTCTTGCTCGAAGTGCATACTCGTATCACCCGACACCTCACCACCCTCGTTCTCCCGTGCGGTGAGCGTCCGCCCGTCCAGCGAGATAGCTGTCGCCATGGTGGAACTACGCGTTCTACGGGAGAAAAGACCAGTGGTCAGGGCACCCGCTGTTTCACACCGTCGTCGTCGTCGTACACCTCTGCATCGACGACGATGGGTTCCGACCCGGTCGCGTCCTGTGGTTCCCCGACGGTACAGATCATCGTCTCGTCGCGGGCGAACGCGAGCTGGTGGTGCAACAGGACGCGGCTGTCGTCCTTGCGAATCTGGCGCGTCTGCCCGGCCCAGTAGCCGTTCGCCGGAATCTGCTCGACCACGCCCGCCATGTGTTCGACGTCCTCCTCTGTCTCGTACAACAGCGACCAGTGCTGGCCGAGCAACTCCGCTGGCTCGTAACCGAAACACTTCGCGTACGCGTCGTTGACGAAGATGAACTCCCCGTCCTGGTCGAGGAGACTGACGCCCTGCCCGATGGACTCGATGGCGTCCAGGAACTGCCGGTTCCGGCGCTCGGCGTGATACTTCTCGACGAGATTCCTGACCCGGTTCGCGAGTATCTCGTACTTCTCCATCCCGCCTGCCTTCTGGAGATAGTCCGAGACGCCCGCGGAGATGGCCTCGCTCGCGACCTCTTCCGACCCCTTCCCGGTGAACAGGACGAAGGGGACCTCGGTCTCACGTTCCCGAACCGCACGCAACAGCTCCAGTCCGTTCATCTCCGGCATGTCGTAATCGCTGACGATACAGTCCGGACACTCCTCGTCGAGCATCGACAACGCACTGTCCGGTGACGTGACGGACACGACCTGAAACCCCTCGTCGGTCCGTTCGAGGACCGTGCCGACCAGGTCAGTAAAGGCCGGGTCGTCGTCAACGTGGAGAATCCGAACCGTCGACCTGCTCATCGTACTACACCAGAGTTCCCGGCAACCAACTTAACGGTTCCTGCCAGCTGTCACCCGGTGAACGTGTCTCTCGCCCGTAGACTCCGTTGTACCCGGTGCGGGGTCCGCTATCCTGTGTTCGCAGGCGACGTGTGTTCCGGTACCGGCCCAGGGTCGACCTCGACAGGTCCTATCACCGCGTCGGGGTCGATGGCCACGCTTTCACACTGGTCCGGTCGGACGCCCCAGGCCAGGATGTTTCCGTTCCAGAACACTTCTACGTCGACGATGCCAACGGTCAGGTTCTCGAACGAGTCTGTGACGGTTCCCTCGTAAGGCCCGTGAATGCAGTTGAAGGAGTCGTCGGTCACGTCGTCTCGGTGGCGTGTTCGCAGATAGAACGAGGTGGACCGAGGCTCGACCGTGACGGTGAGGTCGGTACACGTGAGCTCGATGGTCGCGTGTGGAAACTGCGACGTGGGCACAGTGGGCGCCCCGCTCGTCCTCTTTTCCCCACCCGCGCCCGTCTCGAGACGCATCGCCGCCGGGAATCTGGACACCCGTCCGGTCGTCGTCCTGTATCCGGCCAGCCCCCCGATCAGGCCGACTCCGACACCTGCGAGGAGATTCCGTTTCGAGACCTCCCTGGACGACTTCCCCATGTGAGAGGTAACGGTCGCCACGCGGGAGAATGTGAGCCATGATATCATGGCTCATAAAGGCGGGAGAGAGTAGGTTCCTGCTCGACTGGCCAGTGCAGGGGAACACGTCTTCCAGTTCGAATCCACCAGGGTCGAATCGCGTCGAGCCACGTGACTCGAAGCAGACTGCTCCTCGTTCGATTTCGTGAAGAATCCGCACCAGCCGGGAGGTGACCGAGGGATGCACCGGCCGGGAATTGAACCGGAGCAAGACGGTCGCGCACTCCGTTCGCACGCTGCGACTTCCAGGGTTCAATTCCCGGTTGTACAGCTGTCTCTCACGATGTTCGAGACAATCATGCACCGGCCGGGAATTGAACCCGGATCGTTGGCTTGGAAGGCCAAAGTCTTGCCATTAGACCACCGGTGCGCGGTGGGTTCCATCCGCGTGGTGCGAATGCATTCGTTGGTTCGCCCCGAGGGACACAAAACACTTCGGAATTGAGTCGACGGGGACGCCACTGTGTGACGTAGTTCACGGGGACCGAAATACCCGCAGCGGTTCGTGCGCCAGAACTCCCTGGAGGAGCGTAGGGCACGAACGTAACGACGCAGGGTGCGTCGCTGCGGTCGCCACGGCGAGCCGTGCGCGAGGGCCCCCCGCGGCACGCGAATCCCACACCAACGGGTGTGCGCACCTGTCGTTTCTCGGTGACGCCTTATGGTCTTTACTGTTTCGAACCGGTGACGGTCGCGTAACAGTTTCCAGAAGACACCTCGCTGACCTGGACACGCAGGTCGCTGGCGGCGAGGTCGGCATCGAACTCGGCAGGCGAGTAGATGTGGTAGAACCGGGGGATGGTGACGCCGCCGGGGAGCGTCCAGTCGACCTCGGTGTCGAAGGGGTCGTCGCGGTCGAAGCTGTCGTGTGCCGTCGACCACGCCGAGACGAGGGCGAGCCCATCGGGGGTGAGGACGCGGGCGAGTTCGTCCAGACTGGCGCGTCGGGCCTCGCGGGTGGGCAAATGGTGTAGCGTCGCGACGTACACTGCGAGGTCGACCGTGTCCTCGCGGAGCGGGAGCCGGGACGCGTCGGCCTGGACGAGGTCGACGGCGAACCCGTGGTCTGTGGCGCGCTCGCGGCCCGTCTCCAGCAGGCCGCGCGAGAGGTCGAGGCCGACGACGCTGTCGCAGTGGTCCGTGAGGAGTTCGGCGTGCCGGCAGTTCCCACAGCCGAGGTCGAGTCCGCGACCGCCGGTCGGCGCGTCGTCGACGAACGATTCGACCTCCGGCCAGGCGTACTCCCGGGTCTTCGCGAAGTGGGCCGCGATGCGGTCGTAGGTCTCGCGGGTGGTCGACGGGGAGCGGTCCATGGCCGAGAACTCGCGGTGGACTGACCTGAGGGTTTGGATTCGGCACAGCCGAAACCGCAGCCGGCGTCCGCTCAGGGTCCGGGGATGAGAACGATGAAGGTGGCGTACGCCAGGGCGATGAGGATGGCCGCGTGCTTCGCGCCAGTGCGGATGTCACCGGAGGAGAGCTGTCCGGCCACCAGTCCGGAGAGCAGTCCCTGGATGATGGTCGTATGGAAGAAGACGAGGATGTACTCGTCCTTGTCGATGCTCCCCGTCTGGCCCACGCCACCGACCGCCGGGACGTTCTGTGCGCCGGGTCCTGCCACGCCGCCAGACGTCGCGTTGAGCGCGGTGCCCGTCCCGCCGTCGGGGAGGCTGGGGATGAGGACGATGGAGAGGACGACCACGATGAACAGGAAGACGAAGAACGCGAGGTAGACGACGACCATGTAGGTCACCATCTCCTGGCGACGGGCGCGCTTGAGTCGCCGGTCGGCTTTGGCCTGACTCGCCGCGATACGCAAGACGGTCGCCAGGTCCCCGCTGGCGTTCATCGCCTTCGTGGTGATGGCGACGACGCGCGAGATTATCTTCGTCCGCATGCGTGCCTCGAACCGGCGGAGCGCAGTCTCGATGTCGGACCCCCACCTGATGTCGGCCCAGACGCGGTCCATCTCGGTGTCAAGTGCGCCGAGTTCCGACCGGCGCACACGGTCGATGGACTCGACGACGGTCATCCCGGCCTCGTTGACGCTCGCCAGCCGGTCGAGGAGGTCTGGGACGGCGGCCTCGATGGCTTCTGCACGCCGTCGGTGTACCTCGAACGCGATGGCGAACGTCCCGATGACGAACAGCGACGCCTGGATGAGCAGGTCGTCGAACTCGCGGACGTTCAGGACGCCCGCGTCGATGACCCCCGGAAGGCGGACGAGCACGATGAGTGCCGCGAGGGGGACCGTCACCCACAGCAGCGAGAGCGGCTGTTCCACCACGGTCCGGAGTGGGTTCCCGAGGATGGACCGGAGTGACCGGAACCGACGGTAGGCGTCGAGCCGGGCCACGTTCGCCGACTCGTCGTATTCGGCGGCGACGGACGCTGTCGCGTCGCGGCCACCGTCTGTCTGGGCGGGGTCGGCCAGCCGGACGCCAGCCAACCCATCGACCGGTGCCTCGACGTTCTCGTACCCGCGGGTAGACGTCAGGGTATCAGTCGCCGACAGCAGGTAGAGGATGAAGATGAGGTTCGCACAGGGGAGGATGACGTAGACGAACACGCGAAGCGGGTCGAGGGTGTCACCGACCGCGATGCCGAGGACGACGAGGATGGTGATGAGAAACAGCGGGCCAGCGACGAGGACGGTGACGTACGCCTCCGCGAGCGTCGCGAGCAGGTCGAGCAGTTTCTCCTGCTGGGCTTCGGCCTCCTCCTGGAAGTCGCGGTACTGCTGGTGGAGGAACTCCGAGAGCGACCGCCCGGACTGGAGGACGCTGGCGAGGTTCTCCGCGAACTCCTTGAACTGCGAACTCGGTGACCGGCGCGCCATCGTGTGGATAGCGGTTATCATGTCCTGTCCGAACATGTCCATGTTCCGGACCGCGACGTGAATCTCCTCGGCGGACTCGCCGTAGATGTGCTGGTGCTCCGCGAGGATGCGCATCACCTTCGGGAACTCCATGCCCGACCGGGAGAGCGCGTAGATGAACGCGATGGTCCGGGGCAGCGACGCCTCGATGCGGCGCTCTCGTTCGTCCCCACGGTACTCCGGGTACCACCAGCGATACCAGTAGACGGCTCCCGCGAAGGAGACGCCGAGAGTGAGGCTGGTGACGGCCATGAGCGCGAACAACTCGAAGACGGAGATGGTCGGCAGGCCCACGAAGTTCGTCAGGAAGTGCAGGTCCGGGGGGAACACCGCCCGGATGGTCTCCGCGTCGACGGCGAGGATAGCGAGTCCGAGCCAGATGAAGTACATTCCGAGTATCGAGCCGACGATGGCAGCGACACCGGTGAAGAAGGCGGTCTTCGCCGCGTACGTCCGGTACGTCGTCGGGATGTGTGCTGCCCTGAGGAGCTGTTTTCGCAGGGTTCGCTTGCGACCACGCTGGCTGATGTAGTTCCCGAAGAAGATGAGCGAGAACCGCGTGACGATGCGGTCTGCGTACACGCTGATGGGCGAGAGCACAACGGGTAGTGCGATGACGAGTGCGATTACCAGCGGGACGTAGTTGGCCCAGGACATCTCAGTCGTTCTCGACCTCGGCCCCCGCCAGGTCGACGTCCTCGTCGGTCGGTTCGATCTGAGTCATCGCCCGCTCGGGGTCCGCGTAGTACTCGTTTATCATCGCGGTGAAGCGGCGGTAGTCCGTGATGTCTTTCTCCCAGAGGTACTCGAGGAACCGGCGGCGGTTCCGGAGTTCGGTCAGCATCTCTTGCTGGCTCCAGCCGCGTTCGTCGCGTATCTCGTCGAGAATCTCCGAACCCGAGGAGTTGAACGTGTCGTCGTTGGCGTTCCAGGTGAACGCGGTCGAGTAGTCGAGTTCGCCGGTCCGCTGGTCGATGCCCTCTATCTCGGCGATGGTCTTGTTCCGGCGGACGCGCTCGCCGTCGAGACGGGTGAGCGTCTGCACGCAGAGCACGTCGAGACTCTGGACCATCGACCGGGGGACGTTGATGGGCTCGTTCTCCAGGCGGTTGATGACGGTGCGGACCGAGTCCGCGTGCATCGTCGAGTAGGTCGTGTGGCCGGTGTTCATCGCCTGGAACAGCGTGATGGCCTCCTCACCACGGACCTCGCCGACGATGATGTACTCGGGGCGGTGACGCAAGGCAGAGCGCAGCAGGTCGTACATCGTCACGTCGGTCCCCTCGTGGAGGCGTTCCCGGGTCACCGAGGAGAGCCAGTTGTCGTGGTACAGCGTGAGTTCGCGGGTGTCCTCGATGGTCAGCACCTTCGAGCGCGGCGGGATGAACATCGAGATGGCGTTCATACTCGTGGTCTTCCCCGAGGCCGTCCCACCGGCGAAGATGAGCGACTTGTTGTTCTCGATGGCGAGCCAGAGGAACGCCATCTGGTCGATGTTGAACGTCCCGTAGTCCAGCAGGTCGATCGGCGTGAACGGTTCTTCGGCGTACTTCCGGATGGTGAACGCGGAGCCACGCGGCGTCACCTCTTCGCCGAGGGCGAGTTCAGCACGAGAGCCGTCCGGCAGGGTGGTCTCGACCATCGGGTCGCCGATGGAGATGTGCCGGCCGGAGTGCTGGGCGAGGCGGACGACGAAGTTGTCCAGTTCCTCCTCTGCGAAGGAGACGTTGGTCTCGATGTCGGTGTAGTCGTCGTGGTAGACGAACAGGGGCAGGTCGTACCCGTCGCACGAGATGTCCTCGACGTGTGGGTCGTGCATCACCGGGTCGAGTTTCCCGTAGCCCCGGAACGCCCGCCAGAGGTAGTACAGCAGTTTGTGGTAGGTCCGCATGTCCACGTCGGCCCCGTACCGTTCGAGGTGTTCGAGGAGGGCGTCGTCGAGGACCTGTTCGCTGTCCATGTCGTCGAGGTCGCGCCGGTACACCAGCGGGTCGCGGATGTCCTCGAACAGCGTCTGGAGGAGTGCGTGTTCGTACTCGTCCAGTTCCGGTTCGACGACGTGGTACAGGTGCTCGTTCGCCCTGGAGTCGTGGTTGATAGAGACGAAGGCGTAGGGTGCGTTCACCCAGTACCGGTCTCGTTCCTCGTATCCCTCGAGTCCAGCGAACGTGACGAGTGGGCCGTGTTCGTGAGGGGTGTACGGTCGCCGGGAGATGGTCGTCCCCCTGAGCATCTGCAGGGTCCGTTTGATGCGGTCGGTGAGCGAGGTCGCGGTCGAGGTCGACGCGAGGCTTGCAGACCGGTCGCTCACACCACGAGAGTGCGTGTTCGACCGTTGGGGGTTTTCGTTCGACATGATTGCCGGCCGACCGTCGACGGGGAAGAACGCCGTCCGGGAGGGGAGACCGTGCGTTGTCAGGCAGGTAAGCGAGGCCGTGACTTAAATCAGGTGGCCAATCAGGGCAGAGAACGTCACCTCAGGCCCGCTGTGCGAACAGGTTGAGCGCGCCGAAGACGAAGAGGAGGAACGTCCCGATGAGGCCGACCGGCACGAACTGCTGGATGCCGAGTATCTTGGTGTTCTGTGTCGCGTTGAGTCGAAGGCTGGCCCAGATGTAGATGCCGGCGAGGACCAGCATGAGTGCGCCGACGACGTAGACGCCGCGGCCGGGAAGCCTGTCGACGACCGCCTCGACCTCCAGGTACATCAGAATGCTCACGGCGAGCAACAGGACCATCACGCCGAGCGCGAGGGTCCACCCGAGATGTGCAGCCGCCTGTTCCGGTATCGTCCCGGAGGTCTCCTGGTAGAAGCCGAGTGGCGTCTGAATCGTCGTCCCGTCGATGAATCCAGAGCCGAGGACGTACCTGATGCCGAAGAGGGGGAACCGGAAGATGACGACCGTCGTCTCTTTCGCGGCGTCACCGACCAGCGACGCCTTGCCGTACACGATAGACCACGGGAGCAACATCGAGAGCCACGCCGTCAGGACGGCGAACTCCTCGGTGTATTCCGAGCGTATCCAGACCATACACCGAGAGCGCTCGCCGATGGGGATAAAAGCTACCGAAGGGCGCTGGCTACTCGTCGGTCGTCCTGACAGGGGGGAGACCGGGGGACTGGTCGGTTCGTCCTTGGCCACGGGACGAGCCGGTTCGTCGTCTCGATGGCGCGAGGAGAACCCGCTGTCCCATCTGTCGGGGCGTTACGTTCTTACCTCGTGAGTACCAAGCCGATTCCGAGGAATGAGGCGCGACTACTTTACGCTGCAGGTCAGCAACGTCGACTGGGTCGAGGAGGACGAAGGCACCCCCGAGAAGCCGACGGTAACCATCGAGTTCGAGGGGCCGGTTTCGACGCTTCGAGAGCGCCTCACAGGAGTAGACGACGAGCCGCTCGCAGCGGCAGAGACCGACGTGGCGTTCCGTCTCCAGACGCCACTCGACGACGACGACGCACGTGGCGTCGTGAGCGTCACGAACCGGGTCACGGGCGACTTCATCCTCGAACTCAACGAGGACGCAGCTGACGTGCTCAAGTTCATCAAAGCGGCCCGCCGGTACGGTGAGTCGGACGGTGCCGAAGGTGAGTACACCGTCGAGGTTGCTCTCGAAGGGGAGCCGTTCGTCACGTACGACAAGAGTACCTTCCTCGTCTACAACGAGGAAGGCGGGCTCTTGCGGAGCCAGAGCCTGATTCCGAGCGGCGTCGAACTCTAGAAGGCGACCCAGCCCGTCGGTTCGGCCCCGAGGCCGACGACGCGCAGTTCTCTCCCGTCTTTTCCGTTCCGGGTCTCGACCATCCCGTCGAACAGCTGCCGCACCGTGTTGACCGTCTGTTCGTCGTGTGCGTTCGCGTCGAGCGTCGCGAAGCCGATGGCTCCAGCAGCACTGATACGGCCGGTGAGGATGTGGAGGAACCGGAACACCGTCTTCACGTCGGCGTACATCAGGAGCTGTGAGACCGAGTCGAGCACCACTCGTGCCTGCTGGTCCCGCTGGACGAACTCCTCGAGGAGCCGTGAGGAGGACATCCCCATGCCGGTGAAATCGCCCGGCGAGGAGACGAACCGGTTCATGTCGTGTTCGGCCGGGTCGATACCGCGTTCTTTCGAGACGCAGTCGACGATACCGAGCGGCGGCGCGTCGGGGTCGGTCACCCCGACCCGGTCGCGGACAGAACCGGCGTCGTTCTGGGTCGTGACGACGAGTGCACCGTCGCCGGCCTGGAGGCCATCCGCCAGCACCGAACAGCAGAGTTCGTACTTGCCGGACATCGGTGGACCGGTGACGAGCATGTTCGTGCCAGGTCGAAGTTCCGGTACCGGAAGCGTGTGGCTCACGTCGTACATGCTCCTCCGTCGTCCTGCGGCACTGGCAGTGGCCGATGCATCGCCCGCAGATTCGACGTACTCCTGCTTAAATGCAGGGTTGTCCCCGTTCCGGATGCCAACACATACGTACAGTCCCACAGAATCCACGCGCATGACACTGTTCGGGACTGCAGGAATTCGTGGGCCAGTCGCGGAGGTAGTGACACCGGAACTGGCGCTCTCGGTCGGCCGCGCCGCCGGCCTCGATGGGGAGACGTTCGTGGTCGGTCGAGACGGACGCGAGACGGGTCCGGCGCTGGCCGCGGCGATGGAAGCCGGGCTGGAGAGTGCTGGCGCGGACGTGTGTCGGGTCGGACAGCTCCCGACCCCGGCGCTGGCGTTCGCCTCGCAGGGGCGACGTGGCGTCATGATAACGGCGAGCCACAACCCGCCGGCGGACAACGGCATCAAGATGTTCGACGACGGCGTCGAGTACGACCGGGACGCAGAGGAGCGACTGGAAGGCCGCGTCGAGGACGAGACGCCGGCCGTCGCCTGGGACGAGTGGGGTAAGGGGCACCGGGAAGCGGTGCTCGACCAGTACCGGGCCGCCGTCGTCGAGTACGCCCGTGACCTCGGTGGTCGCGTGGAGGAACCCCTGACCGGCCTCCGTGTCGCCGTCGACTGTGGTACCGGGATGGCGAGTCTCGCGACCCCGCAGGTGCTCGAGCGACTGGGGGCCGAGGTCGTCGCGCTCAACGCGAACGTCGACGGGCACTTCCCCGCACGTGAGTCCAAACCGACGCCGGAGACGCTGACGGACCTCGTCGCGTTCCTCGAAGACGGTGACTTCGACCTCGGCATCGCCCACGACGGTGACGCCGACCGCATCGTCGTCGCGGCTCCCGACGGTGAAATCGTACACGAAGACACTGTGCTGGCGATGCTCGCCGGTCACTACACCCGTGAGTCAGGCGCCGAGGACCCCGTCGTGGTGACGACGCCGAACGCGTCCGCTCGTATCGACGAACAGGTCGACGCGGCCGGCGGTCGGGTCGAGCGAGTCAGACTCGGCGCGCTTCACGAAGGTATCGCACGCGAGCAAGAGGCAGGTGACGAAGGGACGAGCATCGTCTTCGCGGCGGAGCCGTGGAAGCACATCCACACCGCGTTCGGCGGCTGGATAGACGGCGTCGTCAGCGCCGCGGTGGTCTCCCGACTCGTGGCCGAACAGGATGGCCTCGACGGCCTCCGCGCCCCCATCACGGAGCGCCCGTACCGGAAAGTCAGTGTCGACTGTCCGGACCACGCGAAGCCCGGGGCGATGGACCGACTGGCGACCACCCTGCCGGAGACCTTCCCCGACGGTTCGGTAGACACCGACTACGGGGTCCGCATCGACCGCCCGGACGGCTCCTGGGTGCTCGTCCGCCCCAGCGGAACCGAACCCTACGTCCGCGTCTACGCCGAGAGTGCCGAGGTCGACGCCCTGGTTGAAACCGCGGTCGAGACGGTGGAAGCGGCGGTCGAAGACGCACGGTAATCGCACAGAAAACCGACCGAATTCTCGCGTTTCTATCGATTTTCCGAACGAACAGTCGCCGTGACGTATGTGGGGTGTCCCCTTACACAGTTAACCCGCTCCGGCGTATATATTTTCACCTGCGAATCAGTATACTGGCGAAAAATTTAGACGCGAAGGGAGTAAATATTTCCGCGTGTTCGGTGGGCGGTGACGGTGGTCCGACGGGTTTAAATCACGGTCGTTCATGGTACAACGACATATGAAGGGTGACAGACGAGCGTTTCTGAAGAGTGCAGGTGTGGCAGGTACCATCGCGCTCGCAGGATGTATCAGTAGTACAGACGATTCCGGTTCGACGGAGACGCCGACCGACGAACCCACCGAGACGACCGGTGGCGAGGAGACCGCCACCCAGACCGAAGAGCAGTCCACGTCCACCGCCGATTCCGAGGTCAACGTCGGGATGGTGTACGCCACCGGCGGCCTCGGCGACAAGTCGTTCAACGACATGGCCCAGCGCGGTGCAATCGAGGCCCGTGACGAACTCGGCATCTCCTTCGACCAGGCCCAGCCGGAGACGAACTCCGACTTCAAGCCGGCCCAGCGCCAGTTCGCCCAGGAGACCGACCCGAACTACGACCTCATCAGCTGTATCGGGTTCGCCCAGACGGACGCACTCAAGGAGAACGCGAGTCGCTACTCCGACCAGCACTTCATGCTCGTCGACTCCGTCGTCGAGGCGGACAACGTCGCGAACTACGTGTTCAAGGAGCACGAGGGCTCGTTCCAGGTTGGCCACCTCGCCGGCCTCCTCACCAGCCAGCAGTTCTCCACGGCGAACGCAGAGACCAGCGGTGACTCCACGACGCTCGGCTTCGTCGGCGGCGTGAAGGCCCCGCTCATCGAGAAGTTCCAGGCCGGGTTCGAAGCCGGTGCGAAGTACGCCAACGAGAACATCGAGGTCCAGAGTTCCTACATCGGCTCGTTCAACGACCCGACCGCCGGGAAGGAAGCCGCCGCCTCGATGTACGACTCCGGTGCGGACATCGTCTACCACGCCTCCGGTGCGACCGGTCTCGGCGTGTTCCAGGCCGCAAAGGAGAAGGGCAAGTTCGCCATCGGCGTCGACGCCGACCAGTCCAAGAGCGACCCGGACTTCAAAGAGTACATCCTCGCCAGCATGGTCAAGCGCGTGAACACCGCCGTCTTCGAGGCGATCGAGTCCGAAGTCAACGGCGAGTTCAAGGGTGGTAGCGTCATCACGCTCGGCCTCGAGCGCAACGGCGTCGAGTGTGTCTACGGCCAGACGCTCGGCTCGGAGATTCCGCAGTCGGTCAAGGACAAGATCACACAGTCCCGCGAGGACATCATCAACGGAGACATCTCCGTCCCCCAGAAGCCGTAGATTGGTGGTGCCACAATGGGCCACGACCGGGAGGATGAGAGATGACTGACGCGATTCGCCTCGAGGGCATCACGAAACGGTTCCCGGGCGTCGTCGCCAACGACGACGTGAACCTCACGGTCGAGAAGGGTAGCGTCCACGCCCTCCTCGGCGAGAACGGTGCCGGGAAGACGACCCTGATGAACGTCCTGTACGGGCTTTTGGAACCGAACGAGGGCGACATCTACGTCGACGGTGAGCGGCGGGACTTCGACTCGCCGCGGGATGCCATCGACGCCGGCATCGGGATGATTCACCAGCACTTCATGCTGGTCGACCCGATGACGGTCACCGAGAACATCGTCCTCGGGAACGAACCCCGGAAGTACTTCGACCTCGTGGTCGACAAGGACCGGGCGAGACAGGAGGTCCGCGAGTTGAGCCAGCGATACGGCTTCGACGTCGACCCGACCGCGACCGTCGAGGACGTCAGTGTGGGTGTCCAACAGCGCGTCGAGATTCTGAAGGCGCTGTACCGTGGAGCCGACGTGCTCATCCTCGACGAGCCGACGGCAGTGCTGACCCCGCAAGAAGTCGAAGACCTGTTCGCCGTCATCGACGAGTTGACCGACCAGGGGAAGACGGTCATCTTCATCACCCACAAACTCGGTGAAGCGATGCACTCTGCCGACGACATCACCGTTCTTCGGGACGGGAAGACCATCGCGACGATGTCCGCCGACGGCGTGACGCGGGAGGAACTCGCAGAGAAGATGGTCGGCCGTGAAGTGCTCCTGGAGGTCGACGCCGAAGACCAGGAACCCGGCGCGACCGGGCTCGAGGTCGAGAACCTCACCGTCACCGACGACGAGGGAATCGACCAGGTCAGCGACGTGTCGTTCGCGGTCCGCGAAGGCGAGATATTCGGCATCGCGGGCGTCGACGGAAACGGCCAGGCGGAACTCGTCGAGGCCGTCACCGGTCTGTCCTTCCCGTCAGAGGGTCACATCCACGTCGAAGACGAAGACATCACCGAGAAGTCTCGGCGTGAACGAATCGACGACGGGATGGCGTACATCCCGGAAGACCGTCACGAACGCGGACTCGTGATGGACTTCGACCTCGTCGAGAACGGCCTCCTCGGCAGCCAACACGCCGCGCCCTACGCGGAGAACGGTCGCATCGACTGGGACACCGTCCGTTCCCACGCCGAGGACATCATCGAGACGTACGACGTCCGCCCCCCGAACCCGGACGCCGAAGCACACTCGCTCTCCGGCGGAAATCAACAGAAGTTCATCGTCGGTCGCGAGTTCGCCCGCGACCCGCGGGTCGTCGTCGCCACCCACCCGACACGTGGGGTCGACATCGGTTCGACGGAGTTCATCCACGAGCAGATCCTCGAACTCCGCAAACAGGGTCGCGCTATCCTGCTGGTCTCGTCGAAACTCGACGAGGTACGCCAGCTATCAGACCGACTCGGTGTGATGTACGAAGGAGAAATAATGGACGTCGTCGACCCGGACGAAGCGACAGAAGAGGACATCGGCCTCCTGATGGCTGGCGAGCAGCCAGAGGGACTCGAGACGGTTCGCGAAGGTGAGGCGAAATGAGCCGCCTCCGTGACCTCCTCGACCGTCTGGCCGGCATCTCCGGCGCGGAACGGCTGTTCATCAGCGTCGCCGCGCTGGCGCTATCCATCGTGGTCGGCGGCTTCCTCGTGTTCTTCTCCGGCCTCGCGGCGTCGTGCCAGGAGGCCACGCAGTTCCACCTCGCGATTCCGCTCCCGGGCGCGTTCGAGATTCTCCTGTTCGACGGGAGCATCTCGCTGTTCGGGGCGACCGCGTGTTACGACCCCATCAACGTCTACGGAAAGCTGTTCGTCGGCGCCATCGGCGGCTTCCCGTGGGAACAGGGCTGGTCAGCGACCAACTTCTCGATGGAGGTGCTCCTCCAGCGAGCGACGCTGTTGCTGTTCACCGGCCTCTCGGTCGCCGTCGCGTTCCGCGCCGGCATGTTCAACATCGGAACGCAGGGCCAGCTCATCTTCGGGGCGCTTGCCACCGCGGTGGTCCTCATCGCGGCTGGCGACGTCGTCCCCGGCGGCATCGCCGGGACGGTCGTCCTCATCCCGCTCGCCCTCGTCACCGGTGCGATATTCGGTGGCATCTGGGGCGCGATTCCCGGCGCGCTGAAGGCGTACGCGGAGGCGAACGAGGTCATCACGACCATCATGTTGAACTTCGTCGCGCTGTACCTCGCGACCTTGCTCACGAAGGAGTTCTTTCAGGACCCGGGCGCTGGCATCACCCAGACGCGCTCGGTCCCGTCGAACGCGTTCTTCCCGAGCCTGCCGTTCGGGTTCACGGAAGGGACGTTCTCGCTGCTCGTGTTCCTGTTCGCGCTCGCGCTCGCTGGGGGCGTGTACGTCCTGCTCTGGCGGACCTCGTTCGGGTTCGACGTCCGGACGAGCGGCCTCCAGCCCGAAGCCGCGACCTACGGCGGCGTCGACGCCGAGCGGACGATGGTCGCCAGCATGACGCTCTCCGGTGCCCTCGGTGGCATCGGCGGTGCGGCCTGGGTGCTCACCTCGACTGGGCGTTTCCTGAGTTCGGTGCCGTCGCTCGGTTTCGACGGAATCACCGTCTCCGTACTCGCGGGGAACAACCCCATCGGCGTCGTCTTCAGTTCGCTGCTGTTCGGCGTCCTGAAAAGCGGCGGGAACGCGCTCAACTTCGAGACGGACGTGCCGCCGGAGCTGACGGCGGTGCTGTCCGGCCTCATCATCCTGTTCGTCGCCATGCCCGAGTTCTTCCGCATGATCGGAAAGCGACTCCCGAGTGCCGGGTCCAGCGACGGTCGTGGCGCTGTCGCGACCGACGGAGGTGAGGACGATGGCTGAGGCCGAATCGCTCGGCGACCGGATGCGCTCGCTCGGCACCAGACGGCTGGCCGCCTACGCGACTGCCGTCCTCCTCGCGGTCCTCGCACTGTGGGGAGTCGTCTCACCGCAGTCGACAGCGGGGAAAATCGTCTCGACAGCGGTCAGCCAGAGCACCATCGAGTCCTCGTTGCGACTCGCCGTTCCCATCGCACTGACCGCCGTCGGCGGTATCTACGCCGAGAAGAGCGGCGTCATCAACATCGGACTCGAAGGGCTGCTCATCGTCTCCGCGTTCGTGAGCGTCCTCGTCACCGAGCGCCTCGGTGCCGGTGGCTCGACCGGCCTCCCGCCGGTCATCCACCTCGACATGGGCGGCACCATCTACCACCTGGACCCCGGCTATCAGGTCCTCGTGCCGAACATCTGGGTCGGGTTCCTCGCCGGTGTCCTCACCAGCGTGCTGTTCGCACTGCTGTTCGGAATCATCTGTATCGAGTTCGAGGCAGACCAGATTATCGCCGGGCTCGCCGTCTGGCTGGTGGCGCTCGGGCTCGCCCCGTTCGCCGCGAAGGTGTTCTACGACCGTCCCTCGACCCCGCAGGTCGGGACGGTCGGCACCTGGTCGGTCCCACTGCTCTCGGACATCCCGTTCGTCGGCCCCATCTTCTTCGAGGCCAGCCCGATGGTGTTCATGATGCTCGTCGCGGTCCCCGGGTCGTGGTACGTCATGAACCGGACGAGCTTCGGCTACTGGGTCCGCGCCAGCGGTGAGAACCCGAAAGCGCTGGATACGGTCGGCGTCAACGTCCACCGTGTCCGCTACGCGGCGGTGTTGCTCTCGGGTCTCTTCGCCGGTATCGGCGGCACCGCGCTGTCGGTCGGGAACATCGGGCAGTTCTCGGGTGCCGGCCAGACGATGGTCGACGGCCGTGGCTTCATCGCCATCGCGGCCTACCTGTTCGGGAACTACAACCCCATCGGCGCGTTCGGGGCATCGTACCTGTTCTCCAGTCTGCAGGCGATTCAGCTTCGCCTGCAGGGAGTCCAGATAGACATCCCGACGGAGATATTCCTCATGCTGCCGTACGTGGTCGTCGTTGTCGTGCTCGTGCTGGTCGGCAAGACCCGCACGCCTGCGGCAGCTGGCGAGCACTACGACTCGAACGAGGACTGACTTCCGAACCCCCGATTACGCTTCTTTCGTGGCTGACTTCGACCGGTGTGCCATCGCGCCCTTGAGCGCGAGCAGGACGAAGACGAGGCCCTCTATACGAGCGGCTTTGACGACCCAGGGCCTGACTTCGAACTCGTCTGGCGTGTGATACGCCATGCGAGTCCAGAAGTTCGTGAGCTGTCTCGGGAACAGGAACTCGATGAGGCCGAGGACGAACATGACTGTTCGGAACATACTGGAACGTACGGGACCGAGGCGTAAGAGCCGATTTTCACCGTGTTGAAGGATTCAGGTCGGTGAGCCACCTGCCCGTCGGCTCTCGGTGGGTTCTTGAAACCGCTCGTCGTACGAGGCGATATGGACGACGAGGCCCTCATCGAAGCTGCTCGCGAGATGCTCGACCGGGCGTATGCCCCGTACTCGGAGTATACGGTCGGCGCGGCTATCGAGACCACCGACGGAACTGTCTACGCCGGGTGCAACATCGAGAACGCCAACTACTCGAACAGCCTGCACGCCGAGGAGGTCGCGATCTCGCAGGCGATCACTGAGGGCCACACCGAGTTCACCAAGATTGCGGTGACCTCGGGCAAGCGAGACGGCGTCACCCCGTGCGGAATGTGTCGGCAGACGCTCGCGGAGTTCTGTGACGACGACTTCGTGGTTCTGTGTGACGAGAAGGAAGGCTACGCAGCCTACGAACTCGGCACGCTCCTCCCGGACACCATCACCGCCGAGATGGTCGCCCGCGACGGCGAGTGAGCGACCCGAGTGGACAGACCTATTTCTGTGCCCGCGTAACGCGATTCCATGACTGGCAACAGCGAAGACCCTAACGCTGACGTGCAGTATCACATCGAGGTCGGCCCCGAGGACGTGGCCGACACGGTCCTCCTTCCCGGCAACCCCGAGCGAGTCGACAAGATTACCGAGTTCTGGGACGACCACGAGGAGCGTGCCTCTCACCGCGAGTACCGGACCGCGACCGGGACCTACGACGGCACGCCGATCTCGGTCACCTCCACCGGTATCGGCTCACCGTCCGCTGCAATCGCGGTCGAGGAACTCGCTCGTGTCGGCGTGGACACGTTCATCCGCGTCGGCTCCTGTGGTGCAATCCAGCCCGACATGGAGGTCGGTGACCTCGTCATCACGACCGGCGGCGTCCGTCAGGAAGGCACCAGCAAGGAGTACGTCCGCGAGGACTACCCCGCGACCGCCGACTTCGAGGTCGTGAGCGCGCTCATCGCCGCTGCCGAGCGCCTCGGCTACGACTACCACACCGGCATCACGATGTCCGCGGACTCCTTCTACGCCGGGCAGGGTCGCCCCGGCTTCGAGGATTTCCAGGCCGCCGGTGGTGAGGAACTGGTCGAGAACCTCAAGGAGGCCAACGTCAAGAACATCGAGATGGAGGCCGCCGCCATCATGACAATCGCGAACGTCTACGGCCTGCGCGCTGGCGCGGTCTGCTCGGTGTACGCCAACCGCATCACCGGCGAGTTCCGCACCGAGGGCGAGTCCCGGGCCTCCGAGTGTGCGTCGCTCGCGACGAAGCTCCTCGCGAAGATGGACGCGAAGAAGGCCGAGGCTGGCGTCGACCGCTGGCACGCTGGGCTGTCGCTGGACTGAGTCTGGCGAACAGGCGACGGATTCAGGTTTCGCGCGGAGGGTCGTCGCACACCCGCCGTGTTCCCCGCGCGGCCGTTTTCAGGGCACGGCGGGTCTGGTTCCGTGCTGGTATTTGAATTCTCGTGGTGGACCGTGCGACCGTCGCTGGTTCAGCATGGGCCGGTCCCTCAAACTACTTCTGACGTATGCACATGAGCACGTCCATCCGAGTCTCCGATGAGACGAAAGAGAAACTCGCGCGATTGAAGCGCGAAGACGAGAGCTGGGACGAGTTCCTCGACAGACTGGCGAACGAGGGCGCAGGGATGACGGCCGGTGCGTGGGAGGGGACTGACAAAGCCGAGACGGCCCGTGACGCAATCAAGCGTTCCCGGGAGAGTTTCGAGCAGTGACGGTTCTCGATTCGTCGGTCATCATCGATTACCTCGACGGCGTCAAGGAGATAGTCGAATTCGTCAACGAGCAGCCAGTGCTCGCCATGTCAAGTATCTGTGTCTACGAAGTGCTCGCTGGGGAGGTGTTCTCGTCGGGTGAGACGGACCTCGTCGGCGCGCGTGCCAACTTCGGTCGAGTCACCGCGCTCGATTTCTCCGAAGAGATCGCGTTCGAAGCGGCCCGGATGCAAGAGCGCCTCCTCGATTCTGGCACTCCCATGTCGTCGCGCGACCTCATAATCGCGGCTACTGCACGGTCCGCTGGAAAAGAACTCGTCGTTTCAGACGCGGACTTCGACACGGAGGGCCTTCGTGAATTGCTTTCCATCCGGAAAATCGGGCCGTATTGACTTCTCGTAGGTCAACCAGAGAGTAGTGTCGGCCGGTACCAATTTCTACAATCGTTGTCAGTCATCGCCTGCTGGATGGACAGGATGGAGGCAGTAATCGACGCACGTCTGGCTCGCCTCCGAGGCAATGGATACGTCGACAGACCTGGATTGCGAGTGAATCGCCAGAGGTCCTGACAACTCGCTATCGTGTTCTATGGCTTCTGTAAATACAGCGCGTTGGTCAGCTTGATTACTCCGAGAAACGTCTTGTCCCGATGTTCTTGTCCGGTAACTCCACAGCATCCACGGGACCCTGCCCGCTGCCAGTATACAAGACTTCAGACGTGCCATCCTCTTTCACCCAAAAAGAAACGTTTGCTCCGCCGGGACCGGTCGCCTCGACGGTTATCTTTCCCCTTTTCTGGACAACGTTGGTAACGGTCGAAGCTATTGGATTGTCAACATCAGCGTCCGTTCCAATCCATTTGATGCGGTCTCCTTCCTCTGCTTCGGTTGCGGTCTCCCAGACGGTTGCCATAGCCAGAACTTCATAAAGAAGCCCATTCAATGTTTCGCGCAGTGGCTCTCAATTCAGCACGGGACCTTCGACAAACTCTATTCAGCATATGACTAACGCGACAGACCCAGTCCTCTGAGTGTCGTAATCGGGCCGCTATCCAACGTCCGGTCGTCAGCGAGAGATAGAAAGAAACGAAGAACCGACCTACAGCGCGTCCCAGGACTTCCGGGCGCGGTTCCAGCCGGTGATGGTCGCGATCCAGCGTGCCGCGATGAGCTTCTTCAGCGTCTCGGCGGGGAAGCCACCGAAGGTCGAGATGGGGAGCATGTCGACGTCGTGGGCGACGGCCTTGTCACCGATAGAGACGACGGTCCCCTTGTCCTTGTGGGTCCACGTCTCGAGGCGCTGACCGTTGATTTCGCGGACGACGTTCTCGGCGACGACTTCTGCGGCCTGCCAGGCGGCCTGCGCGGTCGGCGGGGCAGGGCGCTCGCCGGGCTGCTCGATGACGGCGGAGTCACCGATGGCGAACACGCGCTCGTCGGAGGTCTGGAAGGTCATGTCCGCGTTGAGGCGGTTGTGCTCGTTCTCGAGGTCGACCTCGTCCATGCAGTCGTGGCCGGTGATGCCGCCGGTCCAGAGGAAGACGTCGAAGTCGAGGGGGTCGCCCTCGTCGAAGTGGATGGTGCCCTCCTCGGCCTCGGTGATGGGGTCGTTCGTGAGAATCTCGATGTCCGCGTCTTCGAGGCGCTTTCTGAGCGCGCCCTGAATCTCGGCATCACCCGGCGGGAAGATCTCTTCGAGCGCTTCCACGAGGTAGATATCCATCGGCGCGCGGTGCTTGTCGCGGAACTCCGCGATCTCACCGGCGGACTGGATGCCGGAGAGGCCGGCACCGCCGACGACGACGGTCGCGCGGTCGTCGCGTGTCGCCTCCTCGGCTGCCTCCTTGACGGCGTCGTGAATCTCGAGTGCGTCGTCGAGGTTCTTCAGCGTGAGCGAGTGTTCGGCCATCCCGGGGATGCCGTAGTAGGCGGTCTGGCTGCCCAGCGCGACGACGACGTAGTCGTAGTCGACGGTGGTGCCGTCGGCGAGTTCGACGACGCGCTCGTCGACGTCGACGTCTGCCACTTCGCCCTTGATGAACTCCGTCCCGGGGTCGGCGATCTCGCCGACGGGGACCGTTATCTTGTCCTGGACTGTCGGGTCCCGGATGCACCGGTGGGACTCGTGCAGAACGAGGTGGTAGTCCTTGTCAGCGACCCACGTCAGTTCGACGTTTGGGCCGACCTTCTCCTGTAAATCGTTGATGGTGCCTGCACCGGCATAACCCGCGCCGAGCACGACGACCTTCGTAGCCATACGGGAACCTCAGAAACCGACCGATACAAAGGTGTTGAAACCCCGTTGGGTGTGCGAACTGTTGGCAGTCTAATGCTCCGGTTCTTCGGCCGGTGCCTCCATCCCGTCGATGCGGAGGATGATGATGTTGTTCGTATCGTCTTTCCCGTCGACGGTGCCGGTGATACGGAGCTTCGAGAGGGGGGTCGGGCCGACGATGACGGAATCTCCCTCGTGGATGTCACGCACTGACCCCTGCACGTGAATCTCCGCACGACAGAGTTCCGGGTGGTGGACCGACGAGAGGTCGATCTCTTCGACGATGGCGTCCTCGACCGCTTCGCCCTCGTGGAAGAACGGGACGGTCGCAGGCTCGTCCATCTGCTGGATTTCGAGTGCTTCGTACGCGGCTGCAGTGGGCTTGTACCCGCCTTTCGGGCCGGGTACACCTTCGACCAGCTGGAGGGCTTTCAGGCTCTGCATCTGGTTGCGGATGGTCCCGGGGTTCCGGTCGACGCGCTCGGCGATGTCTTCACCCTTGACGGCGTCTTCGGTCTTCCGGTGGAGGTTGATGAGCGCCTGTAGGATGTTTTTCTGGCTCGGGGTCAGCTCGATTGACGACATGGAAAATCATTCGTAATTCGCGTCCTTAAAGGCGTGGGATAGTGGCCGGTTCGACAGACTGTACCGTTCATCAGGGTGAGGACAGTAAACGATAGAGATACAAACCTCCCTAGACGACGCACTCACATGCAGGACAAGCGCGTCCTCGTCACCGGCGGCGCAGGGTTTATCGGATCGAATCTCGCGAACTATCTCGCAGCAGAGAACGAAGTCGTCGTCGTCGACGACTGTTACCTCGGGACACCCGAGAACCTCGACGACGACGTCGAGTTCCACGAGCAGAGCGTCCTCGACGACGACCTCCCGACCGAGGGCGTGGACGTCCTCTTCCACCTCGCAGCACTCTCGTCGCTGAAGATGCACGAGGACTCCCGCGAGAACCTCTGCAACGGCCTCCGCGTCAACGTCGAGGGGTTCGCGAACACCGTCGAACAGTGCCGCGAAGACGGGTGTGACACGGTCGTCTACGCCTCGACCTCCTCCATCTACGGGAACCGAACCGAGCCTTCTCCCGAATCGATGGACGTCGTCGCGAACACGGGATACGAGGCCTCGAAGCTCGCCCGAGAACGCTACGCCGAGTACTTCCACAACTACCACGACCTCTCGATGGCCGGCATGCGCTTTTTCTCCGTCTATCAGGGCTACGAGGGCGGCGCGGAGGAACACAAGGGCGAGTTCGCCAACATCGTCGCACAGTTCGCCGACTGGCTCGCGAACGACGAACCGCCGGTCATCTACGGCGACGGGACCCACACCCGCGACCTGACGTACGTCGACGACATCGTCCGCGGTCTCGAAGCGGCCGCCGACTACGAGCTGACCGGCATCTACAACCTGGGGACCGGGGAACAGTACTCCGCGAACGAAATCGTCGAGACCCTGTGTGACATCATGGGCAAGGACATCGAGCCCGAACACGTCGAGAACCCCATCGACGAGGACGTGTTCGTCCAGCACACGATGGCAGACCACACGAAGATGACGGAGGCGACCGGCTGGGAACCGCAGGTCAGTTTCGAAGAAGGGATGCGCCGCGTCTGCGAGCCGTACCTGGACTGAGTTCGAAGGCGAACTGGCCGGTCAGTCGAACTTCCGGTCTTTCGTAATCGCTTCCCACTTTCTGGCCTGGGCGTACTCCTCGGCGTCTGCCGCGTAGGACATGACAGTGACGACGAGCAGCGGAATGGACCACATCGCGATGAACCCAGCCGAGGCGACGATGACGATTGCCGCGACGTCCGGTCGGGCCACGAAGCCGAGCCAGTAGACGAACGCACCGAGGACGGCGAACGTCCCGAGCCGGACGAACACCTGCTCTGCGCGGAGTTGACGGAGGTCGTACAGCGAGTTGTTCTCGAACAGTCGGCCGAGGAGGATGGCGGCGAGGACCCAGACGACGAACCTGAGCGGGATGTTTCCGAGGCCGTCGTAGCTGGCGGAGGCGTCCGTACTCATGTGGGTTGCTAACGCGACATGGTGACTTGTAAGTGCGGGAAACTACAGTGCGCGTTTTTCTTATCAGGAATCCAAGTTCACGCCCCGGCTCCTGCCTGCCCACGCACGGTCTGCAACCGGTTCGTTGATACCGTCACCGTGAGAAACGAGGGCTATGTCCAGACAGGTCCGACTCATCGGTGCACCGACCGACTACGGAGCGAACCGACGTGGCGTCGACATGGGGCCGTCGGCCATCCGGTACGCGGGGCTGGCGAACCAGCTCGAAGACGCAGGCGTCGAGTGTGTCGACACGGGGGACCTCCTCGTCCCGACCGCAGAGACCCGCGACCCGGATGCAAAAGAGCCGGACGAGGCCGGTCGTGACGCAAAGTTCGTCCGCGAGGTCGAGGACGTCTGTTCCCGGCTCGCCGACCAGGTCGCCGACTCCATCGACGAGGGCTACGTCCCCGTCGTCCTCGGTGGTGACCACTCCATCGCCATCGGCTCGCTCAAGGGTGCCTCGCGCGACGCCGAGATCGGCACCATCTGGTTCGACGCCCACGGCGACTACAACACACCCGAAACCTCGCCGAGCGGGAACATCCACGGGATGCCCCTCGCAGCAGCACTGGGGTACCGCGACTTCGATGGTGTGGAATGGGCGAACTCGCCGAACCTCAGCGAGGAGAACACGGTCTGGGTCGGTCTGCGCGACATCGACAGCGAAGAGGCCCAGGCGATTCGAAACAGCGAGGGCACGGTCTTCACCATGTCGGACATCGACGAACACGGCATCGCCGAGGTCGTCGACGAGGCGCTGGAGATCGCCACTGCTGGCGTCGACGGCATCCACGTCAGCCTCGACCTCGACTGGCTCGACCCCAACGAGGCACCCGGCGTCGGGACGCCCGTCCACGGCGGTGTCACCTACCGCGAGGCGCACTACGCGCTCGAACGCGTCGCCGAGTACGACCGGAATCACGAGGTGCTCCGGTCCATGGAACTCGTCGAGGTGAATCCGGTGCTCGACGAGCAGAACCAGACCGCGAAGCTGGCGACCGAACTGGCGGCCAGCGGCCTCGGCAAGCGCATCATCTGAGGACCACTGCGTTCGAACAGGCCGTGACAGCGAGGGAGTGCCCCGTCACTCCGCGGGGAGGACATCGAACTTCTCGAGCGTCTCGAACACGTCGAGGAACGTCTTCGACTCGGCTATCGACCCTTCGTCGAACGCATAGAGCACCATCCCATCGGTTCGAATCGTCTCTCCAGTCGGCGGGATGCCCGCCAGGGTGTCCATGTGCGTCCCGGCCACGTCGAAGTGGACGGCCACGAAATCACCCTCACAGACGACCGCTTCGACCGTCGTCCGGAGGTCGGGGAACGCCTCGTGGACGGCGGCGACCGCTGCAGCCTCCCCGGCAGCGTCCGTGGGTGCAGGCCCCAGGCCACTGGCCCGGTAGTCCTCGGTCACGAGGGCCGGGTCGAACTGCCCGGTCTGCCAGCGGCTCTCGAACAGGGCACAGGCGTGTTCACGTTTCTCTCGCAGCGTCAACGCTTGGGGGGTGAGTGTCGGCATGGTTGTCCTGGGTGACCGGGTGTCGCGTAGACACACAGAGGCTCGCCGGAGACAAAGCTAATGCGCGGATAGACCAGTTCGACGGATGAGAAAACGGTGGTGGACCTGGCTTACTCCTCGTCGGCGTCGACCGGGATGACGTCGACGGTCGCGACCGCGTCGTCTTCCTCGACGTCCATCACGGTCACACCCATGGTGTTGCGGCCCTGGAGCGAGATGTCCGAGACGCGGGTCCGCATAATCTGGCCCTGTTCGGACATGACGATGGCGTGGTCGTTCTCGGCGACGGCTTTCACCGAGGTCACGGTCCCGTTGCGCTCGTTCGTCTTGATGTCGATGAGACCCTTGCCGTAGCGGGACTGCCGCCGGTAGTTCGACAGCAGCGTCCGCTTCCCGTATCCGTTCATCGTGACGGTGAGGAGTGCGCGCTCGTCGGACTCGTCGGTCGCGACGAGGCCGGCGACGTAATCACCGTCGTCGAGTTTGATGCCCCGGACACCGCGGGTGTTCCGACCCATCGTCCGGACCTCGTCTTCGTCGAACCGGATGGTCATGCCCTGCTCGGTGCCGATGACGAGGTCTTTCGTGCCGTCCGTGACCTCGACGTCGACGAGTTCGTCGCCGTCGTCGAGCTTTGCGGCGATGATACCCGTCGAGAGGATGTTCTGGAAGTCCTCGGTCTTGGTGCGCTTGACGTAGCCGTTCCGGGTGGCCATCGTGATGGCCTCGTCCTCGTCGAAGTCGTCCGTGTTGACGACGGCAGTTATCTCCTCGCCGTCGTCCAGGTCGATGATGTTCACGGCCGACTTCCCGCGGGCGGTGCGGGACATCTCGGGTATCTGGTAGCCCTTGAGCTGGTACACCTGCCCGTGGTTCGTAAAGCAGAGCAGGTAGTCGTGGGTGCTCGCGCGGAACACCTTCGACACCCTGTCGCCCTCCTTGATGTCACCACCGATGATGCCCTTGCCTCCGCGGTGCTGGGCGTCGAACGTATCGACGGGCATGCGCTTGACGTAGTCGTCCTCGGTGAAGACGACGAGCACGTCCTCCTCCGGGATGAGGTCCTCGTGGGTGACCTCGCCGGTGTCCTGGACGAAGGAGGTACGGCGGTCGTCGTCGTACTCGTCTTTGACCTCGCGGAGTTCGGTCTTGATGACGTCGAGGAGCTTCTCTTCGCTCGCGAGGACGGATTCGAGGTACTCGATGGTCTCTTGGACCTCCTCGTACTCGTCCTCGATCTCGGTGCGCTCCATGCTGGTGAGCGAGCCGAGTTGCATCCGGACGATGTGCTCGGACTGGGCTTCCGAGAGCTCGTAGGTGTCTTCGAGGCCGGCCTTCGCGGCGTCGCGGTCGTCGGAGTTCCGGATGAGTTCGACCACGTCGTCGATGTGGTCGAGCGCCTTCAGGCGGCCCTCGAGGATGTGTGCGCGGTCCTCGGCCTGCTGCAGGTCGTACTGCGAGCGCCGGCGGACGACCTCCTTGCGGTGGTCGACGTAGTGCTCCAGCGTCTCCTTCAGCGAGAGCACCTTCGGCTGCCCGTCGACCAGCGAGAGGTTGATGACGCCGAACGTCTTCTCGAGGTGGTGCTCGATGAGCTGGTTCTTGACGACCTCGACGTTCGCGCCGCGCTTGAGGTCGATAGCGATGCGGACGCCGTCGCGGTCGGACTCGTCGCGCAGGTCCGAGATGCCCTCTATCTTGCCCTCGTTGACGTTGTCGGCGATGCGCTCGACGAGGCGCGCCTTGTTCTCCTGGTAGGGCAGTTCCGTGATGACGATGCGCTTTCGGTCTTTCTTCCAGTCCTCGACCTCGAACTCGGCGCGGATGCGGATGCGCCCGCGGCCGGTCGCGTACGCCTTGCGGACGGCGTTGCGGCCGACGATGTTCGCGCCGGTCGGGAAGTCCGGCCCCTTGACGTGCTCCATCAGGTCGTTCACGTCTGCTTCGGGGTTGTCGATGACCTCGATGGTCGCGTCGATTATCTCGCCGAGGTTGTGCGGCGGGATGTTCGTGGACATCCCGACCGCGATACCGGTGCTACCGTTGACGAGGAGGTTCGGGAAGGCCGCCGGGAGCACGTCTGGCTCCTGGAGACGGTCGTCGTAGTTCGAGGAGAAGTCGACCGTGTCCTTCTCGATGTCCTCCATGAGCGTCTCGGCGATGGGTGCCATCCGGGCCTCGGTGTACCGCATGGCGGCAGCCGGGTCGCCGTCCATGCTGCCGAAGTTCCCCTGGCCGTCGACCAGCGGGTAGCGCATGGAGAAGTCCTGGGCCATGCCCACCAGTGTGTCGTAGATGGCCTGGTCGCCGTGGGGGTGGTAGTCACCCATCGTCTCGCCGACGATGGACGAACTCTTGCGGTGGCTCGACCGACTCGTGACGCCCATGTCGTGCATCGCGTAGAGGATGCGACGGTGGACGGGCTTGAGGCCGTCACGGACGTCGGGCAGGGCGCGCCCGACGATGACGGACATCGCGTAGTCGATGTAGCTCTGCTCCATCTCGTCCTCGATTCGGACGTGCTCGATGCGGTCTGCTGGAACGTCGGGGGATTCGGGGGCTTCTGAACTCATCTATATGTCGACCCAGTTGGCTTCGGGGGCGTGTTGCTTGATGAACTCCTTTCGCGGGCCGACGGCGTCGCCCATCAGCACGGAGAACATCTTGTCCGCTGCGGCCGCGTCCTCGATGTTTATCTGCTTGAGGACGCGGCGGTCGGGGTCCATCGTCGTGGACCAGAGCTGCTCGGGGTTCATCTCGCCGAGGCCCTTGAATCGCTGGACCTGCGTCGGGTTCCCGTTGCACTTCTCTTCGACGACCTTCTCGCGCTCTTTCTCGTTCATCACGTCGTAGGTGTTGCCGTTGTAACGGATGCGGTAGAGCGGCGGCTTCGTGGCATAGACGTAGCCGGCTTCGAGCAGCGGGCGCATGTGCCGGTAGAGGAACGTCAACAGGAGCGTCCGGATGTGTGCCCCGTCGACGTCGGCGTCCGTCGCCATGATTATCTTCTTGTACCGGGCGTCTTCGATGTCGAACTCGTCGCCGATACCCGTGCCGATGGCCGTGATGAGGTTGCGAATCTGCTCGTTCTCCAGGATGCGGTCGAGGCGGTGCTTCTCGACGTTGAGTACCTTCCCGCGGATGGGGAGGACCGCCTGGAACTCGGGCGCACGAGCCTGCTTCGCGCTCCCACCTGCGGAGTCACCCTCCACGATGAACAGCTCTGCCTCGTCGGGGTCGCGGGTCTGGCAGTCCGCGAGCTTGCCGGGCAGGGAGGTCGATTCGAGCGCGGACTTGCGCCGGGTCAGCTCCTCGGCCTTCTTCGCGGCCTTGCGAGCCTTCGCGGCCTCGACTGCCTTCGAGACGATGGCGGTGGCCGTGTTCGGGTTCTCCTCGAAGTAGGTGCCCAGATGCTCGTGCATCGCGCTCTCGACGATGCCCCGAACCTCGGAGTTCCCGAGTTTCGTCTTCGTCTGGCCCTCGAACTGCGGGTCCGGGTGTTTCACCGAGATGACCGCGGTGAGACCCTCCCGGATGTCGTCGCCCTTGAGGGTGTCGTCGAGGTCTTTCAACAGCCCGTTGTTCTGGGCGTAGTCGTTGACGACGCGTGTCAGGGCCGTCTTGAACCCGGTGAGATGCGAGCCGCCCTCGCGCGTGTTGATGTTGTTCGCGAAGGCGTGGATGGAGCCCTGCAGTTCGTCGGTGGCCTGCATCGCCACCTCGACCTGGATGTTCTGCTCCTCGTCCTCGAAGTAGATGACGTCGTCGTGCAGCGCCGTCTTCGTCTCGTTGAGGTACCGGACGAACGCCCGGATGCCGCCCTCGTAGTGGAACGTCTCGGACTTACCGTCGCGCTCGTCGACCAGCGAGATGTTCACGCCCGAGTTGAGGAACGCGAGTTCGCGCAGGCGGTTCGCGAGCGTCGTGTAGGAGTACTCGTCGGACTCGAAGATGTCGGTGTCCGGCCAGAAGTGGATGTAGGTCCCGTTCTCCTCGTCGGGCTCCATGTCGCGGACCCGTTCGAGTTCACCCTGCGGGACGCCTCGTTCGAAGGTCTGTCGCCAGACCGCACCGTCTCGGGTCACCTCGACCTCCAGTCGTTCGGAGAGCGCGTTCACGACGCTCACACCGACGCCGTGGAGCCCACCCGAGACCTGGTAGGACTTGTTGTCGAACTTCCCACCCGCGTGGAGGACGGTCATGATGACCTCGACGGCGGGTTTGTCGTACTCCGCGTGCGTATCGACGGGGATACCGCGCCCATCGTCAGAGACGCTTATGGAGTTGTCCTCGTGCACCGTGACGGTGATGTCGTCACAGTAGCCGGCGAGGGCCTCGTCGATGGAGTTGTCGACCACCTCGTAGACGAGATGGTGCAGGCCCCGAGAGTCAGTAGAACCGATATACATCGCCGGGCGTTTTCTGACAGCTTCCAGGCCTTCGAGGACCTGGATTTGACCGGCGCTGTATTCATTTTCGTCGGACATGAAAACCTGTTCTCCGGTAGATTGCGGGGGCTAATAAAAGTCACGTGTGCGCTCGCGCGCGTATGCCGAAATTCGGTGACGGCGCGGTGACCACGGAGGAATGACAACGGTCCAACCGGTCCCCGTTCGGGGGCCGACCAGTGGAGAAAGAGACGTGTTCAGATATCTTCGATGTCGTAGGTCCCGAGCAGCTCGGTCCGGGTCTGCTGGTAGCCACCGACGACGGCGAAGAAGACGCCGAACGCCCCCAGTAACATGAGCGTCGACGCCTCGTGCCCGGTGGTCATCGTGTACAGCGCGAGCGCGGCGAGCAAGACGGCGTTGACCGCCGAGAAGGCGATTCCGGCGAGGAACCACAGCGGCGTCTCGTCGACGGACCACGGACTGTTCCGGAGTGTCAGGAGCGTCGCCGTCGAGACCAGCAGGGCCGCGAGCGAGACGGCGACGACCACGAGTGTGTAGTCGGTACCGGTTGTTCCGGGAATTGGCATCTCTTGACATGATTCTACACGAAGGATGTACATCACTTTACTGGCCGGGGCGTTTCACTTTCACCCTGCTTGCACACGGCTTTTAACCCCGCGGGCGAAAGATTGCGCCACAGAATGACGTCTTTCCAGTCGACACTCGGCGAGGAGGCGGGTATCGCCGAGGAGTTGGCCGAGAGCCAACGGGCCATCTCCATCGCCGAGTTCTTCGAGAAGAACAAGCAGATGCTTGGCTTCAACAGTGGCGCACGAGGGCTCGTCACTGCGGTCAAAGAAGCCGTAGACAACGCCCTCGACGCCGCCGAAGAAGCCAAGATTCTCCCCGACGTCTACGTCGAGATCCAGGAGGCGGGTGACTACTACCGCCTCATCGTCGAAGACAACGGGCCGGGTATCACCAAGGAGTCGCTCCCGAAGGTCTTCGGGAAACTGCTGTACGGGAGTCGCTTCCACGCGCGCGAACAGTCCCGTGGGCAGCAGGGTATCGGTATCTCCGCGGCCGTCCTCTACTCCCAGTTGACCAGCGGAAAACCCGCGAAGATAACCTCCAGGACCGAGGGGGCAGCCGAAGCGAACTACTACGAACTCATCATCGACACGGACACCAACGAACCGGAGATACGGGCGGAGAAGACCACCTCGTGGGACCGCCCCCACGGAACCCGTATCGAACTGGAGATGGAGGCGAACATGCGGGCACGCCAGCAGCTCCACGACTACATCCAGCACACCGCCGTCGTCAACCCACACGCCCGCATCGAACTCAAGGAACCCCAAGAGCACTTCAAGTACGAGCGCGCGACCGACGAACTCCCGAAAGAGACCGAAGAGATTCGCCCGCACCCACACGGAGTCGAACTCGGGAACGTCCTGAAGATGCTGAAGGCGAGTGACTCCCACTCCGTCTCGGGCTTCCTCCAGTCCGAGTTCACCCGCGTCGGCCGCAAGACCTCCGACAACATAATCGACGAGTTCCGCGACCGCTACTACGGCCGCGAGATGTCGTGGTC
The DNA here is from genome assembly GCF_051801355.1 of Haloarchaeobius ordinarius. Classification (GTDB taxonomy): domain Archaea; phylum Halobacteriota; class Halobacteria; order Halobacteriales; family Natrialbaceae; genus Haloarchaeobius. Next base: position 3,206,243 of record NZ_CP196560.1, on the reverse strand, counting down.
GCTCCCCGACGACGACGCGCTCCAGCACGCCATCGACGACGCCGTGAACAACAAGCCATCCGATGCGAAGGCGACGTTCGCCGACGCGGTCGTCTCGGGACTCCACGACGCCGCAAGCGACGGTCGGGTCGCCCACCATCAGGTCGCCGCCGCGGTCACGACCGCCGCGGGGGCCGACGACCTCGACACCACGTTCGGCGACACCGTCCAGGAGAACGTGGTCGACGCGGTCTGGCGCACCATCACCGGCTACGGACTCGACGAGGAGCCCGAGCGCCTGCTCGAGGACATCCGCGGGTACGCGGACGAGGCGACCAGCGTCCAGAAGGACGACGCGGTCGTCGTCGCGTTCGCCGACCGCCTCGCCGCCAAGTTCGTTCCCGGTGAGGACGACGACGTCCGGAACCGTCTCACCCGGAAGGCACTGCGGGACTACGTCGACCGCGCCGCGGACATGACCGAAGAGCGTGAGGAGACCACCTTCGGGGACACGGCCCGGGAAAACGTCGTCGACGTGGTGTGGGACGCCATGGTGACGGTCCCGGACGACCCGCCGAACGTCCGCGACCTCGCCGACGACCGCGACGGGACGAGCGACCTCGTCTCGGCCATGCGGGTCACCGACATCATGGCCCCGCCGACCTCGTGTCTCTCGCCCATCACGGCCGACCTCGTCGAAGCCGGCCTCAAGAAGGTCTACGACGCCGAGTTCTACGCCTCCGCGACACGCGACGCGGAGGTCCACGCCGGTGACCCGTTCATCGCCGAGGCCGGCATCGCGTACGGAGGCGAGTTACAGGCCGAGGGGCAGGCCGACCTGCTCCGGTTCGCCAACCGCGTTCCCCTCGTGTACAAGCGCGGCGGGTGTGCCATCACCGAGGTCGTCAAGGGCATCGGCTGGCGCAACTACAACCTCGACCAGCCCGGCGGCTCGGGTATCCCGAACGGGCCGGTCGTCATCATGGTCCACGTCGCGTCGACCAACGTCCCGTTCACCAGCGAATCGAAGGACGCGGTCGCCTCTGTCGAGGTCATCCAGGACGAGATCGAACTCGCTATCCGCGAGGCCGCCCGCGAACTCAAGTCGTACTTGAAAAAGCAGCGCTCGATGCGAAAGCGCCAGAAGAAACAGAACGTCCTCGCGGAGATACTCCCGCAGATGGCCGAGAAGGTCGCCCACGTCACCGGGCGACCCCAGCCGAACATCGACGACGCGATGGCGCGCATCATGAACAACGTCCTCGTCGACCGCGAGACCGAGGTCGACGGCGACACACAGACGGTCAAAGTCGTGGTGGAGAACCACTCCAGTACGAACGAATCGCCCGACGTGACCGACATCGTCACCGCCGAACCGCAGAACGTCTCCGACGGCGCGACCGTCGTCGAGATGGACGGCGAGTGGTTCATCAAGTGGAACCCGGACGTGTCCAGTGGTGACGAGGCCGTCCTCGAATACACCGTCTCTGCAGACGCATCGTTCGACCTCAGCGTGAGCGAGGTCGAGGCAGCCAAACTCACCGTCAACCAATGAGCACCGATACAGACGCCCAAGCCCGGCAGAAACTCATCGACCTCGCCGCAGAGTTCTACGACCAGTTCGAGGGAGGCCAGATTCCCGCGATGACGCTCCCGACCCGGACGAAGTCCAACATCATCTACGACGAGGACAAGAAGGTCTGGGTGTACGGCGACCGGACCTCCTCGCGTTCTGCGAACTCCGTCCGAGGGGCCCGAAAGCTCCTGAAGGCGGTGTACACCATCGACTTCCTGGCCCAGCAACTCGACGAGGACCGCTCGTCCACCCTGCGTGAGCTGTACTACCTCTCCGAATCGTGGGACAACGAGGAGGCACAGTTCAACGGGCAGGACGAGTCGAACAAGCTCGTCGAGGACCTGGAAATCGTCAGCGAGGTCAAGCGCGAGGACTTCCACATGCGCCCGGAGGAGTCTGGTGCGACCCTCATCGGCCCCCTCGAAATCCGCGAACAGACTCGCCGCGGCGAACGCGAGATTCACTGCCAGAAGGACGTTGGTGAGGGCGGCTACCAGATTCCGAACAACCCCGACACCGTCGAGTTCATCGACCACGACATCGACTTCGTCATGTGCGTCGAGACCGGTGGTATGCGCGACCGCCTCGTCGAGAACGGCTTCGACGAGGACTACAACGCACTCGTCGTCCACCTCAAGGGCCAGCCAGCCCGGGCGACTCGCCGTATCACCAAGCGTCTGCACGACGAACTCGGCCTCCCGGTCGTGGTGTTCACTGACGGTGACCCGTGGTCGTACCGCATCTTCGGGTCGGTCGCCTACGGCTCGATCAAGTCCGCACACCTCTCGGAGTACCTCGCGACGCCGGAGGCCCGGTACGTCGGCATCCGGCCGCAGGACATCGTCGAGTACGACCTGCCGACGGACCCGCTCTCGGATTCGGACATCAACGCACTGGAATCCGAACTCGACGACCCACGCTTCCAGTCAGAGTTCTGGACCGAACAGATAGAGCTCCAGCTCGACATCGGGAAGAAGGCAGAACAGCAGGCACTCGCGGCACGCGGTCTCGACTTCGTGACCGACACGTACCTTCCCGAGCGGCTGGACGAGATGGGCGTCATCTAGGGTCGGTCTCACCGACCGTTTCCGCGGACCGCGACAGCGACGGCGCCCGTCAGAAGTCGTGTTCGAACTCGAACCCGCCGTCGTCGTCGGCGGCGTCAGCTGTCCTCGCGTCCGTGTCTGTGGCCTTTTCGTCGGTATTCTTCTCCGGGACCTCCGAGTCCGTCTCCCCGTCTGCACAGGACCGGCAGTAGTGGTTCGTCCCCGTCTCGTACGTCTTGACTGGGATGCCACACAGGAGGAACCGGTCGCTGTAGCGCCGCTCGATGCCCGCCTCGATTGGCGAGAGACAGGCAGTACACGGCAGGTCGGGCTCGTAGACGACACGTTCGGTCACGTCCTTCGTTCGGCCGAAGTCCGTGAACGAGTGGTCGGAACTCGCTGCTTTCGACGCGGCGACCGCACCGCCGACGAGCATCGCACCGACGAGCAAGACGAGCGCGAGTTCTTCGAACACGAGCGCCAGCCCGAACAGCAGGGGCAAGAACAGCATGAGCCCGAGGAAGCCGAGAATGAGCCCGGCGACGACGGCCCCCGTCCCGTTCGACCGTGACCCCTCGTGTGACTCGGTCACGACCGGCCCGTTCGGCCCCTCGCGGCGGGTCACCACCAGGCGCTCGGCGTCGGCGTAGTACTTGTACGCGGCGTACGCGGCGTTACCGAGGCCCGACGTCCACCAGATAGTGGTCAGCGCGACGAGCACGTGCATGCCTGCGCTCCCGTAGGACCGGTCGACGAGGACGACCCGGTCACCGTAGTCCTCTTCGACTTCCCACCCTTCGACCAGCCGGGCGTCGACACGGTCGCGGAGGGGTCTGTCACGGTCACTCCGGTGCCCGCGGGCCGGTCGCTCTCGCTGGTCGTCGTCTGGCCGACGATGGTCGTGCCGGTCGTCGCCCGACCGGCGGACACTGTCTGGCTGGTTGCGTTCTGGCGGTGGCCGACCGTCGCCTGTACCTTCGGTTGGCTCTCGCCGCCGGTCGGCGGGTCGTGAGGCGGTCGACGAGTCACGCTCGTGGTCGTGGAGGGACTGCACGCGTGACCCACACTGTGGGCAGAATCGGGCCTCTGCCCCGAGCCGGGACCCACACCGGGAACAGAACGGCGGTGCGGCCGCGGCGTCGTCGCGGGGACTGCCGGCGTCCATACGTCAACATAGTGACCACCGAGGTAAATCGTTTTGGTCGTGGATACCCCGAAAGAATGAGTCGAACACGGTCGTGGTTCTCCGACGAGTCACCACGTTTTCGCCGGTATCAGTCCGCCGTCGCCGGCAGTGACGTGCGACGGTTACTCATACGTAATCTTATGCTACACCGATTCGTATCACTCTCATGAACAGACGGATACTGCTGACACTGGCGGTTGCGCTGGTCGTGATGAGTGCGGGCTGTGTCACCGGCGGCATCGGCGGCGATGCAGACCCGACGAGTGCCGACGCGGGCGGCGATTCCGGCGACGGAAGCGATGCGGGTGATGGTGCAGGTGGGGCAGGTGACGGCGGCAGCGGCGACAGTTCGTCGCTCCAGCCCGGTGAGTGGACGGTGTTCGACTTCGACGAACCGGCGAAATACACCTACGACATCTACATGGAAGACGAAGGTGAGGGCCAGCTCGTCTGGGACGTCCAGAGCGTCGAGGGCGATACCGTCACCGTCCGGATGGTGTACGACATGAACGAAGAGCACTACGAGTCCACCGTCACCGGGACGAAAGAGACCGTCCAGAGCCAGCTCTACACCAACCCGGCGGGCATCCTCCTCGTGACGACGATGTTCACGCCCGCGACCTGGTACGCCGGTCAGGACCTCAGCGAGGGCACCAAGTGGTCCTACACCACGCAGGACGGCTCGGCGAGCTTCGCCGTTACCGGGACCGACACCTACGCAGGTGTCGAGTGTTACACCTCCGAGATGAAGGTCGACCAGCAGGTCATGCACGAGGGCTGTTTCGCGCCACAACTCGGCCTCGCACCCTACACCGCGTACTACAACGAGGACGGGAGCCTCTCGATGGAGATGACGCTCGTCAGCTACGAGAAGAACTGAGCGAGACGGGCTATCGTTCGTCCAGCACGACGGGGATACCCCGGCGTGCGACGTCTTTTACGAACTCGCCGGAGTCGGTGACGAGGATGTCGATGGAGTTGTAGTGGACCGGCAAGACGAGGTCGGGGTCCATCGCTTCCGCGAGGTCGGCTGCTTCGTGGCGGTCCGAGACGACCGTCCCGCCGATGTTCGCGAGGAACAGCGACACGTCGAGTTCCGCGAACCCGTCCAGGGCGTCCGAATCACCCGGCCAGAACACCGAGACGCCCCCGATGCCGAGTTTGAATCCACAGCCGAACCCCTCGGGGTGTGAGACGCTCCCGTCCGGTTTCGCGTGGGGGCCGCCGGGTTCGTTGTACGCCGGGACCGACCAGATGTCGACGCCAGCCGCGCTCACGTGGGCCTCGTCGTCGACGCGGACGACCTCGTAGGGGAGTTCGTCGACCGGTTCGACGTCCCGGTCGATGTTGCTCGCGTCGACTCCCTCGTACACCACCAGTGTCGCGTCGCTGTCTGCGACTCTGACGACGGCGTCGGAATCGTAGTGGTGGTCGTGGGTGATACAGACCACGTCCCCGTCTTTCGGATATTCGTCCTGCGGTTCGGGATGTGGGAGGTCCTGCCCGCCCGGCGGTGTCCACTCGCCGGTGAGCACCCCGTACCGTCCGGGGTCGAGGTAGACTACGGTCCCGTCCGGGGCTTCGATGCGCGTCGTCGCGTAGCCGAGCCAGTCGACCAACAGCCCGTCGTGTCGAATCGTCATGCGTCGGCATTCGCTCGCCCGTGGCAAAAACGTCCCGTCGGCGGAAACGACTACGTGGCCTCGCACGAATCTCCGCATACTCGAATGACGCTGGAGTATCGCAACACAACGGACCCGCTGGGCGTCGAGGTACTGGACCCCCTAGAGCAGGTGAGTCTCCACGTGTCGACCTCAACGAATCAGTTCTGGGACGGCCCGGACGACGTACCGTTCGAAGAGTTCGTCGACGAGACGATCGCGTTGGAAACGTGGTACGTGGAGTTCGACATTGGGATTTTCTTGGTCGTCCTCGACGAACAGATGAACTTCGTCGCGAGAGCCGTCGATCAGGATCTGCAAACGCTTCCATTTGGAACGTACATCGTCAACATCCCGACGGCGGTGAAGAGTTACCTGTTGTTCAGTGGCAAGCCGTCTATCCGCGTAGACGAAGACGGGGCACGCATCGAGTTCGAAACCGTTCGCAGAGTAGTGTTCGGTCTGCGGTCGAACTACACCGAGCCCCGGTCCACCATCGAGACGACCGACCGGCCGTCGGACATCGCCACCACGATAAGTGCGCTCTCGGGGGGCATCACGACGACGTCGCCGGACCGTACCTTCGCCGCCCTTCGGAGCCACCCGCCCCGAATCGAGGTCGGAGACGAACTCGTGATTCCGGACGATGTCTCTCTCCCTGCAACGAATATCGAACTCGTCGTCCCGCCGCGATACGGTGCGTTGTTCACGGCGGCCCCCCTGACGTACTACCTCTCTGCGACATTGCGAATCGGGGACGACCCCCGGCTCGTCGTCGACGGTGAACAGTTCCCGCTCGGGACCGAGCAACCCCTGGAAGACGACCTGGTTCGGACGCTACAACACGTGTACTTCCTCGACTGCCTCGCTCGCTCGGTGGGAACGTTCGCACACGACCCCCCAGCGGATGCAGAACTCCTGTCCACCCTGCCGTTCGACCTCGAGTGGGCGTACGAAGCCGACATCGAGGACCGGGTGAAACAGTATCTGCAGGTCCCGTTCGACGATACCGCGACCGAGATTCCCCGGTTCCCGATGGTCGCACACGTGCCGGCCCGACCGGACTCTCTCTCGTCCATCCCGCACGTGCTGCACCGGTTCGGCCTCGTGCGCCCAGCACGAGGGACACTGATGAGTCCCGGCCAATCGGCGATTCCGGCCTTCGCGAGAGAAGCCCAATCGGCCGACTCTTCCCCGGCAACGGGGGTCGGTCACGCCACCCGTCACGTCAAACTGGACGCTCGGGACGACGCGATAACGCACGCCTGGTTCGGTCCCGGCGTTCCGACGAACGGGGCGAAGGGACTCCCGAAGAGCTTCGACAACGCCTTTCGCGGACGGACACCGAAGGACACGCTCGGCGTCCTCGTGGTGTGCAACGACGAGGAGATGCTGCCCGAACACGAGGTGCTCGACGAGTTCTACGACAGACGAACCGGCATCGAACGGAACGTCTCACTGCGTTCGGACGTTCGCACGAGCGACCTCTCGGCGCTCTTGTGCGACGAACGGTACGACCTGTTCCACTTCATCGGACACGCGACCGAGTCGGGCCTCCGGTGTCCCGACGGGTATCTCGACACCGGCACGGTCGACTCGGTCGGGATGGACCTGTTCGTCCTGAACGCGTGCGAGACGTACGAGCAGGCTCGACGGCTGGTGGACGGGGGTGCAGTCGCGGGCGTCGCCACCAACACACAGGTCGCCAACGGTGACGCCACCACCATCGGGCGAGACGTCTCGCGGCTGCTCAGTGACGGATTCTCGATGAGCGGTGCCGTCGAACTCGCGACTGTACAACTCGACGTCGGGTCGCAGTACCTCGTCCTCGGCGACGGGCTCTCTCGGTACTCCAGAAAAGAGAACGTCGCACCGACGGTCATCGAACTCGAACGGCGGGGCGACGACTCGTTCGGAATCGCCGTCCAGACCTACATACGCGGCACCGACCGGTTCGGGTCCACGACCCTGAACGTCATCGACACCGGCGAGGGAACGCGATGGAGTGAGACCGTCCTCGACCCCGACACGACCTCGACGCACGTACTCTCACGCGAGGGGCTCCCGGAAGCCGTCATGGGGTTCGGGAACGGCGAGCGGGGCCCGCCTGTCAGGATGCACGGTGAACTCCACTGGCCGACCTCCGAAGCGGACGTCGAGGCGTTACTAGACGGGTAGCGCTTTCATGGCCAGAACCGCCCCCTCGGCGGAAACGACTACGTATCCTCGCGGTAATCTCCAGACGACTGGATGGCGCTAGAGTATCGACGGACGACGGACCCGTGCGGTGTGGCGGTGCTGGACCCGCTCGAACGAGTGAGTCTACAGATTTCGACATCGAGAAATCAGTTCTGGGAGGGACCGACGGACGTGCCGTTCTGGGAGTTCGTCGACGAGACGATAGCGCTGGAGACGTGGTACGTCGAGTTCAGTAGCACACAGGTGCTTCAGCTATTCGACGATGATATGGCGTTGGTTCAGAAGCACATCGGAAAAGAGCGCTTCAAGCTCCCGTACGGCACCTACATCGTTCTGGTACCCACGCCTATCAAAACCTACCTGCGGTTCACTGGCTCTCCGGAGTTGCGTGGCGAACCCGGTCGTTCACGAGTCGAATTCGACGACGCTCGACGGGTTACCGTGGGGTTCCGATCGAGTCACAGTGAACCGACGACCACGATTCGGACGACCGACCAGCCCGAGGACATGGCCAGCGCACTCAGCGCACTCGCGGACTCGTTCTCGGCGGTATCCACGAACCGTACCTGGCCGGGGCTTCGCGACCACCCCTCTCGGATAGAAATCGGAGACGAACTAGCGATTCCAGAGACTCTCGACCCACCGAAGACCGATATCGATGTGGTCGTCCCGCCACGATACGCCCCCCTGTTCACAGCCGCCCCACTGGCGCATTACCTCTGTGGGACACTTCGGACTGGGGACAGGCCACGAATCGTCACAGACAACGAGACGGTTCCACTCGGAACCCAGAGGTCACTCGAAGACGACATCGTCCGATTGCAGCGGCAGGTGTTCCTTCTGGACTGTGTCGTTCGGTCGGTCGGCATCTACGCCCACGACCCGATTCTCGACGACTCGACGCTCTCGAATCTCCCGTTCGAGCTCGAGTGGGCATACGACGCGACACCAGTAGAACGGTTTCAGGCCTACATGGACGTCGAATACGACGATATCGAGGCGGCCATGCCCCGGTTACCGATGGTAGCACATCTACCGCCCATACCAGAGTCGGTCTCGGTGGTCCCTCACGTACTTCATCGTCTTGGGGCCATTCGCCCGGCACGGGCAACGCCGACCAGACCAGACTCGGAGATGATATCTGCGTTCGTTCGAAGGCCTGCTGTGAGCGCAAGTCCACGTGTAGAGAGAGACCGCTCACCACGAGCACCCCACGTCGAGCTCTCACCAATCGACGACGCAGTCACACAGGCGTGGTTCGGTCCCGGGATTCCGACGAACGCGGCCAAGGCCACCAGAGTCAGTTTCGAGAACGCACTCGACAGCCAGACCGAGAAAGCCACCATCGATGTCGCGGTGGTCTGTAACGACGAGGAGATGCTGCCGGAGCAAAAGGTGCTCGACGAGTTCTACGACCGGAACCGCGGTATCGGGCGGAACGTCACACTCTGCTCCGACGTGTCCTGTTCGGAGATGGCGTCACTGTTCACGGACGACCACTACGACCTGCTACACTTCATCGGGCACGCGAGTCCAGAGGGTCTGTATTGTCGCGACGGGCCTCTCGACGTCTGCGGGCTGGAATCGGTCGGTGTCGACCTGTTCCTCCTGAACGCGTGCCAGACGTATCACCACGCGAGAGCACTTATCGACGGAGGAGCGGTCGCGGGTGTCGCGACAACCGCTCGAATCACGAACCGAGACGCTACCATCGTCGGTCGAAACATCTCCCGACTGCTGAGTGATGGGTTCTCGATGAGTGCAGCCTTCGAACAGGCGACGATGCATCTCGAAGCCGGGTCCCAATATCTCGTAGTCGGAGACGGACTCTCCCGGTTCTCTACCAAAGAGGGTGCACCACCGACCGTCCTGGAACTACGCGAGCGAGGTGAGGACTTGTTCGAACTCTCGGTGAGCACGTATCTCCGCGAATCGGATACGCTAGGTACTCTGACAGAGAACTACGTATACGACGAGAACGAGACCGAGAAGGAATGGGAAGAGATGATATTCGACCCTGGAACGACGTCAGGGCACGCGCTGGGACTGAGACACATCGCGCGGTCGGTGATGGAGTTCGCCGACGAAGGCAAGAGCACACCTGTCAGATTTGGGAATAAACTCCACTGGCCCGAATCAGAGGCAGACGTCGTGCGGCTGCTCGAACGGTAGCTACCCCAGAACCGCGCCCTTTCGATTACTCCAGTTCGGTCCACGACCGCTGCGTGTCGTAGTCGATGATTTCGATGATGTCGTCGATCTCGTCGAGGGGTTCGTCGAACGCACGGCGCAGAATCTCGGAGGCGACGTAGGCGTCGGCGGAAGCGACGGGTTCGTGGAAGCGGACGGCGACACCACAGTCGCCGTCGACTTCGATGGTCATCTGCTGGTCGGCGGCGACGGCGTGGACCATGCGCCGGGCGTCACCTTCGACGTCCTGGGCGTAGTGGACGCCCTTGATGTAGTCGTACCGGCCGTCTGGACCGTCGTAGAGGCGGACGCGAGTATGGTCGGAGACCATCGGTCGGGCGAGGTGAGCGTCGAAGAATCGCGCGAGGTGGGTGCGATGTTCTCCTGCGGATACGACGTCACCTTCGGTGTTCCGTTCGAGATAGTCCCATACCACAGCCGGTGGTACGTCTAGTTCCGTCGCACGTTCCAGTACCCATTCCGTCTGGTCCTCCCGGACCCCGCCAGGAGGAATGCCGAAGCTCATACGCCACACAGCAAGCCCCAGTGGGTAAAAGATGTTGGCATGAAACCCAATATTTTCAAAATAGTGTAATTAATGAGCCTATAATTCGCACACTCGTTAAATAATGTTGTCTGCAGTGAACGAAGAGTGGTCTCCAAAATATACTTGATGACATAGCCCGTCGGGACGGTCGATGCGTTCTCAACAGTCGTTCGACCCGCCGCTGACCAGGGCACTCGCGTACCCTGCCAGAGTGGCGATACTCGGTATCCTCGTCGAACGCCACGACGAACGACTCGGAGCGAGCGAGATAGCCGCCGCCGCGGACCTCTCCCCGAGCACGTTCCACGGTCATCGCGAGGCACTCATCGACCTCGGGTTGATGGAGAAACACGAGGGGGAAGGATACCCGTCGTATTCGCTCGCCGATACGAACCAGGCGACGATTCTCGTAGAGTTGAACACGACGCTGAGCCGAGTATACGCGGAACGGGAGGGTTTCGCGGCGTCCGTCGAGGAGTTCGTAGAGTAGGCAAGAAGCGTTTTGGTAGTAGGGCTGGTAGGACCTTCGCATGGATGCCGAACGAATCGTGTTCGAACGACAGTTGTCGGGGGCGACGTTCCGCGATAGCGCAGACGAGGACGATTTCTCGACGATACTCGCCGAGTTCAAACGACACGGCTGTGCGATGGTCGTCTCGGGTGACGTCGGAGAAGACACCATCGCACGGGCGTTTCGGCTGCTCGGCGGCGCACCGGATGCGGACAGGAAACGGGTGGTCGTCACGCCCAGCCCCGAACAGGACGCGGAACCGTTCCTTCCCGAGCACGTCTCACCGTCACACCCAGACGTCCGCGTTCATCGGCGTGACGAGTACAAGACCCTCTCGGGGGTTCGCGCGGCGGTCCTCGAGTCGGTGGTTCGCTTCGACAGTCGTGCGTCGGGGCTCGACCCTGGACAGCTGCGGTTGCTCGCGCCCTCGGTGGACACGTTACTCGAGGGGGCCGACTGCGAGACTGGTGAACGGTTCGTCCGGGCACTGGGGACGGTCGTCCGCGGCTGTCGTGGGATGGGGTACTTCCACGTGGGCGAGGACGAGGTCCCGGCACACGTCGTGGACCTCTTCGACGGCTGGATCGAACTCAAGGAGACGGCAACCGGCGCGAAGCAGCGCTGGCACGTCCCGGCGGGCGAACGGACGACGAACTGGATATCGCTGTAGGTCGCCGTCCCAGCGTCATCGCTGCAGGTCGCTGTCCCAGCGTCATCGCTGCAGGTCGCCGTCCCAGCGTCACTGTGTCAGTGTCGCTGTCGCATCACTGTGCCGCGGCGAGTCGTTCGACGCGTACGAGCGAATCGGCATCGACGGGTTCTTTGTCGTCTCTGACGGCCACGTAGCGCGGGAATCGAAGTGCGTAGCCCGAATCGTACGTCGGGGATTCCTGTATCTCCTCGAAGCCGACTTCGAAGACGACGGCCGGAGCGAGCGCCACGGCCTTCCCGTTCTGTGACTGGATGTGGGGTTCGAGCAGCGCGGTCAACTCGGCCAGTTCGTCGTCGGTGATACCCGTGGCGACCTTGCCGATGGTTTCGAACTCGCCTGCATCCTCGACACGGACCGATATCTCGAACGTCCCAAGGAGTTCTGCACGCCGACCTTCGCCCCACTCGGCGCCGGTGACGACGCAGTCCAGCGTCTCGACGTCGGGCTTGCGTTTCAGCCAGCGCTTCCCGCGTTTGCCCGGGCTGTAGGTCGAGTCCGGAGCTTTCAGCATGATACCCTCGTGGCCCGACTCGAGTGCCTCGGTTTCGACCGCCGCGACAGTCTCCGGGTCGTCCGTCAGAGTCAGGTCCGCGACGTGCGACTCGAGGACTGCCTGCAGGCGGTCGTGTCGGTCGGTCAGCGGGGCGTCCAGAAGGTCCTCGCCGTCGGCGTGCAGGCAGTCGAACGCCCGGAGTTCGACGGTCACGTCCTCTCGCGCTTTCGCCACGTCGTGTTTCCGGCGGAACCGGCGCAGCACCTGCTGGAACGGGAGCGGTTCGCCGTCGTCGTCCACCGCCACGACCTCGCCATCGAGGATGACCGGTGACTCGCAGGCCGATTCGACGAACTCGACCACCTCGGGGAGCGCCGCGGTCACGTCCTCCATGTTCCGCGAGAAGACGGAGACCGACTCGCCGTCCCAGTGAACCTGCACCCGCGCACCGTCGAACTTCGTCTCGACCGCCGCTTCGTCCCACGATTCCAGGGCATCGGCGGCGGTCCCCGTCTGGGCGAGCATCGCCTGGACCGGCCGGCCGACGGTCAGATGGTGCTCAGCGAGGCCTGCTTCGCCCTCGTCTCGGGCGGTCTCGGCGACCAGACCGTAATCGTTCGTCACCTGCAACGCTCGCTCGACGGCCGGAACGGACACGTCGAACGCCTCGGCGATGGCGTCTCGGACGGTCCCTTCGCCGACTCCGATTCGCATCTCGGAGAGCACGAGACGGGCGAGAAAGCGCGCCTCCTCGGGGCTGGCGCGGTTGAACAGGCCGAAGAGCAGGTCCAGTTTCGTGTCCTGACTCCCGTCTCCCCCGGTGGCCGCGAGCGTCTCGAACGAGTCGAACAGGGAGTCGACCGTCAGGTCCTCGCCACCGCCAGCCCCGAACGCCGCGAGCCCTCGCTGTCCACCGAAGTCGTAACTCGCCGCGACCTCGCCGATTTCACCGAGGTCCGCGAGTCGCGCCTCGACGTCGGCGGCGTCCACGTTCTGGCCCGCCGCTCGCGCGATGGCGGCGTACACCGTATTCGGCCCCACGTCGAGTTTCCGCTCGTCCCACGCCGGGAACACCCGACCCTGGACGAACCGGGTCACGACCGACAGGTCCCCCTCGGCGTCGAGAAACAGGTCACGGACGAGTGAAACGGTCTCCAGGTCGGCCGGCTCCGCTTCTATCTCCGTCGCGCGGGAGGCGAAGGCAGCGAACTCCATTGGCGGAGCCTCGGCCCGACGAGAGTATAAACGACCCGACTTCGGTCATCAGGGCGACGGAGTTCGCGTCACCGTCATCAGTCCACGTCAGCATTCATATTGGAAGCCGCGGCAACGACCGGCGTGTCCTGACACGCCATCGCCGGCGGGACCACGGTCGCGCGACACCACCCGCTGGCGAGCAGTTGCGGTGTCGCCTGTTCGCCATCCGCTCCGGCCACGCTCGTCTCGACTCGGCACCCTCCCCCGAGACCCCTAGCCTGCCTACCCGCGGGTTTGAAGGCCGCGCCGACCTGATGTCGGGGTATGCCGGACGACGACCTCGCCGCACGAGTCGAAGACGTGCTCACCGTCGACCCCGACGAGTTCCAGTCACAGGTCGCGGCCGACGCCGAGACCATCAAGGAGGAACTGGCGGCAGGGACGTTCGACAACCCACAGGCCATCCTCGGGTTCGAGTACGAGTTCTACGCCGTCGCCGAGACCGACGAGGACACACAGGGCGAGTCCGACGAGTACGCCCTGCGGCGAGTCCCACGACGGCTCCTCGAGTTCATCGGCTTCGAGAAGGAACTCGGCCTCCACAACGCCGAGATGTCGACCAGCCCGCAGCCGTTCAACCGCCACGGACTCCTCGCGCAAGAGCACGAGGTGCTCTCGCGACTGGAGACGGCGCTCGATTGCACCCGGTCGGAGGGCATGCGTCTGGTGAGCGACGCGCTGTGGACCATCCCACCGGAAGGAGAGACCGCCCGCGAGTACCTCACCGACAGCGTCGAGGACCGGGGTGTCCGCATCGCGACCAACATGAGCGACAGCGCCCGGTACCACGCCATGGCGAACACCGACCGGGCGGCTGCTGCCGGGATGCGCCTGGACGCACCGCACGTCGACCTTCAGGCCGATACCGTGTTCCCGGAGAGCCTCATCACCTCTATCCAGCCCCACTATCAGGTCCCTCACGCGGCCGACCTCCCGACGTACTTCCAGTACGCCATCCGTATCGCCGGCCCGCTGCTGGCGCTGGGTGCCAACTCGCCGTTTTTCCCACCGGACCTCTACGACGAGGACGCGACGGCAGAGGAGATACTCGACGACGCGTGGATGGAACACCGCATCAGCGTGTTCGAGACGGTGCTCAACGCCAGGGCCGACACGGTCGGGAAAGTCCGCTTCCCGCGGGACATCGACTCCGTCGAACAGGCCGTCGACCGCATCGCAGAAGACGATACGTTCGTGCCGATGCCAGTCTCCGAGTCCGACCGTTTCGACGACGCCTTCGCGCACTTCCGGACGAAACACGGGACCTACTGGCGCTGGGTCCGCCCGGTGTTCGGCGGTCCGACGCGCTCGGCGGCGAACGCCCGCATCGAGTTCCGACCCATCCCGGCCCAGCCGACCGTGACCGACTCGGTCGCGTTCCAGGCCGTCTTCGCCGGCCTGATGGACAGCCTGCCGCGACTCGAACATCCCGTCCACGACCTCGACTGGGAACTCGCCCACGACAACTTCTACCGGGCGATGCGCGACGGGCTCGACGCCGACTTCACGTGGATTACGAACGACGGCAAGGAGACCAGTGACACGACCACGGTGTTCGCCGACCTGTTCGACCACGCCGAGGCTGGCCTGAAGAACCGCGGCCTGAGCGACGACGAAGCCGCCCACTACCTCTACCCGCTCCGGATGCGTGTCAGACAGGAGACGACGCCCGCTAGCTGGAAGCACGAGCGCGTGGCGAGCGCCGTCGCCGACGGTGTCGACTTCACGGACGCCGTCCACACCACCCAGCGCGAGTACGTGTCGAACCAGCGACAGACGCTGCTCGACGGGACGTTCGCCGACTGGCTCCGACAGGGCCGGAACTGATTATAGCCCCCACGCTGAAACGGGGGCACATGGTGACGTTCCTCTCCGGTGGCACCGGGACACCAAAGCTCCTAGACGGTGCCGCTGCCGCCTTCTCTCCGGACGAGACGACAGTTATCGCCAACACCGGGGACGACATCGAACTCGGTGGGCTGTTCGTATGCCCCGACATCGACACGTTGGTTTTCCAGGGTGGTGGCATCCTCGACCGCGAGACGTGGTGGGGGATTCGCGGAGACACGACGCGGACCCACGACGCCCTCCACGACATCGCGAACGCCGTCGGATTGTCGGACGGGCCACAGTTCCTCCCGGCCGAGGAACAGACCGCCGGCCGGGAACTCGCCCGCTGGCGACGGTTCTCGGGTGTCGCCGAGTTCATGGAGATCGGTGACCGCGACCGGGCGGTCCACATCACCCGGACCAGCCTGCTCGATTCCGGACACACGCTCTCGGAGGTGACGAAACAGCTCACCGATGGCTTCGGGTTGAGCATCGATATCCTGCCGATGACCGACGACCCTGTCGCGAGCCTCATCCACACCGACGAGGGGATGATGCACTTCCAGGAGTTCTGGGTTGCACACGGCGCGAAACCGGCCGTCGAGAACGTCGAGTTTCGTGGTTCCTCGAAGGCCGAACCCGCACCCGGCGTGCTCGATGCGCTGGCGGACACGGTCGTCATCGGGCCGTCGAACCCGGTGACGAGCATCGGCCCGATGCTCTCGATTCCCGAGTTCGGGCGGGCACTGAGCGAGACGACGGTCGTCGTCGTTTCGCCGTTCCTGGGTGACGAAGCGTTCTCCGGCCCGGCGGCGAAGCTGATGGAGGCCGTCGGTGGCGAACCGAGCACGTCCGGCCTCCAGACGGCCTACCCGTTCGCGGACGCGTTCGTCGTCGACGAGTCCGACGACGTCTCGTTCGACGCGCCGACGGAGTACACCGACATCCGAATCGACGACCGCCAGGACGCCGCACGGGTGTGCCAGGCGGTCGACCGGGCAATCGACGCCGTCGAATGACTGGCCTGGAGTTCTCCCCACGGGTCGCACTCGCAAGCCTGAGTGGCGAGGCCGACGCGACCTGGGCACGTGCCGGCAGCGAGTACGCGGGGCTGGCGTTTCTCGGTGGCATCGCACTCGACGAGCGCTCGCGCGAGGCTGCTCGCCAACTCGTCGCCCGCGACCGGAACGAGTTCCTGCCGGACGACCCGTTCGGGTTCGTCGACGACCAGCTGGCGGCGCTCGCGGACGCCCCGATTCGAGCAGGGTTCAACGTCAGAAGTGCAACGGTCGACCCGGTCCGGGAGGCGGCCCGAGTCTGTGTCGACCACGGCGCGGTTCTGGAGGTGAACGCCCACTGCCGGCAGGACGAGCTCTGTGCGGTGGGCTGTGGCGAGTCGTTGCTCCGGGACATCGACCGGCTCTGTGAGTACGTCGCCGCGGCAGCCGAGACGGGTGCCACGGTCAGCGTGAAAGTCCGTGCGGAGGTTCCGGGCGTCGACCTCGCCGAGACCGCGAGCAGGCTGGAGTCGGCCGGGGCGTCGATGCTCCACGTCGATGCGATGGACTCCGAGGCGGTGATTCGCGACGTGGTCGATGCCTGTGACTGCACCGTCGTCGCGAACAACGGTGTCCGGGACCGCGAGACCGTCCACGAGTACCTCGACTACGGCGCAGACGCGGTCAGCGTCGGCCGGCCGAGCGACGACCCGGTGGTGATGGAGCGGGTCAGGGATGCGACCGAGGCGTGGTTCGCGGTGCAGGACTGATTCTGTCGGCAGACTCTCCGGTGGCGCGCCTTTCTTCACTCCCGACGACGAACCGCGGGTATGCGAACGCCAGCACAGAACGCAGAACTCGCCCTCCTGCTGGAGGTCGCGGGGACGCCGAAACCGGGGAACGTCGACCGGCACCGCGACTTCGACGACCTCCGGTTCGAGCACTTCCTCGCCGGGGCGGTCGGTGCGAGCCCGGGGCTGCGAGACGCCGCGAGCGGCGCACCGGTCGGCGAGTCCTTCGAGACCGCCGTCGCGGGGATGGCGGACCAGCGTGGCGGAAACACCCAGTTTGGGGCGTTGCTGTTGCTCGTCCCGCTGGTCCGGGCCGCCGGTGTGGGTGCGCTGTCCCCCGGTGGTGTCGCCACCGTCGCCGAGGAGACGACGGTCGCGGACGCCGCCGCCTTCTACCGGTCCTTCGACCACGCCGACGTGTTCGTCGACGACCCGCCCGCGGACGCCGCAGACCTTGACGCCCGCCGCGGGAGCGATGCGGTGCCGGCCGTGGAGGACCGGGCGCTGACATTGTACGACGTGATGGAACTGAGCGCGCCCGAAGACGACAACGCGGTCGAGTGGACGAACGGCTTCCCCCGGACCTTCGCCGTCGCCGACCGGGTCGCTGCTGGGGATGGGCCGGTGCCGGCCCGCATCGCGGACGCCTTCCTCGCCCAACTGGCCGAGTACCCAGATTCGCTCGTGGCGAAACAGCACGGGATGGACGTGGCCGAGGAGGTCGCGTCCCGGGCTGCCGATCTTTTGGATTGCGAGGCCGGGACGGCCGAAATCGACGCTTTCGGCGACGACCTGGTCGCCCGGGGGGTGAACCCCGGAACGACAGCGGACATCGTCGCCGCGGGGACGTTCGTGGCGCTCGAACGCGACGAGGTGGTCGTATGAGTGCGTCGGAGGTGGTGGTGTGACCGCCGCCGACTGGCCGGTCGACCTCCACGGCATCACCGAGTCGGTCGTCGCGACCGAGGGGCCGAACGGTCGGTGGAACCTCGCGGCCCTCGGCGTGCACGCGGGCGACCCGGTCACCGCCCGGACGTGGGGGCGAACCCGGACCCGACTCAACTTCGACCGCCGGGGTGAGGCGGTCGTGCAGTTCACCCGCGACCCGGTCCACTTCACCGAGGCCGCACTGAACGTGTTCGAGTGCGACGACCCGGTACTGGACAGCGCCGACGCGTGGGCCCGGGTCGACGTGGAACACGTGACCACCGGCGACGACGGGACGACCGACTGGGCGGAGTGGAACCTGTACCCGACCGAGTCCGTGGTCGAGCGCGAGTCCGTGGTCCCAATCAACCGGGCGTTCGGAGCCGTCATCGAGGCGACCGTCGCCGCCTCGCGGCTGGACGTGCCGAGTTACGACAGCACGACGCTCCGGCAGCGACTCTCGTACTTCGAAGCCGTGGTCGACCGCTGCGGCGGCTCACGCGAGCGCGAGGCCATGGACCGAATCGCTGCACTCACGGACTGGAAGACACAGAACGAATCCTTTTAGGGGCCGACCGAAGAACCAGCGGGTATGGCAATCAAACCCGACTACGTCAAGAAGACGGGTAAAATCCTGCTCGAACGGTACCCGAAGGCGTTCACCACAGACTTCGAGACGAACAAGAAGAGCGTCTCCAAGCTGACGAACATCGAGTCCAAGGGCGTGCGAAATCGCATCGCGGGCTACGTCACGCGCAAGAAGGGCGGCAACGAACAGCAGTAACGCGGTTTCTGACTCGCTTCTGCGTTCTCTCCTCACGCGGAGTGACCACGCTCAGCCGTTGCTGTCCGCCGGCGAGTAGCGGTGGGCCCACTGTTCGTCACCGTTCGGCCCGAGACAGAGGACCCGGCCGGTCGAGGTGTCGGTATCGCCGGTGTCTTCCCCGACAGCGACGATGCCACCACCGGGCTTCGGTGCGATGTCGGTGGCGTCCAGCCGCCCGGTGAGGTCGGTTCGCCAGTCTGTGCGCCCGTCGGGCTCCCCGGTCAGGACGATGGTCACATCGTCGCCGCCGTCCCCGAGGAGGGCCCAGCCGCTCCCGTCGCGGGTGGTGAGCGCCTCGACCGTGACGAACCGCGCGTCGCTCTGCCAGCGCGGCGCACCGGCCAGTGTCAGCCCCCGGACGCCTGAGACGCGCGCTGCACCCGCCCCGGCGACGTAGCCGTTCCAGGTCGAGACGACCCGGCCGACGGTCCCCGGGTCGTGGGTCTGTCCGGTGACGGCGGACGTGAGGTCGACGGGTGCGGGCGGGTCGCCGCCGTCCCGGGTGCGCCAGCCCTCTTCGAGTGGGTCCTCGCCACGGCCGAAGGTCCCGGTCCACTGCTGGGAGACTCCGTTGTCAAAACTGCCGGTGAGGATCCGCTCGTCCCCGTCGACGGCGACCCCGTTCAGGCGTACCGTCGAACTGGTCGCGAGCGCGAATGGTTCCCTGGTGAGGTCCGTCGTGAAGCCCCACAGGACGCCCTCGTACTCCGCAGACGACCCTTCGACAGGGCGACGACCGACGGCGAACCCCCGGTTCCCGTCGATGGCCATCGCGCCATCGACCACCGCATCTGGTGGGAACTCGGCGACCGCTTCGAGCCGACCCTCCTCGTACCCCCGGAGTTCGTATCCCCGGGAAACCCACTCGTCCCGCGAGGTGGGTTCGAAGACCTCGTCGAGGGTTATGACGCTCTCCCGTCCGCGGGTCACGGCGGCCTGCACGTACGGTTGTTCGTCCCGGATGCGACCGACGACCTGCCAGACCGGGTCGCCGGCATCGTTCAGGCACAGGACGATGCGGTGGGTTCGTCTCCCGTCGGCGTCGAACACGTGTCCGACGGTCACGAGCCGGTCCCTGTCACGGACGACGGTGCTGAACCGGGTGCGGTCGGAGCCGAACAGCGGGCCGTCATGCAGGGCGAGTGCGCCGCCCCCGATGACCGTCCCACCGAGCGCCGCAGTCCCGATTACCTCCCGGCGGAGCCACTGCTTCCTGGCGGCGGCTTCCCTATCGGAGGGCGAGCCATCGCCCCGGTGTCCGTCCGAGGTATCGGGCGACTGTGAGGAGGGCATACCGGCGACGAATCGCGCGGATGTCTTGAACCTGTCTGTTGGATGTCAAACACGTTCGCGCCGCGAGTGGCTATCGACCAGTCGGTTACTCGACCACCCTGCCACGACCCGAATCCATTTCTGACGGACGCCCGTCGCCCCGCCCATGCACACCAGACGACTCGGTTCGACGGGCGCGGACGTGACCGAAATGGGCCTCGGCTGCTGGCAAATCGGCGGCGCCTGGGGCGACGTGTCGGACGAGGAGGGACGGGACGCAGTCCGCGCGGCACTGGACGAGGGAATTACGTTCCTCGACACGGCCGACGTGTACGGCGACGGTCGCAGTGAACGCCTCATCCGGGAGGTGCTGGCAGAGCGCGACGAGGAGCCGTTCGTGGCGACGAAGGCGGGCCGGCGGCTCGACCCGCACACGGCCGAGCGGTACGACCGGGAGAACCTCGAACGCTTCGTGGACCGGAGCCGGGAGAACCTGGGCGTCGACACCCTCGACCTCGTCCAGTTACACTGTCCGCCGACGGACGCGTACTACCAGCCCGAGACGGTCGCGGCGATGGACGATTTGAAGGAAGCGGGCAAACTCGCCCACTACGGCGTCTCGGCCGAGCGTGTGGAGGAAGCGATGAAGGCCATCGAGTACCCCGGCGTCGAGACGGTCCAGATCATCTTCAACCCGTTCCGCCAGCGCCCGGCCGAGCGGTTCTTCGAGGCGGCTCTGCGCGAGAACGTCGGCGTCATCGTCCGGGTCCCACTGGCATCGGGCCTCCTTACCGGCAAGCTCGACGCGGACGCCGAGTTCCCCGAGAACGACCACCGGAACTTCAACCGGGAGGGGGAGGCCTTCGACGTCGGTGAGACGTTCGCGGGCGTTCCACTGGGAGCGGGCGTCGAGGCGGCCGAGGAACTCCGTCCGGCGGTGCCGGAGAACGCGACGATGGCGCAGTTCGTCCTGCGCTGGATTCTCTCGTTCGACGCGGTATCGACCGTGATTCCGGGGTCGACCTCCCCGTCTCACATCGCGGACAACGTGGCTGCTGCCAGTCTCCCCGCACCGTCCCCGGACGACCATCGGCTGGTCCAGGACGTGTACGAGGAGCGGGTTCGTGAGCACGTCCACCAGCGCTGGTGACGTCGTAGCCACCGTCAACTGTCGTTTCCCCCGTGGTATACGAATTGTGTAATTTTCACATTGGCAAGGTATTTATCGGGGAACAGTCGATAGGTCTGCATGACTGGTAAAGGTGGACGTGGCTCGAACGACGAGCGAACGGTCGACGATTCTCCCCGACGGACGCTACTGAAGACCATCGGTGTGGGCGCACTCTCGTTCTCCCTCGCGGGGTGTAACGCGCTCGGGACGAATGCGGGCACCGACGGGGCCGACGCGGGGACCGACACCGCCACCGCGACGGCCACAGGGACGTCTGCGGATTCAGATGCGGACTCGGGCACCGAGACGGACGCTGGCTCCGGTTCGGACGCGGCCGGTGACACGGCCGGTATCGACCCGTGTCTGGTCCCGGAGGCCAGCGGCGAGGCGGTCGAGACGCTCTCGGGCGGCATCTCGGACGACACCACGCTCTCCGGCGAGTACCTGGTGGAGGGACGGCTGTCGGTCACCGGCGGCGCGACGCTGACTGTCGACGCCGGGACGCGGCTGACGTTCGCGCAGGACGCCCAGCTGCGAGTGCGTGAGGGGAGCACCCTCAAAGCGGTGGGAACCTGTGGTTCCCCGGTCGTCTTCACGGGCGAACAGCAGACCCGTGGCTACTGGAACGGCATCGTCTTCGACGAGTCCGACCAGCAGAACGAACTCGCCTACGCGGTCGTGGAGTACGGTGGCGGCGACAAGTACACCTGGGCACCGGCGGCCGCGAACCTCGCCGCCACGCGCAACGCCCGCGTCTCCATCAGCCACAGTGCGTTCCGCGAGTCGGCCGCCTTCGGGGTCGCGTTCTCGAACGATTCGAGCGTCGACGCCTTCGAGCAGAACGTCGTCACGGCGAACGAGTCCGGGGCGGCCCGCGTCGGCGTCGCGACGGCCGGCGCGCTGGCCGATTCCAGCACATACGTCGGGAACGACGACGACGTGGTCCGCGTCAGTGGCGGCACCATCACGGACGAGGTCGAGTGGGACGCCATCGACGCCCGGTACGGCGTCATGCCCGGCGACAACGTCTCCATCTCGGGTGGTCACCTGACGGTGTCGGGCGGCGCGACCGTCTCGTTCGGTCAGGACGCCGGGGTCGAAGTGGTCGAGGACGGCCAGCTCACGGCCATCGGGATGGACCCGGAGACCGAGGAATCGCTGCCCATCACGTTCACGGGCGAGCAGCAGACCCGCGGCTACTGGACGGGCATCGTCGTGGACGAGTCCGACCAGGTCCCGAGCCGACTGGAGAACGTCGTCGTGGAGTACGGTGGCGGCGAGAAGTACACCTGGGCCGGCGCGGCCGCGAACGTCGCGGTCGCCCGCGGCGGCCGGGTGCTCGTCTCGCGGTCGACCCTGCGAGAGTCCGCGGCGTACGGGTTCCACTTCCAGAACGGGACGACGGTCGACTCCTTCGACCGGGTGACCGTCACGCAGAACGCGCGGGGTGCCGGGAACGTCGGCGCGCGGCTGGCCTACGCTCCCTCGGACACGGGCACCTACACCGGCAACGACGTGGACGTAGTCGTCGTCACGAAGGGCACCATCCGTGACGGCCAGCGCCCGACCTGGGACGCCATCGACGTGCCGTACCGGGTCGCATCGGGCGACACCGTCGAGGTCCAGGGCCACCTGACCGTCGCGCCCGGCGCGACCGTCGAGTTCGGACAGGACGCCGGGATGGAGGTCGTCACCGGCAGCGGGACCGGGCGACTGACCGCGGTGGGCATCGACCCCGACACCGAGGAATCGAAGCCCATCACGTTCACCGGCGAGCAGAAGACTCGCGGCTACTGGAACGGCATCGTCTTCGACGAAACCGACCGGACGGAGAACCAGTTCCGCAACGCCGTGGTGGAGTACGGCGGCGGCGAGAAGTACACCTGGGCGGCCGCCGCCGGGAACATCTCGGTCGGTCGCGGGTCCCGGGTGCGCGTCGACGGCTGCACCCTGCGCGAGTCGCAAGCGTACGGCATCGCCGTGAGCGGAACCAGCACCGTCGACAGCTTCACCCAGAACACCGTCACCCGGAACCGCGACGGCGCGGCCTACGCCGACACTGGCAGCGCCCACTCTTTCAGCGACACCGGCACCTACACCGGCAACGACCGGGACGTCGTCATGGTCGACGGCGGCTCCATCACGCAGGGCGAGCGCGTCACCTGGGAGGCCATCGACGTACCCTACCGCGTCGTCTCGGGCGACAGCGTGGAGGTCACCGGCCACCTGACCGTCGACCCCGGTGCGACCGTCGAGTTCGGGCAGGACTCGGGCCTCTCGGTCGCCGAGAGCAACGGGACCGGGTCGCTCACCGCCGTCGGGGAGGAAGGCAGCCCCATCACGTTCACGGGAGAGCAGAAGACGGCGGGCTACTGGCGGGGTATCGAGTTCGACGAGACCGACCGCACCGAGAACAAACTTCACTACGCCGTGGTGGAGTACGGCGGCGGCGACAAGTACACGTGGGCCCCCGCCGCGGGGAACGTCGTCGTCTCGCGGGGCTCCCGGCTCTCGATGCAGAACAGCACGATTCGAAACGGCGCGGGATACGGGTTGGCCGTGAGCAGCGACTCGACGCTCTCTGCGAGCGGGAACACCTACGACGGGAACGCGCTGGGCGGCCTTCGCTGAGCCGGCCGAGACTACTCCTCTGTCTGGTCCGTTCCGGATTCGTCGTCGGTCGACTCCTCGACCGCAGTCGAGTCGTCGGTACCACCAGCGCTGGCGTCTTCTTCGTCGACCATCTCGGCGGCCGTACCCGGGTCTGTCTCTTCACCCTCAGCGAACTCCTCGGCGACCTCGTCGCGTTGGTCCAGCACGGCTTTCGACACCGCGTTCGAGGCGGCCGCGGTCGCGACCGGGTTTCCCTTGACGCGGGCGGTCCGGGCGACAGCCTCGGCCACCTCCTTCGACTCGGCAGCCCGGGCGGCCCGGCGGACCTGCGCCAGCGAGACGAGGTGGGTGTCACAGCCGGCCAGGCCGACCGTCGCGTAGGAGGCTCCGGAGAGCAGGAGTTCACGGCGATGCATGGAGAACGAGCCGTCTCGCTCGTCGTCTGCGTCGGTCGTCTCGGTCGGAGTCGCTGGTGTCTCGTCCATGAGAATCACGTCGACGCGTGGCCGGTGGACGGCGGAGGCGTCCGTCGGCTCGTCGGTCTGGTTTCACTTCCGTGGGAATGGGTAAACCAGTTGCGGCTGGGCGGGGAAGGAGGTACACGGTGGGACCGTGTGACTGGTAACCGGGTGTGCCACTGGTATCCCGATACCCGACGGGTCGCTCCCGCGACCCTGACTACTCCGGCTGGCGGCCCCAGCAAACGCTGACCCCACCCGAAGGGTTTTGCTGTGGCAGGGTTTTCCCGTCAACAATGACTGTCCGCGTAGGCGTCCTCGGCGCGACCGGTGCCGTCGGACAACGACTCATCCAACTACTCGAACCGCACGACGATTTCGAAATAGCGGCACTCACCGCCAGCGAGTCCAGTGCCGGGAAGACCTACCGTGAGGCCGCGAAGTGGCGCGTCGACTCTCCGATTCCGGAGAGTGTCGCAGAGCTGACCGTCACCGCGACCGACCCCGACGAGGTCCCCGACGACGTCGACCTGCTGTTCTCCTCGCTTCCCTCCTCGGTCGGCGAAGCCGTCGAACCCGCGTTCTGTGAGCAGGGCTACGTCGTCTCGTCGAACTCCTCGAACGCCCGGATGGCCGAGGACGTCCCACTCGTCATCCCCGAGGTCAACGCCGACCACCTCGACATGCTGGAGGTCCAGCGCGAGCAGCGCGGCTGGGACGGCGCACTCGTGAAGAACCCGAACTGCTCGACCATCACGTTCGTCCCGACCCTCGCCGCCCTCGCCGACGCCGGTCACGACATCGAGACGGTCCACGTCTCGACCCTGCAGGCCGTCTCCGGGGCGGGCTACGACGGCGTCACCTCGATGGAGATCATCGACAACGCCATCCCGTACATCGGCGGTGAAGAGGACAAGCTGGAGACCGAATCGCGCAAGCTGCTTGGCTCGTTCGACGGCGCGAGCTTCGAACTCGAAGGGTTCGAGGTCGCAGCCTCCTGTAACCGCATCCCGACGCTCGACGGGCACCTCGAGAACGTCTTCGTCGGCACCGCCGAGGAACTCACGCCCGGGGACGCCGCCGAGGCGATGCGCGAGTACCCGAGTCTCGACCTGCCCTCCTCGCCCGAGCCGCTCATCCACGTCTTCGACGAGCCGGACCGCCCGCAGCCGCGTCTCGACCGCACGCTCGGCGGCGGCATGGCGGTCGCCGCGGGTGGGTTCAAGCAGACCAACCTCGGCCTGCAGTACAACTGCCTCTCGCACAACACGATCCGCGGTGCCGCCGGGGCGAGCGTCCTGAACGGCGAACTGCTGCTGTCGGAAGGCTACCTGTAGCCGACGCGCTCTCTCCGTCGAACCGTTATCGTTCGTGCACCCGCATCTCGATAGGCGAGACGGGTCTGGTCGTGATACTCGCGGCGAGGTCGAGCGACGGCTCCGAGACGAGTTCGAGGTGGTACGCCTGCAGGATGCGTGCCAGCACGAGGCGGGCTTCCATCATGGCGAAGCGGTCGCCGATGCACCGGCGGGGCCCGCCACCGAACGGGAAGTAGGCGTACCGTGGCAGTTCGTCCTCGAAGTCGTCGGTCCAGCGGTCCGGGCGGAACGCCATCGGGTCGTCGTAGTGTTCTGGGTCGCGGTGGACAGTCCACTGCGGCATCGAGATGGGCGACCCGGCCGGGACGCGGTAGCCGTCGAACACCACGTCCTCGGTCGGCTCCCGGATGATGGCGTGGACCGGCGGGTACAGCCGCATCGACTCTTTGACCACGCGTTCGAGGTACGGCAGGTCGGCGAGGTCGGCCACGGTCGGGGGCTGTCCATCCAGCGTCTCGTCCAGTTCTGCGACGAGTTTCTGTTCGATGTCGGGGTGCTGGGCGAGCACGAAGAAGGTAAAGGAAAGCGAGAGCGCCGTCGTCTCGTGGCCGGCGAGGAACAGCGTCATCACCTCGTCGCGGAGCTGTTCGTCGCTCATCGTCCGGCCGTCTTCGTCCTCGGCGGCGAGGAGCGCGGAGACCACGTCGTCGCCGGGGTCTGCGCGGCGCTCCTCGATGATGTCGTAGACGACGCTGTCGAGCACTGTGACCGCCTCCTCCCGGCGGCGCTTGCTCGGGAGCGGGACCCAGTTCGGGACCATCGACGAGGTGAGTGACTCGGCGTGGCGCATCACCACGTCCAGTGCCTCGGCGACGACCTCGGTCCGGTCGCTCACGTCCACGCCGAACAGCGACCGCGCGACGATTTCGCCCGTGAGGGCCATCATGTCCTCGTGGACGTTCCGCACTTCGCCGGGCGCCCAGGTCGCCAGTTCGTCTTCGGTCTCGTCCACCATGATGTCCGCGTAGTGAGAGAGGGCGTCGGGGCGGAAGGCGGGCTGGATGCGGTGTCGCTGCGTGCGCCACTGTTTGCCCTCGCTGGTGAGCAGGCCCTGCCCGAGCAACGGCGAGAGGAGCGTCTGGAATATCTCGCCTTTGACGTACTTCTCGTTCTCGTGGACGAGCACTCGCTCGATGTGGTCGGGGCCGGTCAGGAGGTAGAACGTCTCGGTGAGCACGTCGAAACTCGCCACGGGACCGTAGGTCCGGGCGACTTTCGTCCGGAAGGTAAACGGGTCGCGCTGGAAGTCGAGGGTGCTCCCGAGGACCGGGAGGCCGCGGGGGCCGGGCGGCCGCCAGTCCGTCGTTTGCTGGGGCATGTCCAGTGGTTTGTATCCGTCGGCCAATCAATCGTCCGATTGGTCTCCGTGGCTACAGACCCCTACGGCTGCACCTGATTCTCCAGGCCCTCGTACTCGCCCGTCTCGGTCACCTGTCGGACGTTCGAGGCCACGATGTCCGCGAGTCGCTCGTAGTAGTGTGGGGTGTGCCCGGCGTTGTGTGGCGTTATCTGGACGTTCCCGAGGTTCCAGAGGTCGTGGTCGGACGGCAGCGGCTCGGGGTCGGTCACGTCGAGCGAGGCTCCACGAATCCACCGGCTCCGAAGTGCGTTCAACAGCGCGTCGGTCTCGACGACCGGCCCGCGGGCGACGTTGACGACGACCGCGTTCGGCGGGAGCGTGACGAGTTCGGAGGTCCCGACGAGGCCATCGGTCAGGTCCGTGAGGGGACAGGCCAGAACGAGGTAGTCGGTCCGGGCCAGCGCGTCGTGGAAGGCGTCCTCGTCGAAGCCGATGACTTCGTCGGTCGGGCCACCCTTCTCGGGCGAGTAGCGCACGCCGACGGTCTCGACGCCGAACCCGTCCAGGCGCTTTGCGGTCGCCTGTCCGAGTGCGCCGAGCCCGACGATGGTGACCGTCGAGTCCTTCAGTTCGTGGGTCTCGTAGCTCCGCCACTCCCGGCGCTCCTGCCGTCTGAATCCCTCGTGGAACCGCCGTGAGAACGTCAGGATGGCCCCGAGGACGTGCTCGCCGATGTTCGGCCCGTGGACGCCCGAGGCGTTCGTCAGGGTCACGCCCATCTCCGCGAGGCGGTCCCGCGGCAGGTGCCCGGTCCCGGCGTAGGCGCAGGCGAACAGGCGGAGGTTCTCGGCGCGGTCCAGCAACTCGTCTGTCAGCCACATGCCGGTCACGATTTCGGCGTCCTCGACGTGCTCGCGCTCCTGTTCTGGCGTCCGGGCGAGGGTGACCTCGTGGTCCGGAAGTCGGTCGCGCAGCGCCTTTGCGTACTGCTCGATGGGGATTCCGTGTGCGCCTTTTCGAAGTACCAGCACGGCTGGGGCGTCGCTCATGTGGGGGCGAACGAGGGCCGCCGGCTAACGGTTTGTGGGACGTGGCGGGGATTGCCGGAACTGTCGACCGGCCCGGCGCGAAACGAACCTGTTTGCTGCCAAATCGCTTATAACAGACTACTCCATTGGCATGGGTATGTTTCGCACCGCCAGACGAGCCATCACGGTCGTAAACCGACGGCCAGCGGTGCTTCTGGGTGGGTTCGGGCTGGCGGTCGCACAGGGCCTCGCGGTCCTCGTCGGCTGGACCGTCGCGACGGAGTTCGGGCTCTCGTTGACGCCGACGCGCATCGCGGCCGACCTCGTCGGCAGTGCGGGCGCGCTCGCGGCGGGAATCGTCGCCGGGTCGGTGGTCTGGACAGTGCTGGCCCCGGCACCGCTCGCTGTTATCTACCACCTCGGCCGGGAGACGTTGGTGTACGGGACACGCGGGGACGACCTCGCGGACGAGGCCCGGCACGCTGTCGACGCCGCCCGCGTGTACTATCCGACCTTGCTCGCTGCCTCGGGCTGGCACCTCGCCGGCATCCTCGTCGGCACCGTTCTCTCCTCGGTCGTCGTCTTCGGCCTCCTTCTCGTCGTCGTCACGCCACTCCAGTTCCTCAGCTACCACACGCCGGTCTCGTTGCCCTGGTTCGCCCCACTTGACTACGGTTTCTTCGGGCTGCTCCTCGTCGCGGTCGCACACGTCCTCGGCGGGCTCCCGATTCGCTTCTACGACGCGGTCTCGCTGTTCGCGGCCGAGCGACCGAGTCGGGCCTGGACGACCAGCCTTCGATTCGCGCTGGTCCGCCCGAAGAAGCTCGTTCGATACGCCGTGGGCGTGTTCCCGCCGACCGCGGCGTTCGCGGTGGCATTCTGGCTCACCGTCGAGGCGCTTCCAGCGGGTGTCGTGTTCGTCCTCGGCGGGTTCGTCTGGGTCGTCGTCGGTGGCCTCGTCGCCGCGTACACCCGGGCTTTCCACCTCTCGTTCTTCGAGTATACCGTCTCGCCGACCGTGTGTCGGCTCGCCCCGGCGGAAGCCGCCCCGGTCCGGTCGGTGACTCCAGAAGAGTTGCCGGTGTTCACGAACAAGCCACGGACGCTCGCGAAGGTACTCGTGTTCGCGCTACTGGTGACCAGTGCGGGGGCCGTTCGGGCCGCCGATATCGGTGGAGGAGACGAGGCGAGGCTCGACGTGTCTCCCGAGTTGCCAGCGGTGGACGACGGCGCCGATGCGACGATGGAACCAGCGGACGCGGCCGTGGACGCCAGGCCGGGCGAGCCCTCCCGAGACCGGATTCGTGGGTCCAAGACGATGTCAGGGTGGCTCTGGGACGTGGCGCTCTACTGACCCCGGCTCACCGACTTCAGTTCCCCTCGAACTCGGCTTCCTCGTCCCCGAAGAACGCCGCGTAGCCGCGCTCGTAGTCGCCGGAGTTCGCCAGTCGTGAGATGGCGTCCTTCTCGGCCGAGAGCTGGGCCGACAGGCCCCTGTCGTTGGACTTGTTCAGCAGGCGCTTGACCGTCCCGTACGCCTTCGTCGGGCCGGTACCGAGGTCGGTGGCGATTTCGTCCACGCGGTCCGGCCAGTCCTCGTCGGCGACGACCTCGGTCGCGAGGCCGTCTGCGACCGCCTGCTCGGCCGGAATCGGCTCGTCCAGCAGGGCGATTTCGCGGGCCTTCCGGTAGCCGACGAGCCGCGGGAGGAACCACGTCGAGCCGCCGTCGCCCGAGAGCCCGATTCGCGGGTAGGTGAACTCGAAGCGAGAGTCCTCGTGAGCGAGCACGACGTCGGCCGCGAGCGCGAGGCCGAGGCCGCCACCGGCGGCGACCCCGTTGACCGCGGTAATCGTCGGTTTCGGGGCCTCCGCGAGCGTCTCGACGGCCCCGTGGAGCCGGCTCGCGAGGCGGTCGAGTCGCCGCGAATCCGACCCGTCGCCCTCGAAGGTCGTGAGGTCCGCACCGGTGCAGAACGCGGGGCCGGCACCGGTGAGGGTGATGCAGCGGACCGCGTCGTCGCCGGCGAGGCCGTCCGCGGCGGCGCGGAGGTCCGCGGCGGTCTCGGGGGACAGCGAGTTGTACTTCTCCGGGCGGTCGATGACGATTCGGCCGACCCCGTCGGTCCGTTCGACGGCGACGTGCTCGTAATCACTCATGGTCCGGAGTGAGCAGGGCAGCGACAAAAAGCCGCCGAGGCGGTTCGGGGGCTTTATTTGGGACTGCCGAGAGGAGACGAGGTATGAAGCGCGTTGACGTGGCCATCGTCGGCGGCGGGCCGGCGGGCACATGTGCCGCCATGGAAGCGGCCTATCACGGTGCGGACGCCCTCGTCCTGGAGAAGGGCGTCCCGCGGGCCGACCGAGAGGGGCTTGGGCCAGATTCGACGGACGCGGCGGGGATGCTCGACTACTGGGTCGACATCATGGACTTCGACCCCGACGAGTTCCCCGAGGGTATCGTCCTGCAGGAACTCGACGCGGTCGACTTCGTCGGCCCGACCGAGACGACGACCCTCCGCAGCACCGGTATCGAGTCCTCCTACGACCGGTTCGGGTACACCTTCCAGCGGGCCCGGATGGACGACTGGCTCCGCGAGCAGGCCGAGGACGAGGGTGCGACCTACGAGGTCGGCGTCTCGGTCAGAAGCGTCGACACCGACCTCGACGAGGAGTACCGCCACACCGTCCATCTCGCCGACGGCGAGGACGTCGAAGCTCGCTACCTCGTGCTGGCGGACGGCCCCCAGCGGACCGTCACCATCCCGACGCTCGACCAGTTCATGCCCGAGGGAAAGAGCGTCTCCGACGTGATGAGCCCGCCGACGGCGAACCACATCGCCTACCAGGAGCACCGCGAGGTGCCCGAGGAGGTGTTCGAGGAGACCCACCTCAAGTTCTGGTGGGGCTGGATGCCCGGCGAGACCGCCTACCCGTGGATCTTCCCGAACGACGGCACCGTCGCCCGCATCGGCCTGACGATGCCCATCGGGATGACGCTGGACGACGTCGAGGACCCCGACGGCTACCGCCTGCTCGAACCCGACGACGAGTCCCTCCCGCGGGCCGGCGAGTACATCCGCCGACTGCTCGAAATCGAGTACGGTGACGAGTACGACATCGAGGAGGACTTCCCCCTCGTCGAGGACCGCGGCAAGTCCGGCGGGACCGAGACGTACCCCATCTCCTCGACCAAACCCATCGAGTCCCCGACCGGAGCCGGTATCGCTGTCGCCGGCGGCGCGATGGGGACCACCTCGGCGTTCCACGAGGGCGGCTACCACGTCGCCTGTCGAACCGGGAAAATCGCGGGCCGGCTCGCCGCCGTCGACTCGCTCGACCGCTACAACGAGGTCTGGCGCAATGCCGTCGGCGACGAGATTCTGCGAAACGTCACCTTCGCGGACATCGTCGCCGAGTACGGCCCGGACGACTGGGACCGTACCTTCGAGATGACGAACAAGCTCATCAGCGACGGGAGCGACGGGTCGCTCATCAAGAGCCGTCTGTCCGGTGGCCTCTCGGGCATGAAGCTGCTGGCGAAGTACAGGCGGACGAAGCGGTCGCTCCGCAAGAACGGCTACGTCCAGCTCACCGAAGACGACTACGTCGTCTGACCGCTGTCGCCACTCGTTGTTCCGACACCCACGTCGCCTGACGACGTGTTTTTGTGCTGGCAGTCGAAGTGCCGGGTATGACTCGACCCGACGCCGAGACGGACCCGTTCCTCTCGTACCTCGGCACCTATCGCCTCTCCGACCGACTGGATTGCTCTGGGCGGTCCGCCGCAGTCGTCGGCGGGGCGATGGCTGGCCTCGCCGCCGCCCACGCCCTGCGGACACTGAACTACGACGTGACGCTCTACGAGCGCCAGTCCTACGACGAGAAACGCGTGAACTGCGGCGAGGCGATGACGAACGTCTCGATGCTCCCGATGGCGAAGACCCGCCGGAACGGCTTCGCGAACCACACGCCTGCCTTCGACGTGGAGGTGTACACCGGTGACACCGGCGACCGCGTTCTGGCAGGGAAGGGTCGGTTCCCCTCGAAGCACGGCTACGTTACCGACCGGAACCTCGTGGAGCGAACCTGGGCCGAACAGCTAGACGACCGCGGTGTCGACGTGGTCGAGAACCACGGCGTGACGAAGGCCGAGTTCGAGTCCCTGCAGGACGAACACGACCTCGTCGTGGACGCGACCGGCCAGCCCTCGATGGCCAGCAAGGTCGAAGGGACGACAGGGGAGTACGCCGGTGCGATGACCGCCCTCAACGCCGACGTGGAAGGCGACTTCTCGGCCCTCTACCCCGACTCGCTCATCATCTTCGAGAACTACCTCGGCTACTCGTGGGCGTTCCCGAAATCCGAGACGAGAGCGAACGTCGGCATCGGCTGGGCGCAGGACAAGAAGCCCGACGACTACATGGCCGCCTTCGAGCGTGCCTGCGAGCGCAACGACTGGCCGGTCCCCACCCGCGAGCAGGCCAACGTCTACACCATCCCGCGGGGGCCCTCGCTCGACCCCCGGCGGACCTACCTCCCCGAGAAGCGCGTCGTCCGGGTCGGGGACGCCGCCGGCATCGCGAACCGCTTCACCGGCAAGGGCATCTCGCAGGCCGTCGAGTCCTCGTACCTGATGGCGAAACTGGCCGCGGAGAACAAGCTCGTCGACTACCCACAGCACCTGTACAAGCGCCTGCGCAACGAGTACCGGCTCGCCTACATCGTCCGCGGCGCGCTCGAAGACGGCCGCCCGGACCTGCTGGGTGGGGTGATGGACGCGGTCTCCGGCATCGACGTGGAGGAGGTCGACAGAAACCCGCGCAAGGCGTTCCTGCGCCTCGCCCGCCACCCGAAACTGCTCGCCGGGCTGCTCGCGAACGAGACGATGCGGACCCGCCTCTACCGGGCGTACACCGACGACTGGGAGTACAGGCACATCCCCGGCGCGGTGTGACCGGTTCGAGCCGGGCCGAGTCGCAAGACCTTACCCCGGTGGCCGGTTACTCATCTCTGCGTGCCACAAGTCCCCGCTCCGAGCGGACCCATTTCGGTAGCGATGACGAAGCGGAGAACCCAGGTACGCGATATCGTCTCTGCTGGTCGCACTACGCGGCCTGCCGGACCGGCTCCTGTCGGTTCGGAATTCGACAGCACTGGCAGCGCTGTCCGCCCGGCACGAGGGTTTCCCGGTTGACGCGGCATGCCGCCAAGGGATGATACCGGTCGTTAGTGTTCCGGGCGACAACTCTGAATTCACCAGCAGTAGCTTCGCTGTGGATGTATCCCTGTAAATCGGTTCTCTCCTGTGTACAAGCTGTCTCTCTATCGACCGAATCCTTATGCGCGATGTCCTACTATCTCAGACCAACATGGCCAGCTCGACGCGAGACGGGTCCCCACACGAAGCGGAGATTCGTCTGTGGCGTGAGGACGACTGGTGGGTTGCCAAAGACGTTGAAACGGGTGTCACTACGCAAGGACAGTCCCGGGAGGTTGCACTTGCAAACCTCGACGAGGCGCTCGCACTGCACAACGACGAGGTGGGGAGAGCGCCGACCGACGAGGAACTCCGTGAGATGGGTATCGACCCCAGGGACAACACGACTGGTGAGCAGGAGCCACCAGACGTACTCGAGTAACCGATGGGGAGGAGGACGTTCTCCGGTCGAGAAGTGGTGAAAGTGCTAGTCAACGTCGGTGGGTTCGAGTGGCGACGAACGACAGGAGACCACGCACAACTGTACTACGAACGTCCAACGAACGAAAACGACAGGCGGCGAGTCACGGTTCCGTTACACGACGAACTTCGGACGGGGACGCTCCGTGGCATCGCTGACAGCGCCGGGGCGAGAGATTTCGAGGAGTTCTGTGAGTGGCTCGACCGTAATTCGTAGCTTTCGCTCCGACTTGGCAGTTATCGGGAAACACCCACATCTAGCTGACAGGAATCTGCGAGTAGTTTGTCGATAGCTAGTGTTCCGGGCGACAGTTTTCAATCGCGAGTACCAACGCCGAAGCTCGTCGCAGCGACCGGGTCCAGTTCGCTCGACCAGCCCATCGAAGTCGTCGTCGAAACTCAACACCGGGTCGATACCACGCGATTCACACAGGTGAACGCTGGTCGCGCCCGTGAAGCTGCGGTTCTGGGCTACACAGGGTCGGGGTCGGTTACATCGAATCAAAGAGAGCGGTTCCGCCGGCGAGCGCCACTGCAAAGAAACTCTGTGCCGCAGTGAGCCAGTTCTCGCCCGCCTGTTTCTGACTGAACTGGAGCACCGTAGGACCCGGGTGCGAGAGCGTCGTCGTTTCGACGCTCTGGGCCAAACAATCATTATCCCAGTCGAGCGAGAGAGAATATGAAGGTATTCGAGACACAGCTCCCCGGCGTCGGACGACGATACCAGGTATCGTTCTCGGGCGGAAAAGCACTCACCATCCTCATTCACAACGACGGCCGACGGGACGTGTTCTGGCGGGACGACTCCGAGGCGGACAGCGAGGAGCTCTTCACCACGACAGAGCGCGAGGCACAGAAACTCGCGGAGATATTCGACGGCACGTTTTTCGAACCTGTCGACGACGATCTCGACGACGCACTCTCGGACGCTCGTATCAAATGGGTGTCTATCCCCGGCGGATCGCCCGTCGTCGGGAAAACGATCGGTGAAGTAGGTGTCCGGACGCAGACGGGCGTCTCGATTCTCGCCGTCGAACGAGGCGAGCAAACGATTCCGAATCCGGCCCCCGGAACCGAGATGCTGGCGGAAGACGTCCTCGTAGTTGTCGGGACTGTGGATGCACACGATGCGTTCGCCGAACTCCTCGCCCCTGACGCTTCTCACGGTTGAATACGGGGCCGTTATTTCACTCCCCGCACCCCCTCAGCGACACCGGTACAGTAATTGCTCCCCGGCTGGCTAGCATACGTCTAGATGTGGTGACATCGAACCTCGTCCTTACTGCCGGACTCTTTCTGACCCTTCTCACCATCGGTGGACTGCTTGCCCTGCGCGTCGGCCAGTCGGTGATCCCAGCATACATCCTCGTCGGGGTTCTGATCGGCCCCTTCGCACCGTCGGTCGGTGGTGTGTCGTTCACCCTCGTCGAGTCGCCAGCGTTTATTCGACTGCTGGCCGACCTGGGGGTCGTCCTCCTGCTGTTTTTCGTCGGACTCGAACTGGGGCTGACATCGCTGATTCAGAAGCGAACACGATTCGCTCGCGCTGGTGCGATCGATATCGGAATCAGCCTCCCGGTGGGTATCCTCGTCGGTCTCGTCTTCGGCTTCACGCTGCTGGAGGCACTGTTCGTCGGTCTCATCGTGTTCAATTCCTCGACAGTCATCATCGCCAAGTCGCTCATCGACCTGGAGTGGATCGTCAACCCGGAGAGCGAGGCGATCCTGGGGGTCGTCGTCATCGAGGACATCATCACTGCCGCCGTCTTCGCGGTCCTGTCGGCGTTCGTCCTCGGTGCCGCTGACGTCGCCTCCCTCGGACGAACGATCGGACAGGCGGCGGTCGTCCTCCTCGTACTCGGGCTGGTCGCCTACTACGGCGGGGAGTGGATCGACCGAGCGTTCGACGTCCACTCGAGTGAACTGTTCCTGCTCGGCGTGCTCGGCGTGACAGCGCTCGTCGCTGGCCTCGGGCTCGCTGCCGGCGTCAGTGATGCGATCGTCGCCTTCGTCGTCGGGGCGGCGTTCGGACAGACCAGCCACGTCGAACGTATCGAGAGCCTGCTCGCCCCGAGTCGCAACCTCTTCGCTGCGGTGTTTTTCTTCGTCATCGGTCTCCAGACGAACCCGCGGGTGGTCGTCTCTGTCGCGGGGTTCGTCCTCGTTGCGGTCGTCGTCACGCTGCTCTGCCAACTCGTCAGTGGGTACTTCGCCGGGCGTGGCTACGGTCTCTCGGTCGAACAAGCGTCGCGGATGGCGAGTGCACTCGCCCCCCGTGGCGAGTTCTCGCTGGTGATCGCAGCCTTCCTCGTGACAGCCGGCACGACAGACGCCCTTCGAGAGACGATTCCCGCGTTCACCGTCGGGTACGTCCTCCTGACCAGCGTCCTCGGGACCGTGCTCATGCGAAACGCTCACCTCGTCGAACGTGTTGCACGCAGATACACGGATGGTTGATTCGGAGTCAGGTGCCCCCGCGAACGATCTGGGTTAGCTCGTAGTGTTCCTCACGCGTCCCAATCGCGACGAGGATGTCGCCAGAAGCCAGTTCGAAGTCGGGGGACGGGTTCGGGACCGTGTCGCTCCCACGCTGGATGGCGATCGTCGTCGTCCCAGTCCGTGACTCGATTTCACTCTCTCGGAGCGTCTCGCCGACGTGGTGTGAATCACCGGGAACCTCGACCCACCCGATGATGGTGTCACCGATCGGGACAGTCAACTCGTCGACGGTCACTGACTCGAAGTACGCCCCTTCGAGAATCGACCCGAGCTTGTTGGCCTCGTCGCCGGTCAACCCAAGCAGTTTCTCACCGCTCGTCTCGCGGTTTGGACGTCGGTAGAGTTCACATCTGCCGTCGTGGTGGATGACGACTGACGCGAATGTACCGTCCGACAGTTCGAGATCGAACTTGCGTCCAACGCCCGGGAGGTCCGTTTCGTAGACTGTCATAGTGACCGTCGGTCGGCGACGTAGATAATAGCAAGGTCCGCTCGTATCATCCGCCTGTGCGAGCGGAACCGCACTGGCGGTGAGCCGTTGCGTGCGTACAGGTGTCGTGATGTGGTTGGACCCTTCTGGGAACTGTCGAACAGCCACGTCCCCAGTGAACGTGCTGGTCAACGTCGGCGGGTTCGAGTAGCGACCCACGACTGGGGACCACGCCCAGTTGTACTCCGAGCGGCCGACGAAGACGACAGGCGGCGAGTCACTGTTCCGCTCGACCGAGAGCTACGAACAGGGACGCTCCGCGGCGTCGCCGATAGCGCCGGGCCGAGAGATTTCGAGGAGCGCTGTGAGTGGCTCGACCGTAATTCGTAGCCGTCGTTCCAGGCCAGGGGCCCATCGATATCGGCTGGCTCTACCTACCGATACTCTACCAGTAGTTTGGCGCCTGGTAGTGTTCTGGGCGACGACCCTTCCCTCACGGAGAGACTCGAGAAAGACGTGCCTTCGTGCGGTCTGTGACGTTGAAACGGAGAACCAGACCGAGAAAATTGAGGGTCGTCGCTCCAACTGGAGTCAGACCAGTTCCTCGACGGGTGTCCACTGCGAGCACGGACCGGTCAGTCGTCCGCGACAGCCGGTGAGGCGACTCTCGCTGGCTGTGCGTCGGCCTGTTCGGACACTGGCGTCCACTCCAGATTCTCTTCGTAGTGGAACGCACGATGGCTCTGGGTCGGGTCGACGACCGTCATCGAGAACCACTCGTTGTCCAGCAGTTGGGCGACCTCGTCGTGGTCGGCCAGAATTTCGGTGACACGCTCGAGTGGTGCGTGGACGACCGCCGAGAGGCGGAGGGGCTGATGGTACAGTTCGTCGTCGGCAGCCATCAGCGACTGGAGCGGCAGGCCAGTCATCAGGTCGCCACCGTTGCCCTGGTAGACGCCGACGTTTCCGACCGGGTTCTGGGTCACCTTCGACCCGCTCCCGTAGACGGCGTTGTCGACCGCCGAGAAGTAATACTGGGTGTTGATCCACTGGGTGACGACCAGCGGCCCCGCGAAGATTGCTTCGAGCGCCTCGCCGTCGGGGTCGGTCGACCAGTCGTAGGAGTGGAGGAAGGCGCGGCCGTCGAGGTCGAGGTTGCTGGTCAGTTCGCGGGGGCCGACGACGAAGCCAGCGTTGCCGGCCAGCCCCCATTCGGGACGCGTCTCGGCCCAGTCGGCAGCCCGGCGTTTCGTCTCGCTGAGTCCCTTCGATTCGGTCGCGTCCATCGATTCTGTCCGCTCGGCGGCCGCGTTCTCGCGAGCGGTGGCGAGGTCAGCACGCAACTGCTCGATGTCGGCAGTGTGGCTCTCCGGGGCGTCGTGGTCGTACAGCTCGACCTCGTCGGTCGTCGTGTTGTGCTCGCCGGCGACGAAGACGGTGTCGTCGGGGATGTCGAAGCCACGGTCGCGCAGGGCCGCTTTGACCTCGGGGTCGTTACAGATAGTCGCGAGTACACGGGCATTCGGACCGCCCGGATTGCCGGCGCAGGCACCACAGTCCAGACTCGAATCGTACGGGTTGTTCGTCGTCTCACTGGCGTGGCCGGTGAAGACCACGAGGCGGCTGAACTCGTCCCAGCCCATCAGTTCGAAGGCGGTGGCGGCGTACTCGACTTTCTCCTCGGTGGTCAGTCCGACCGGGAGGTCGCCGGCGTAGGTGTACTGGTGGTGGACGACCTGGTCACAGAACTCGCGCGAGTCGGGCACCGCGTCGTCGGCAGTGTCGAACAGGTCGGCGACGCGGCCGGGAACGAGCGTGCGGGCCGCGAGCGCCAGCCCGTACCCGCTGCCGGCGTTCTCCACGAAGCCGAAGGCCGTGGCGGGGTTCGATTTCAGCGTCTTGACGAGCCCGCCCGCGGCCTCGCGGATGCTCGACCACCGGTCGTGGGTCGACTGCGTGTCCCTGTCGCTTGGAATCTCGCAGACGTGGTGCTGCGGGTCGAGAATCGGCGGACAGGCATCGACCGACACCTCGGCATCGTATCCCTGGTACTCCATCGGGATGCCGAAGAAGCCGGCGTAGCCGTGGGTCTCGTAGTCGCCCGTGGCCTCGATGTGCCGGCGGATGACCTCCGACCGGGTGTCGATACAGAAGACCAGTTGGGCGTCCGGGCGGCCCGCAGACTCGCGCTCGTCGAGAGACTGGCTCTCGGCGGCGACACTCTCGACGAGTTCGCTCCGGTAACTCGCCTCCCACGCGGTCAGGAACGCGTCCGCGAGTTGGTCGACCGAGTCAGCGTCGGTGCTCTCGGGGCCGGTCGAGGGGTCGATGTCGGCACCGAAGCTCTCGAGCAGCGAGAGGCGGACCGCGAGATAGCCGGCAAGCGTGATCGGGTGGGTCGACTGCCAGGCGTCCTCCTTCTCGGCGCGCTGTTTGATGAAGCCGGCCCAGCCGGGGAGCGCGGCCAGCTGTGTCTCGAAGATGGGGACCCACTGGCTCTCCGGGTACGGCTCCAGCACGGCTTCGAGGGCTTCGAGTGGCGTCTCGGGCAGGGCTGTGGCGGCACACTCGTCGGGGATGTCGCCGTCGTGTGCAGCGACGTCACGGAACGCGGTGTAGAACCCGGCCTCGCGGTTCGGCATCGACCACTGCGCACAGCCCTCGTCGAGGAAGGCCGACAGCCACTTCGTCAGCACGTGGTCGGCCCGCTCGGTGGCGGTGTCCGGGGCGTCCGAATCGACGGTGGTGTCCATACGCGCAAGCAGCGTCTCCGGGTCGTCCTCGAACCCGCGTGCTGCGAGTTCCGATTCGAGTAGCCCGGGGTCGATCTGGCCGGCGTCGAGGGCTGCCTGGAACGCCTCCGGACTCGGATAGCCGCGACCACCCAGCAGGTGACTCGCCTGGGTCACCGCTTCGCCGAACGGCAGGTGTTCGAACCCCGAGAGGGGGTTGGCCGTGACG
The DNA here is from genome assembly GCF_051801355.1 of Haloarchaeobius ordinarius. Lineage (GTDB taxonomy): Archaea > Halobacteriota > Halobacteria > Halobacteriales > Natrialbaceae > Haloarchaeobius. Next base: position 3,166,724 of record NZ_CP196560.1, on the reverse strand, counting down.
AACGAGTGGAGCGGCCACACCGACCCGACGGTGGTCGCTGCTTTCTCGATGCTGTTCTGGATGGTTGTTTCAGTGTTCATTGTAATCCTCCTTGGTGGTCAACACGGTGCTGGATGGGGTTTGGCTCGCGTTCACGAGCGTCACGTAGAGGCGCTGGCTGCGTTCGTGGACGCCGGTTTCCATGGCGACGTAGACGGCGAGGAAGACGGCGGCCACGACGCCGTGGAGCACGGTCAGGTCGGTCGGCGCAGTGACGACGGGGAGGCCGGTCAGGAGTCCCAGAATCGTCTCGTAGACGAGAGCGTAGACGGTGATGGCGGGAAGGAAGACCAGCGGGACCGCGCCGTAGCGGACCGTCGCCGGGAGCGAGGCGTTCTGGACCACGCTACGGGCCGCATGGAGCGTGGTGAGTACCACGAACAGGACGAGCAAGAGGCCGGTGTCGAGTTTCGTCCCCTTTCCAGTCAGCGCCGCGAACAGTGCGCCCCCGGCGAGTCCGGTCAGGAGCGTGACGGCGACGCCGACCACGCTCGTTGTGTTCTGTGACGTCCCCGTCGGGCTGGTGTGTTCGACCTGTGCGCCCGCGCCGAGGAACTGGTAGGCTTTGTAGAAGCCGTGTAACACGAGATGGGTGACGGCGGCCCCGAAGAAGCCGAGGCCGGCCTGCAGTATCATGAATCCCATCTGCCCAACCGTCGAACAGGCGAGTTTACTCTTGACGTCCGACTGGACTGATTTGAGGAGCTTCCCGAGTAACGCGCTGGTCGCACCGACGCCGGCGACCACGAGCATGAGACCGGGGTCGGCGGTGATGACCGGCGCGAAACGGAGCAGCAGGATTCCGCCTGCGTTGACGAATCCGGCGTGCATCAGTGCCGACGCCGGTGTCGGTGCGGTCATCGAGGAGAGGAGCCAGGTGTGGAACGGGACGAGTGCGGACTGAATCATCGCGGCGAGCACGAGGGCACACGCGGCGACGAGCCACAGCGGCCCCCCGAGCGTCCCGGAAGCCGCGGTGATACCGGAGACGGTCGTCGCCCCGGTCGTCCACCACAGCGTCGTCAGGGCGACACCGAGGAGGCCACTGCTGGCGAGGAAGTACCGACGGCCGACCGCCGCAGCCGCCTGTGCCTGTTTCCAGCCGGAGACGGTCCCGATGAGTTTCGCCATCAGCAGGCCCATCGCCAGCCACAGGAGTCCGAACAGGGCGATGTTGTCGGCCGCGACGAGTCCCATCACGGCCAGGGTGAAACCGAACACGGTGCGGAAGAAGCCAGTCTCATGAGCGCTACCCGCCATGTAGCGGCGCGAGTAGCTGTGGACGATACCACTGAAGAAGGTGACGACCACCCACATCAGGACGGTCAGCCCGTCGATGGCGACCACGCCGGGAACCTCCCACGCGCCACCGAACTGGGTTCGTGCGGCGAGTGCAGCGATACTCGCGGCGAACAGCGACCAAACGAGCCACGTGAGTGCGACGGACACGAACGGCGATTCGACCGTCGTGTCCGGGAGCGCTCCGACCGTCCTCTTCGAGGTTTGTCCTGACATCGTTTAGTCCGTCGTAGCGACCTCTCCTGGCAACCGGTCCGAACCGGCATCCCAGTCTCAGTCGTGTTCACCAGAATAGGGAACAGATTAACTATTAAATCTACCTATCTTCACAAATTGTTCGCACAATACTCGATTATAGAACGTTATGTTTCCCAGTGTCATGGGGATGAGTACCTTGGCACCGAGACACAACGCGGGAGACTCGCGACCCGGGCCGTCAGCGTATCCGACCGTGTCGCTCTCCTCGAGGCCCGGTCCACTCCTCGATGGACTCGACGACAGTGTCGAGTAGCTTCCCGTTCATCCACGAACGGTCTTCTGCTGATTGCGCGCGTTAGTACCAGGAACCGAAGTTCGAGAACAGTTCGGTCAAGAACGAGGGCACAATTACCGAGTAGTTCGGGGCTGCCCCCGGGGATACCAGACCATTCGTCCCCGAGGGACGGGGACGGTGGTGCTCGCAGAACTCGTCTTCGTCGGGCGGTCAACCGACGCCGTCGTGCGCCGGACGGCTGACACGTCTTTGGTCAGTGGTCGTTCTCCGTGCGGCCTCCGGAATCGAACTTGCCGAAGGGCGTCGTCTCGTAGCTTCGAACGAGGACTTCGTCGGTGACGTTGAGTCCCATATCGAGCAGTTCCTGTGCCACGGGTGTGATGTCGCTGTCTGACTCGCCAACAGCAGTCACGAGGAGGTTCTGTTCGCCGGTGACCAGTTCCTGAACCGACACGACACCGTCGATTTTCAGGATTTCGGGAACGAGTTCACCACGTCTGGGTATCGAAGCGGTACAATAGAGCATCATTCGGAGCGGATACCCCGACTTCTGATAGTCGATACTGGCGCTGTACCCCTTGATGATACCCTGGGATTCGAGACGCGAGATGCGCTTGCGGACAGTACTGCCCGAGGTACCGGTTCGCTCGGCGATGTCTCCGGACGACATGTTTCGAGCGTCTTCCTGTAGTGCAAATAGAATCGCTCTATCCACGTCGTCTATCTCGTTGTCAGCCATACCAGTGTGTCCGCGGCAATGGTACTTTATTTGTGGGTTGCTCGGATTCTCTGCGTTCGCTCCCGGGTTCTCGACGTGCTGGGATGGCGTCGTCACTGCAAGCGAACGGACTCGTCGCACCGACCGTGGAACAGGGAAGACGTGTATGCTTTTTCTTGGTTCGATACTATCATACAGCATCCGACGATGGTTACGCTCCCAGAGCCGCTCCGCAGACTGAAACCGAGCCGGCGTATCCGACACGTCATCTACTACTTCACCGGTCTGGTGGTGCTCATCCTGTTCTACACGGTGGCGTACAACTATGCGTTGACACGGCTGGAAGGCGTCGAACAGTCCGTCTTCGCGTCGTTCGAGTTCGTCATCCAGACGATGACGACGACCGGTTACGGGCAGGACTCGGACATCTGGAGCCACCCCCTGATGTTCCTGTTCGTCGCCATGATACAGATATCGGGCATCGCGACGGGGTTTTTCACGCTCCGCCTCATCATCATTCCACTGTTCACCGGTGCAGAGGTAAACCTCGACGACCGCCTCAGCTCGAAGAACGGTCACGTCATCATCTGTGAGTACCGCCGTGACTCGTCGGTTCTCCTGGACGAACTCAGGGAACTCGGTATCGATTACGTGCTCATCTCCTCCTCCAGAGAGAACGCCGAGGCGCTCTCGAACCGTGGGTATGCCGTAATCGACGGCTCCCCGCAGGAGGCAGAGACGTTCCGACGGGCGAGTATCGACACCGCACGCGCCGTCATCACTGACGCGGGTGACGCGAACGTCAACACGATACTCACCGTGCGGTCGGTCAGGCCGGACATCGATATCATCACACTGACCGACGACAGTTCCATGGCGGACATACTGCGCGACGTCGGTGCGGACACCGTGCTGTCGCCACACGGTGTGCTCGGACATCGCCTCGCCGAGAAGGCCGTCGCCTCGTTCAGTTCCGAACTCAGGGACACCATCGAAATCGGCGGGGACACGAAACTGATGGAACTCCCGGTCTCGGAGTCGAGCGAACTGGTCGGTCGCAGAATCAGGGACACCAGGGTCAGAGAGCGAACGGGGGCGACCATCGTCGGGGCCTGGATCGACGGCGAGTTGCAGTTACCGCCGAGCCCGGACGCTGTCGTCCGTCCCAACACCGTCTTGCTGGTGTCGGGAAAGGAGAGCGCGCTCAAGGAACTGAGCGAGTTCACCAGGCCCCCTCGCTCGTTCACTGAACACGAACAGTTCGTCCTCGTCGGGCTGGGCGAGGTGGGTCATGCCGCGCGGACGGTCATCCAGGAAGCGGGCGGACGGGTCGTAACCATCGACGTCGAAGACCGGCCCGAGGTGGACGTAGTGGGTGACGGTGGCTCGCGAGAGGTTTTGCGAGAGGCGGGCGTGGAGGACGCCGGAGCCATCATCGTCGGTGTCCCCGACGATTCGGTAGCGCTTCTCACCACGGTGCTGGCGCAGTCACTCAACCCGGAGATAGAGGTCCTCGTTCGTGTGAGCAACGCCGACACCACGCAGAAGGCGTTCACCGCCGGTGCCGACTACGTTCTGTCGGTTCCGCGGGTGAGCGCCAGGATGGTCGCCAAGGAGATACGTGGCGAGGACGTGCTCGCGCCGGCGAGCCAGGTCCGTCTCGTCCGTGTGCCGGCCACCCCGCTCACCGGGTCGACCCTGATGGAGTCGGGTATCTACGAGCAGACCGGGTGTCGCGTCATCGCCATCGAAGACGGTGAGGGACAGACGGTGGCGGTCGACCCACAGCGGCAGTTCACCGGGGACGAACGGATAACCATCGTCGGGTCCGACGAGGCAGTGCAGCGGTTCCTCAAGCGGTTCGACGTCTCGCCGACCGAGATGTCCTGATACGCGGGGCTGTTCCCCGAACGTTTCCGCCGGTGGCTGCTGGCCGTCCGTCGACCAGTTGTGTACCGTCGGCTTCTTCCACTTGTGAGCACCTGACGACGAGGAAGCGTTCATTGCTGTTGCTGTCGTATTTCGAATATGACTCTCGGTTCCGGGTTGTCGACCGGATACAGTAACGAGAGGGAGGCGTTCGAGGCGGCCCTCTCGGCGGTCGATGACGGCTCACCAGGGGCGGTCGCGGTCCTCTCCGAGCCGTTCGGTGGCCGGGAAGCGTTCCTCGACCTCGCGGAGCGCTACTTCGGAGACCGGGCGACCCGGGTACGGTGTACACCGACAGACAGTCACGACCAGGACCTCGACCTGGACGACGTAGCGGTGTTGCTCGTCGACGACTGCCAGCACCGGTTCGTTCGACGTATCGGGGGGTTCGACGGGTTCGACCGCTTCCTGCGTCAGGTCGCGACGTTCGACGGGCCGGTCGTCACCTCGTGGAACACGTTCGCCTGGGACTATCTGGCCGCCGTGAAGGACCTCGAACGGACGTTCCCAACGCAGATCCGACTCGGCGATCTCGACAGTGGGACGATTCGAACGCTTCTCATGGCGGAGTACGACGAGAACGGTCCGGAACTCGTCGACGACAGGGAGCCGACAGTCGAACCGCTGGTGGTGAGACGGACGTACGAACGCCCTGTTGGGAGACACCGGACGCTCCGTGTTCCCTACGCGGTTCTGAACGTCGACGGAGTGCGCAAACGACTGGCGAGAACTGACGAGGACCTCCCAGAGACGCTCATCTTCGACCGGATTACCCAGCTGGCCAGGGGGAACCCCGGCGTCGCGAGTTATCTCTGGCAGGAGAGCCTCTCGGATGGTCGGCTCGCCTACAGCGCGATTCGAGAACCACCGGGCGAGCTCGGGGTGGACTACGATACCGCGTTCCTGTTGCAGGTCCTCCTGACGAAAGAGCGACTCTCCTACGACGAGCTGGCCGACGTGGTCGAACACCCCGAACTCGACCGGGCGCTCGGGGAGCTATCGAAAACGGGTGTCCTCACGGTCGACGGTGACCAGGTCGTGCTCGAACCCGGCGCATTGAAGCCACTGGTCGAATCGCTGGAACGGCGGCGGGTCATATGGTGACGTTGCAGACGGGGGTCCCAGAGGTCACCATCGACGCGCTCGACATCGTGAACTCCCTCGTGGTCATCGTCGTCGCCTACGTCGTGGTCCAGATGTTCGCGTTCGTCGTCTCGAAGGTCGCAGAGCAGACCGTCAAACACCGGATCACGGTGAAGATGGTCCTGCCACTGTTCAAGGCGGTCGTGTACGCCGCGGTCGCGTACTATATCGTGGGGCAGGTGCTGGCGGTCACGCCGACTCAACTACTCGCCATCTCTGGCCTCATCGGGGCAGCCATCGGTTTCGGTATCAAAGACCTGTTCTCGAGCGTCTTCGGCGGGTTCATCCTCATCGTCGAGCAACCGTACAAGATCGGCGACAAGGTCACCATCGACGGCCACTACGGCGAAGTGACGGACATCGGAATCCGGGCGACGAGGCTGCAGACGCCGGACGACACGCTCGTCGTCGTCCCGAACGACTCCGTGTTCAGCGGGGCGGTCGCGAACGCGAACGCCGGGAAGGCCGAGATGCTCGTGGTCGTGGAGTTCTACGTCGCGGCCGACGCCGACCTCGACAGGGCGATGTGCATCGTCGAGGAGGCACTCGTCACCTCGCGCTACGTCTTCGTCTCCGAGAAGCGACCCTTCGTCGTGCTCACCGAGGACGAGCTGTACTACCAGACCGTCCGGGGCAAGGCGTATGTGAACGACACGCGCAACGAGTTCGTCTTCGAATCTGACGTGACCCGGCGTGTCCGCAGGGCGTTCGCGAACGAGGGTATCGAGAAGCCGTCGCCGCTCCCCGGGCACGACGCGTCGCGCTCCGAATCCTGAGCCCGTTCCCAGGGGCACGTGAACCGCTGGCGACCGGCTCGTCGATTCTGTGTCGAACGTTTATCGTGCACTAGACATATCCCGGCAGCGGTGGTAGAGAGAGCAATGACACGTCAACAACTGACGAACGGTCTCGCAGCCACCCTGGAACGCGGCGGCGTCGCGCTCGGAGTGCTCGACAACACCTACAGCCCGACACTCGTCGAGTTCTACGGGGAACTCGGCGTCGACTTCGTCTGGCTCGACCTCGAACACGGTGGACCGGACCCGTGGGACGCGGGGCGGATGGAGGACCTGCTGCGTGCCGCAGACCGGACGGACCTCGAACTGCTCGTTCGACTCCCCGATACCGACCCGACACTGCTCCGGAAATCCCTGGACCTCGGGGTCCGGAACGTGTTCCTCCCACGCGTCGAGACCGCAGCAGAGGTCCGAGCGGCCGTCAAGTCCGCACGGTTCCGCTACGATGGAGGCCCCGGCGACCGGGGACTCGGGGCACCCCGTGCCAGGCGATGGGGGCTCGGTGCGGACTACATCGACACGGAAGACCGCGAGACGATGGTCGGCGTCACCATCGAGACCGAAGAATCCGTCGCGAACCTGGACGAGATTCTGGCAGTCCCCGAACTGGGGTTCGTCTTCATCGGCCCCCTCGACCTCTCGGTCTCGCTCGGGCATCCCGGAGAGGTCGACCATCCGGCGGTTCAGGACGCGGTCGAGTCGATTCGCTCACAGGCCATCGACGCAGGGGTTCCCGTTGGTGGTCTTGGCTTCGGGATGGACGACGTCAACGAGAAGGTGGCAGACGGGTACCAGCTGCTGAACCTGGGAAGTACCACCGGCGCACTCAAACAGGCCGTCACCGGCTGGTTCGACGCGTACGAGGGAGAATCGGCGGAGGAGTAGGGTCCCACAGCACGCAGGAGTGCTCGTCGCACGCGGGCAGGTCTCATCGTGCATCGCTCGCCTGTTCGGACGTCGTGCTTCCCGCAGGTCGTCCCGGCGTGGTGGTTGGCATAGGGAAACTGGAGTCACTCGGGAGGCGGAGAATCGGAGGAGTCGGCAGGTATCAGACTATCCTGAGCGACAGGTGCCGACTGCGGTGGCAGTCCGCGTCGGCGAGAATCGGCACTGAATTCGACAGACCGGGAGTCCGACCGCCCATGGCAGAGTATGGCAGACCTTCGGGGCGGTACGATGCTCCCTGTCGGGTGATTACCTCACCCTCACTCTACCGTAGGCGACCGCTCGAAATAAGGAGGATACTTTCCGTCCGGTTACGAACCGACCGCGTGGTGCGTCGAACCGGCAGGTTACAGCCCGGCGACGTCCTCGATGGCGTCGGTCAGCGCCTTGATGGACTCCACGTCGTGCTCGCCCATGTGGCCGATGCGGAACGTCTTCTCGCCGAGCGCGGAGCCGTACCCGTTCGAGAAGACCATGTCGTACTGCTCGGAGACCTGTTCGATGGTCGCGGCGACGTCGATGTCCTGTGTGTTCTCGATACAGCTCACGGTCTGGGACTCGTACCCCTCCTCGGGGAACATGCCGAAGTGCTCGCGGGCCCACTCGCGCGTGTACTCGGCCATCTCGCGGTGACGCTCACTGCGGCCCTGGTGCCCCTCTTCGAGCATGTACTTCATCTGCTTGCGGTAGGCGAGCATGATGGGAATCGCGGGCGTGGAGTGGGTCTGGCCCTTCCGGTCGTAGTAGTCGATACAGCGCTGGAAGCCGCCGTACCACGACGCGGAGTCCTTGCCGACCTCGCGGTCGTAGGCGTCCTGGCTGACGGTACAGATGGCGAGCCCCGGCGGCATCGCGAACGCCTTCTGGGAGGACGCAAAGAGGACGTCGACGTTGTGTTCGTCGATGTCGACGTAGTCCCCGCCCAGCGAGGAGACGGCGTCGACCACGAAGTACGTGTCCGGGTACTCGGCGACCACGTCACCAATCTCTTCGATGGGGTTGCGGACGCCCGTCGAGGATTCGTTCATCACCGTCGCGACCACGTCGTAGTGCTTGTCGCTGGATTCGAGCGCCTCTCGGATGTCCTCCGGCTTGATTGCCTGCCCCCACTCGTACTCCAGGCGGTCGACGTCCTTCCCCAGTCGCTCGGCGACGTTGGCGTGGCGCTCGCTGAAGCTGCCACAGGTCGGCACGAGGATGTTCTCGTCGACGAGGTTGAGCGTCGACGCCTCCCAGAACTCGGTGCCAGAGCCTGTGAGGATGATGACGTCGTTCTCGGTACCGAGGAACTCCTTCGTGTCCTCGACGATGGTCGTGTACAGGTCTGTCATCCGGTCCATGCGATGGCCGAACATCGGCTCGCACATCGCCTCGATGACGTCGTCACGGACCCCGGTCGGACCCGGGATGTACAGTTTCTTCTCCGGATAGTCGTCTTTGTATTCGCGTTTCTCGGTCACAGGAGCCACCTAAGTACAGACCACTGCGTCGCGGGGTGTGATGGTAGTTTTGATACCGGCCCCATTGTCGGGGGCACGCGAGAGGGCCGCCGGTGGTCGGCCCGGGAGCAGCCTCAGAAGAGACCCAGCGGCCGACAGGCGTCGAACCGGTCGTCCGTGAGGTAGACCGTCCCGTCGTCGACTGCGACGTCGATAGGTGCGAGGAACTCCCCGCGGCACGGCCCCCTGGTACAGAAGCCGTCGTCGCAGTTGAACTGCGCACCGTGTTTGTGACAGACGATTCGATTGTCCGTGACGAGCGCGCCGAGGCCCCGGTCGAGTTTCACATCGGGTTCGTGCGGACAGGAGTTCTCCCACGCGAGGACCGCCTCTCCCGTGCGACAGAGGATGGCTTCGATGCGATACCCGGACGCCTCGACCTCGAAGCGGAGCGTCCCGTTCGGGGGTATCTCGTCGAGTGCCGCGATGCGGTGGGTGTCGAGTTCCGGGTCTGAACCGGTGTCGGTGCCCATGCACAGTGTTTTAGGCAGACCTAAAAAAGAGTTATCGAGGGGCTCTGAGTACTCACCTGTTAGGGAGTATCGTGATGCACGACGGTCGCCTCTACTGCTAGTAATGAAGACAGCTCGCGCCAGCGTGGTCCTGCTCGCGCTCTGCCTGCTGGCAGTGCCTGTACTGGCACACGTGCCGAGCTTCCCCGTCGACAACACCAGCCCCGAGCGGGCGGTCGAGGTCCCGGACGCGGTCAAGTCGTGGTCGTTCTACGACCGACTCGAAGGAGACGGCGCGAAGTACTACCGGTTCTCGCTGGCATCCGGCGAGCGACTCCAGGTGTCGACGTTCACCCCCATGGACAGCGAGTTCACCCCGTCGCTCGTAATCATGAGTCCGTCACTGGCGGGAACCGAGGGCGTTCCTGCTGACGTGACCGTCCCCGAGGGGATGGGTGCAATGGTAATCGAAGGCGAGCGGCCAGCAACTGCCGGGTACGAACCGTTCGCGCCCTCGGCGAACTACCAGACGGCGAGCTACTCCCGTATGGTCGGGGCCGAGACGACCTACCTCGTAGCCATCTACGAACCCGAGAACCGGAGCGGCCCGGCTGGCGTCGCCCTCGGCTACTCGGAGGAGTTCTCGACCGTCGAGTATCTGACCGTCCCGTTCGACCTCGTTCGGACACACCTCTGGGAGGGCCAACACCCCCTCGTCGTCGTCGGCCCGTTCCTGTTCACAGTGCTGGCCGGCGCGAGCGCCGTGCGGCGGCGATGGAACAGCGCGTGGGGGACGGCCCCAGTTCGGCTCGTGCTGACTGGTGCTGGGCTGTTCGTCCTCGGAAGTGGCGTGAATACGCTCGTCCGGATGGGGCTCGCGCTGGTCCAGACCGGGCCGACGGCTGGCGCACTCGTCACCGGGATGTTCGTCGTCGTACCGATGCTCTGTGGGGTGTGGGTGCTGCGACTCGCACTCCAGCGCGACTGGAAGCACCCCGTCAGAATCCGGGTCGGACTCGCCGTGGTCGGAGTCCTGTCACTGCTGACGTGGGCTGGATTCCTCGTGGGGCCCGCGGTCCTCCTGGCAGTGGCGGCGACGCCAGACAGGTTCTTCCCGGACGACCCGACCGAGACGTGACCGGACGGCCCAGTCAGGAGATCCACGTGCCGTCGATGACGGTCCCGTCCCGGTACGTCCAGACCTCGCCTCGCCCGACGAGAAGTCCGCCGTGGCTGCCGGTCGTGAGTTCGGCTTCGCGTACCTCGCCGTCGACGAGTGTCGCTTGCACGGCTACCGAGGTATCGACGTCGCCTTCGAACCCCTCGTAGAGGAACGCCGACCCTGCGGTCGTACTCTCTGTCCCTTCGCGATGGAGTCGGACGATGACCGGTCGCTCGACGGTGGATTCGCCTGACCGGTACACCGAGTCTCGTTCGAGTTCGTCGGGAGTGAGGTCCACAGCCGCCTCCGCCAGAAGCGCCTCGACGGCTGCTGACTCGCGAACTCGCCGCTCGTACTGGGCCGCCTCAGCTTCGTCGAGGTGGGCCGCTTCGGTCATCGGCCAGAGTTCGTGAAGAGGGGTGATGAGTGCTCTGGCAGATTCGACCGTTCACTGGTCGGCAGGGTCGACCGCCTCGTCCCCTCCCCTCGTCCACTTCTTCTCGACCGCGCCGTTCGCCAGCACGACCACGTCGCCGTCGTCGAGTTCGATGCGGGACTTGCGGAGGCCGATACTCTTGACCTCACCGGTGACGCCGTCCGTGGTGACCCGATAGCCGGGGTTGAAGTCGGGGTCTCGCAGCAGGTAGACGCCGGCGACCGTGTCGGCAATCATCCCGGAGAGCGCGTAGGAGACGCCGAGGGCGATGAAGCCCGTCGCGGTGCCGAGGCTGGCTGCCACCTCGCCCATCCCGAGTATCTTCAGGAGGGCGAGCCCGGCGGCGAACCAGAGGAAGATACCCACGACGGTCACACCGAGGCTCACGATGAGGTCCTGTTCTACCGGGTACAGCGCGTCGAGGGCCTCCCGGGTGACACGGAGGGCGATTCTGATACCGACGTATGACAGGGTGAGGAAGACGAGCCCCATCACGAGGCGGGGGAACGCGTCGAGAACTCCCTGCTGGAAGGTCGTGAGAGTCTTCTGGACGAGTTCGACGAGGAAGTCGACTGAACCGGTCATGGTCGGTGGATGACCGCGCTCGACAAAACGGTTGGGTGACACTGGCTCCCGGTTACTGCTCGTCCGGGTCTCTCCCGAGTCTCTCGGCGAGTTCGTCGGCGACGCCGGTCAGGTAGGCGGTCCCGAACAGGGCCACGAGGAGCCCGCCGATGGTGTTGTAGAACAGGTCGAGGACGGTGTCGTCGAGCCCGTACTGCGTGAGGATGCTCCCGGTGCCGAGCAACTGGGCGACGACGCTGATGTAGAACTCGATGAGTTCCCACACCACACCGAAGGCCATGACGAACACGAGCAGGTAGACGAACATGAACCGCAGCGGGAGCGTGAGAGAGTCGGTGTGTTCCTCGAGTGCCCGGGCGACGGCGTATGCGACCCCCGCGACGAGCGACGACGAGGCCGCGTGGGTCAGGTGGTCCCACCACCAGGTCGTCCCGTACAGCGTCGCGAGGTCCCTGCCGGGTAACGGAAGCGTCCCGAGTGCGTGCAGGAACATCGCGACGGTTATCCACAGCACGAGCCCGATGCTCATCGTGAAGCGGTAGTTCCGTTCGAGGTACGCCGGCAGGAAGGTGACGCCGAGGCCGACGGCGGCGTTGACGACGACCCCGGCGTTCCCCAGCCAGAGTCCGACCGACAGGATGCCGAATATGATCGCCTGCAGGACGTGCACGAGGGTTACCTGTCGTTGCGGCGTGAGTCCGATGCGACGGGCGACGCTCATACGACTTCCACCTCTTCGTTCGCGGCGGGCGCAGTCGCTATCGGTTTCCGGAGCTGTCTCCGGAAGTACCACAGGAAGATGCCGCCACCGACGAGCCCGCCGAGCAGTGCCGCGGTGAAGATGTGCATGAGTTCCGTGTTCGACTCGACGAAGCTGGTCCCGAGAAACACCGACGCCGCCGCGGACCCGACCGCCCAGTAGCCGGCGAACGCCAGCGTCGTGAGCAGGGTGAACGCGACCGCGAACGCCGGCGTCATCCTGACCGTCGTGGTCAACTGGAGCGTGGAGACGAGCAACATCCCGAGTGCTGCGATACCGACCCCGTTGACGACCATATCGAATCGAGTCGGCGGAAAGACGGCGACGATAAGCGGTGTCGACGCGAGCAAGAGCAGTGGCCACGGGATGGTTCGTAGCCACGACCGCGAGAGGACCGCCGGAACGATGGCTATCACTGCTGCGGTCCCCACGAGTAGCACGTCGACCATCCTGAACGCGAGTAGGCTGTCGACTGTCGCGACTACGAGCACTGTCGTCAGCGCCCAGGCGATGACGGCGTTCACTCTCGTGTCCGATACGAACCACTCCTCTCGCAGTTGCTGACTCATCTCTGGTCCCTCCGATTGCGTGGCAGGGAATGTCACGCATTCGTACAGAGTGAGACGGTCCAGATTTGGTTAAGAATTTTTTCGGGAATTCTGGGGAGTCGCCGCTGGCGTCGACCAGACGGCTATCAGCGAACCAGCAGTTGCGCTCCGGTACTTATCTGGCATGCGCCCTTCTGGATAAGTACCATGGGACTGTTTCGGAAGTTCGGACGGCGATTCGGGCGACTCAGCGAGGAGGCCCGCGAAGCGAAGGAGGCACACGCGACGTACCGGTGTGCGGAGTGCGAGGCGGGCTTCTACGAACACGAGGGGAAGTGCCCGGAGTGTGGCGCGGCAGTCATCGTCGAGCGTGACTCGACCGACGACCCTGTGACGGACGACGAGTCGGCGAACACCGATGCCACGGACAGCGAGTCGACGCCGGACCCGACCGAACCGGCACAGCGCGAGTAAGCCGCCAGCCGCGACGACCAACGTTTTTGGGCGCGTCCCGAGACGACTCACCATGGACGCTGGTGGCGACGAAGAGCGGTCGGTTTTGCACGAGGTAGTGGGCCTGGTTGCCGGAGTCGGAACCGTCCTCCTCGGGGTGGCCGCCGGGCTCGCTGCCGGGTTCCAGGTGCTTCTCTGGTTCGTCCGGCTTTCGAACCGCCCCTGGCTGCAGGGAAACGTGAATACACTGCTCGTCGCCGTCGGGCTGGTCGCGGTACTGGCTGTCTCTCTGGTCGTCTTTCTGGGAATCATCTACCTCTGTTCGCACCTGTTCGAGGCGGTCGAGAAACGGGTGACCTGAGGACTAGCCGAGCGGCCGAACGAGAATTTGCGTGGCGAGCGACTCGGGGATGCTCTCTTGCCACGCGTCTCCCTCCACGCTGACGGTCACCATCCCGAAGGGGGCGACCTCCGTGACCGTGAGCCGGGCCGCAGGCTCGATTCCAGCAGCGACCAGATACGAGAGGGTCTCCTCGTCCTGGGTCGTGATGCGGGTCACCTCGACCGCCGTCGACTCCCCGACCTCGACGAGGGCGACCGCGTCGGTGTCGGCCCGGACTGTCAGGTCTGCATCCGGAATCGGGTCGCCGTGGGGGTCGAACGCGGGACGACCGAGTTTGCGGTCTATCTCCCGGCAGAGCCGGTCGCTGATGTGGTGTTCCAGCGCATCCGCCTCGGCGTCGACCTCGCTGATGGCGAAGCCGAACTGTTCGGTCAACAGGGTCTCGACGAGTCGGTGCTTCCGGACGATTTCGAGGGCCGCCTGCTCGCCAGCGGGGGTGAGGACGATAGGCCGGTACGGTTCGCGGTCGATGAGCCCGCGCTCGGCGAGCGTGTCGAACATGCTCGTCACGCTGGGCTGGCTGACACCGAGGCGGGCTGCGAGCGACGAGTTCGACACGCGGCCCTCCGACGCGCGTTCGAGGGCGTAGATGTGCCGGAGGTAGTCCTCCATGACCGTGGTCAGAGAGCCGGTCCGGTCGCCGTCGTCCGGTGACTCCGGGCTGGTGGTCGCCATCTCAGTCGGAGGCGGGCTGGCTCTCGCTCGCGTCGATGCTGCCGACCTCCGGGGCGGTGTCGTCGCGGGTGCGAGCCTGAATCTTCCCGACGACGACGCTGACGGTGTAGATGCCGACGGCGACGAGGACGATGACGCCCCCGGCCGTGGCCTCGCCGTAGTAGGCCACACCGATGCCGAGCAGGACCGCTATCTCGGCCAGGACGACCGAGACGAGCAGCGACTCGGTGAAGCTTCGGGACACCTGTGCCGCCCCGGCGACGGGGACGACCAGCATCGCGGCGACGAGGATGACGCCCATTATCTGCATCGCGCCGACGACCACGAGCGCGGTCAGCATCACCATGACGCGGTTGTACCAGTTCACGTTGATACCAGAGACGGCGGCCGCCGTCTCGTCGAAAGTGACGTACAGGAGCTGGTTCCGGGTGAGTGCGACCACGCCGACGATGACGAGGAACAGCACAAGCAGGATGGCGGCGTTCTCCGCGGACACCGTCGAGAGGTTCCCGAACAGGTACTGGTTGATACCCACGGCGAGCCCGCCGGCGTTGATGCTGATGAGCACCGTCCCCAGCGCGAAGCCCGTGGAAAGGACGATGGCCATCGACACGTCGTTGTACGCGCCAGTCGCCTCGGAGATGAGCTCGATGAGCAGCGCCGCGATGACCGCGACGACGACCGCCGTCAGATACGGCGAGACGCCGAGGTCCAACACGGCGTTGAGGAACAGCCCGATGGCGACCCCGGCGAAGGCGGTGTGGGCCAGCGCGTCACCGATGAGCGCGAGCTGGCGGTGGACGAGGAAGGTCCCGATGAGGGGTGCCATCACGCCGATGCAGAGCCCGACGAGGATGGCGCGGTGCATGAAGCCGTACTGGAGCAGCTCGAGACCGGTCACGTCGTACAGCCCGTTCATCAGGGCGGTCCACAGCGTGAGGAACCAGTAGAACGGGGTGAGCACGGGGTCGAGTGGGCTGCCGGACTGGAGCGCCAGCCCTGCGAGCCCCGAGACGGCGGCGCTCATCGCGAACCACCCAGAAAGCTGGCGGCGGTCCCGAACGCTCTGCTCAGGGCGTCACTCTGGACGAACTCCTCGGTCGGGCCGTCGAAGTATATCTCGCGGTTGAGACAGACCACGCGCTCTGCGTGTTCGGTGACGGCGCTCAGGTCGTGCTCGATGAGGAGCACCGTGATGCCCTCCTCGTTGAGCGACTCGAGCAGGTCGTAGAACGCGTCGACCGACTCGGCGTCGACGCCGACGGTCGGCTCGTCGAGCACGAGCAGGTCGGCCTCGCCGGCGAGCGCCCGGGCGATGAACGCTCGCTGGCGCTGGCCGCCCGAGAGCTTGGTGACCCGGCGGTTCGCGAAGGCGGTCATGCCGACGGTCTCCAGGGCGCGGTCGACGATTGCCTCGTCCTCGGCCGACAGGCGGCCGAAGCCGACGTGGGGGAACCGCCCCATCCGGACGACCTCGCGAACCGTGATGGGCATCTCCTTCGAGGCGCTGGCGTGCTGGGCGACGTAGCCGATGCGCGAGCCATCGTCGAAGTCGTGCGAGGCTTCGCCGAACAGCCGTGCCTTGCCAACGTCCGGCCGCAACAGGCCGAGCATGAGCTTCATCAGCGTCGACTTGCCCGAGCCGTTCGGGCCGACCACGGCGACGTACTCGCCCTGGTCGATTCGGAGCGTGATGTCCTCGACGACCGGGGTTGCGGTGTAGCCGAAGTTCACGTTCGAGAGTTCGACGATGGCTCCACCGGTGGCGGCCGATTCCGCGGCCGCGTCGTCAGAACTCGCGCTCATTCGAAGTTCCTCCACTCGTCGGCCCAGCCGTCGGGGCCGACCTCCTCGGGTGCTTTGTTCCCGAGGACGACCTCGAACGTGGGCATGTTGATGTTGTACGCGATCTCCTCGTAGCCCCAGTCGTTCTCGACCCAGTCCTCGCGGACACCGGCATAGGGCGTGACCGGGAAGTACGCCGAGACGGGCGTCTCCGCGATGAGCTGCTTTGCGGGCTTGCGCGTCTCGAACACGCCGGCCCCGATGTACTCGATGTCGAACTCCTCGATGGTCTCTTTGGCCTTCGTGATGTCCGAGGGCTTTACGTCCCCGCTCGCGGCGAGGTTGACGACCAGCGGGCGCATCTCGACGCCGTAGCGGACGCCGATGTACTGGAACGCGTTGTGTGCCGCCAGCTGGACGACCTTCCGGTCGGCACGGTCGAAGATGTCCTGGTAGTCCGCATCGATGGTGTCGAGCACGTCGGTCTTGTACGTCTCCGCGTTGTCGCGGAACGTCTCCTCGTGGTCGGGTGCGAGCTCGACGAATCCCTCGGTGATGTTGTCGACCGAAATCTTCGCGCGCTGGGGGTCGAGCCAGAAGTGCGGGTCCATGCCGCGGCCTTCCCCGACACCTTCCTCTTCGGGGTCGAGGCTCGCCGCGAGGTCGGCCAGTTCGACGCCTTCGCGGACGTTGATGAGCTGCGTATCGACGTCGTCGTCTTTCAGCGTCTGGATGGCGCGGTCGGCCCACGGCTGGAAGTCCTTCCCGACGTGGATGAACGCGTCCGCCTCGATGATGTCGCGGGTGACGCTCGCGTTGGGCTCCCACCCGTGACCGTGCAGACCGGTCGGGATGAGGTTCTTCACCGTTACCGGCGTGTCTCTGGCGAGCTTTCGCGCGAAGTCGAAGAAACTGAAGAAAGACGCGACTGCGACGGGGCCATCGTCGTCCCCGCCCGAGGAGTCGCCGCTGTTCGTGCCGCCGGAGACGCTGCCGAGACAGCCGGCGAGGCCGGCACCGAGGAGACCGGAGCCTGCCGCCAGTGCCCGCCTCCGGGTCACTTTTCGTCCACTGCTCGAAGCGGAGTTGTGTTCTGCCATTACCTTGGTTAGAGTCATACCTGTACTTAGAAGTATTGTTCTAAACAACGAATTAGAGTACTCTAATTCTTGAACTGGGGTCGGTTCTGGGCACCCGGTTCCCGACGGAATCCGGTCGGCGTCGGTCCCGCAGCACCCCTACCACTTCGCCCCCGGACCATCGCGCGGCCGCTTGCTGGACCGGGTGTGGATGGGGAACGACCGAGTACGCCGGTCGCGTCGCGACGGCGGCTCCTCCAATCGAACCCCGGGCCCGTCGGCGACGCGGCCGGCCGACGCCCCGACCAGGCGAACCAGCGGGCCGAGCAGGCACTCGTCGCCGAAACGCTCTGAGAACCGGCCCGGCGTTCCAAAACCACTTAGCACCGGGGACCCCTCCCGACCGGTATGAACCGGGACCGCTTCGTCACACTCTCGCTGGTCGCGTTCGGGCTGGTGGTGACCAGCTTCGTCGTCCTCGGGGTGAGCAGGATATTCCTCGGCTACCGCACCGCACAGCTCCTGTCGGCCCCCATCGGTCTCGTCGGGTTCACGCTTGTCGTCGTCCTCTTCCTCGACGCGGTCAAGACCAGGGTCGTCGGCTCGCGAGACCAGTGACCTGGCAAGGGCGACCCGGTCAGCGGTCGTGGAGTTCGAACCGTTCGCGGCGGTACAGGTCTCTCTCGTCGCTCACGTCCTCGTCCAGCACGTAGCCGTAGCCGACGCTTCGGTCGTCGGGGTAGACGTGCAGTGAGCAACTCCGGACGGGGCTGTACACCGAGTGAATCTCGTTCTCGCGCGGGTCGACGACAGCAGCCTCGCCGGGTTCGGTCACGTCGCAGTCGAGAATGGAGAGCGTGTAGTGGTCGTCGGTGACCTGTTCGGCAGTCATGTCGACGACGTGGAGGAGGCCGTCGACCAGCACCTCGAAGCAGGGTCGCCCGTGGTGTTCGTGTGGCAGGAGGCTGTATCCCGGTGCCCACTCCATGAATCTGATGACGTGCCGACCAGACTCGCCGATGACCTTCTCCCGGGTGTACTGACCCGACTCGGCCGGGGCGGGTTCGACTCCGTGGAAAAAGCCCGGTTCTCCGATGGCCGCCTGCAGCAGGCCGGGCCCCTCCTCGACGAACGTGTCGTCGCCGCGGTCGAGGAGGGTCCCAAGTCGTTCGTACACGTCGCGAACCTGTTCGTTGGGCCCGGTCGAGTCGTCCTGACTCATGGCACGCCGTACTCGACAATCGGATAAAAGTGTATGTTACTGTCGTCGTAGATATGGGCTGTTTTCACTGGTTCTCTGGGCGTGATTCGTGGGGGACCTGCGAATTGCACCACGTGTGTGGTCGTCAGTCGGGCTCGGTCCGAAGAATTGCCTCGAGCTATGACGTGAGTCGCTGGCAGCGGTCGGCACGGAAGAAACGGTTTTTCCGCGCCCGGCCGAACCGTGGGGTATGAACGTGAACGCGGTGGCCGACCTCGGCCCCGACGAACGACGGGCGCTCTTCGAGCGCGACGCCGGTCTCGACGAGATTCGCGGGGACGTCCGCGACATCGTCGAGCGCGTCGCCGAGGAGGGCGACGTGGCTGTCCGGGAGTTCTCCGAGGAGTTCGACGGTGTGACGGTCGGGAACCTCGACGTCTCGGATGCGGCCGAGCGAGCCTACGACGACCTCGACGAGGACCTGCGCGAGACCATCGAGACGGCGGCGGCGAACGTCCGCGAGTTCCACGAACGGCAGGTTCCGGACGACTGGCGTGACGAGTTCGGCGGCGACGGTGGGTCCCGGGAACTCGGACGGCGCTTCCGCCCGCTCCAGCGCGTCGGCGTGTACGCGCCCGGTGGGACCGCGGCGTACCCGTCGTCGGTCATCATGGGCGTCGTGCCAGCGAAGGTCGCGGGCGTCGACGAGGTGGTGGTCTGCACCCCGCCCGCCGAGGAGATGAACCCGGTCACGCTGGCGGCCATCCACGCTGCCGGTGCAGACGAGGTGTACTCCATCGGTGGCGCACAGGCCGTCGCCGCGCTCGCCTACGGGACCGAGTCCATCCCGGCCGTCCAGAAGGTCGTCGGCCCGGGCAACCGCTGGGTAACGGCCGCGAAGGCCGAGGTCCAGGGCGACGTGGCCATCGACTTCCTCGCCGGCCCCTCGGAGATACTCGTCGTGGCCGACGAGACGGCGACACCCGAGTTCGTCGCGGCGGACCTCGTTGCACAGGCCGAACACGACCCGAACGCCTCGGTCGTCTGCGTCACCGACGACGAGGACCTGGCCGAGGCCGTCGCGGAATCGGTCGAGGAGCAGGCCCCAGCCCGCGAGCGCGAGGAGACCATCCGCGAGGCGCTCGACAACGACGCCTCGGGCGTGTTCGTCGCCCGGTCGATGAGCGAGGCCATCCTCTTCGCCGAGGAGTACGCCGCAGAGCACCTCTCCATCCAGGCCGACGACGACGAGGCGCTCCTCGAGCGCATCTCGAACGCCGGAAGCGTCTTCCTCGGCCCCTACACCCCGGTCGCGGCCGGCGACTACGCGTCGGGGACGAACCACGTGCTGCCGACCGGCGGTGGCGCGAAACTGCACGGTGGCCTCTCCGTGGACACGTTCCTCCGGTCGACGACGGTCCAGCGACTGGACCGTGACGGACTCGACTCGCTCGCCGACACCATCACGACGCTCGCAGAAGCGGAAGGACTGGACGCCCACGCCGAGAGCGTCCGCAGGCGGTTCGACTAGTCGAGGTTTTCGGGCCGCAGGCCGGTGTCGACGCCGATACCACAGACGGCGAGAGGGTCGCCGTCGTCGTCGGTGAGCAGTGTGGCGCTGATGCGTTTCGGTACCTTCTCGCCCGACTTCGTGAGTACCCGTGCCTCGTAGACGACGGTCTCGCCCTCGTGGACTCGTTCGATGACCGAAGCGATCTTCTCGTGGTCTTCTTCGGCGAAGAACGCCTCCGGGGGAAGCTCACGCATCTCCTGGTCGGTGTAGCCCACCAGGTCCTGCAACGACCTGTTCCAGCGCCACGCCGACCCGTCGGGGTGCGAGATGTAGAAGGTGTCGGGGAGGGCGTCGAGGGCGGCATCGAACAGTTCGCGCTCCTGTCTGAGCTCTCGTTCCGCCTCGTGCTGTTCGGTCAGGTCGTGGGTGTTGACGACCAGTCCCCGGACGGCGGGGTCCTCGCGGCGGTTCGTCGCCCGCGATTCGAGGACGTGCCAGGTCCCGTCTCCGTGCTCGAACCGGTAGGTCGTCGACGGCCGTAGCGCCGGGTCGTCGACGCACTCGTCGAACGAACGCACCACCTTCTCGCGGTCCTCCGGATGGACGTAGTCGAACGAGCAGTCTCCGAGCAGGTCGTCCGGCGGGTAGCCGAGAATCTGTTCGGCCGCCGGACTGACGTACTGGAACACCCCTTCGACGTCCAGAATCGCGACCGAGTCCGAGGAGTACTCGATGAGCGCCTGGTAGCGCTCTCTGTTCCGGCGACGTTCACGCTCGGCCCGGTACTTCGCGACCGCGTTCTCGATACGGTTCGCGAGGACGAGGTAGCGGTCCGTCCCACCGCCCTTCTGGAGGTACTCGGTGACGCCCGCCGAGATGGCTCGACTGGCGATCTCCTCGGAGCCCTTGCCCGTGAACAGGATGAAGGGGAGGTCGTGGTGGCGCTCCTGTACCGCCGCGAGGAAGGTCAACCCGTCCATCCCCGGCATGTCGTAGTCGCTCACGATGCAATCGAACGACGTGTCACCATCGAGTAACGCGAGCGCGGCGTCGACTGCCGTCTCCGTCTCAACGACGAAATCGTCGTGCTCGCGTTCGAGCATCGTCTTGGTCAGGTCGAGCAACGCGGGGTCGTCGTCGACGTGCAGGACACGAATCGGGCCCGACATTCAGTTTGTGAACCCATCGACGGGATTTAGAGGTATCGGCAGCCGACCTATCATGTCGGACTCTTCCGGCAACACAGTTAACATCCGTCGCGCCGATAGGTGGATACATGAGTACGGGAACTGCGGACGGGGAGGTCGGCCCCCGAATCGAGGTGACGGAGACGGCCGCCGAGGAGGCCCTGTCGTTGCTCGACGGCGAGGGGATGGACACCGACGTCTCTGGACTCCGGCTGTTCGTCCAGCAAGGCGGGTGTGCTGGCCTCTCGTACGGGATGCGATTCGACGACGAACCGGAACCGGACGACACCATCTTCGAGCATCACGACCTGCGGGTGTTCGTCGACCCGGCGAGCCTGAAGTACGTCGAGGGGAGTGTCCTCGACTACGAGGGCGGTTTGCAAGGCGCTGGCTTCCACGTCGAGAACCCGAACGTCGTCAGCGAGTGCGGCTGTGGCGAGTCGTTCCGGACGTAGCGACAGCATCGGCCGTTCGAGACAAGACTTATTCCTGACGTGTTCGCAGTGGTAACCATGTCCCCGAACCAGCAGTGGGAGTACAAGGTAGTCGACCTCTCTTCGTCTTTCTTCGGTCGCGAGACGAAGGTCGACGAGGAGTCGCTGAACGAACTCGGTGCACAGGGCTGGGAGCTGGTCGAGACGCTCTCGGAAGCGAGCGGGAACACGCAAGCGCTGGTGTTCAAGCGCGAGAAGTAGTCGGACCGGTACGACGCGAAAAGGCGTGAAACGCAAGCCCGCGTCTGGCTGGGGCGCGGGGTCGCTATGGAAGTGTGTCGCCAGTTGGTTACTCCTCCAGCTGGAATGCCACCTCCACTTCTGCCTGGTACTCGCGGTCGGGTGCCGAGGCGATTTCGACACCGAGTTCTTGCACCTCGATCCAGTGCACGTTGTTGAGTGTGTCCTGTGCCCGGTCGATGGCGTCGTCGGCAGCCGCTTCGAAGCTCTCGGAGCTGGTGCCGATGAGTGTTATCTTCTTGAATACCATTCGTGTGCTACCACTCACCATGGCAACTTAAAGCTAGCCGCGGCGTACGTCGGTTTTCCGCCTCAAAGACAGGCGACCGGAACCGCAGAACGCTGAAACCTGACTGACAGGCCGACTCACCTACCGACGACAGTGACCCGGTCGCTACCGGCGAGGCCGTGATGGCCTGACTCGTCCCGCTCCCACCGCAGCTGTGCCGTCTCGTCGTCGTGGTCGAAGCCGGCGTCTCCTGCGCGGAAGAACAACAGCAGGTCGTCGTGACCGTCGCCGTTCACGTCACGAACGACTGGACGGCCGACCGGGCGTGCACCGCCGCCACTCCCGACGGCATCGGGTGCGCCGAACCGGTAGCGAACGTCTCGTTCCGTCGGGTCGAACACGACCGTCCCACCGCCGTCATCCTCGAATTCGACGTAGTGAACCGCCACGGGAACGACTCCGCGAGCGCGGGGATTGACGTGATTGTGGGCCGTCCCCGGTCGCACGTCGACAGAGAGCTGTTCGGGGAAGTGTGCCGAGACGACGCCGGACAGGGCAGGCGCGGCCACGGCTGCCGTCGCCACCACGCTGGCGGCCCGGAGGAACGTTCGACGTGAGGTGTGGTGCTCGTCTCGTTGTCGCTCGTTCGACATCGGTGGCTGTAGATTCGCCGGGGCGACGGCTATCGTTTCTGGTCTGAGACTCGAAAATATGTGTTCCCAAGGTGCTATTTCTGCGGCTAGTGCGTCCGTTGCTCCAGCCGGTGCCGGATGGCCCCGGCCACGTCCGAGAGGTACGCCTGGCCCCAGATGGCGACGATGAGACCGCCGAGGGTATTGAACAGGAGGTCCCGCATGGTGTCGTCGACGCCGAACTGCGTGAGGAACGCCTTCCCCTCGTAGACGTTCGCGAGCAGCCCCAGCGCGAACTCGACAACCTCCCAGATGACCCCGAAGGCGATGACGAACGAGAGGATGAACACGAACGTAAAGCGGGGCGGGAGGTAGATGTCCTCGCGGTGTTCGTCGAGCGCCCGGACCGTCGCGTAGCCGGCGCCCGCGACGACCGAGGACGACAGCGCGTGGGTCATGTGGTCCCACCAGGAGGTGGCGACGTAGAGGTTCTTCGACATGCCGGGCAACCCGGCGGTCCCGAGCGCGTGCAGGAACACGGCCGAGGTTATCCAGAGCGTCAACCCGGCGTCCATCGGGATGCCGTAGTCGCGTTCGAGCAGCGCCGGCAGTTGCAACACGATGATACCGAGGCCAGCGTTGACGACGACGCCCGGGCTCGGCTGGTACAGGCCGACGAAGAACAGGCCGACGAGACCGACCTCCATGGCCCAGCTCAGTCGCTGCTGGGTGCGCTCGGAGATACCGAGGTAGTCACGAATCCTCATTCGTCCGCCACCTCCTCGGCGAGTTCACTCAGGCGGTCGTGGGTGACCTCCTCGGCGGCTTCGAGTGCCCGCCGGGCGACCTGCCGGCGCCGCCGGAAGTACAACTCGAAGGTGATGCCGGCCCCGAGTCCGGCGATGGTCGAGTAGACGAACTCCCACATCAGCAGGTCGAGGTCGTCTGGACCCTCGTAGAAGGCCGTCCCGAGGTAGAGGTGGCCCACCCACCTGATGATGGCCCAGATACCCGCGGCGGCGAGGGTCATGACGACGACCGTGAGGATGGCGAAGCCGACGGTCATCCGGACGGAGGTGAAGACGTGGAGTTCGACCGCGACGATGAGTGCGACGGCGGCGACCGCCAGGTAGGTCGCGAGCGCGCTCGACAGCGCGTTCGTGGCGAACACCCGGCCGATGACCGGGAGCGCCGCTAGCAGGAGCACTTCCCAGGGGAGCATCACCCGAGGGGACCGGAACGCCACCGGCGGGACGAGCGCGAGTGCGGTGACGCCGACGGCGAACGCTGCCCAGAGGCGCTCACCGAGCAGTGCTTCCTCGACGGCGGTCAGGGCGACGAGAGCGACGAGTATCCACGCGAGTACAGCGTTGATGCGATGTTCTTCGAACAGCCGACCGAGGTCCTGCGCCGACATAGGGGGTCGTTGGCACCCGGCTGGTAAAAAAGGCTACCCGACTCGCTGACTATCCCAGGGAGACCCCGAGCGAGCCAATCGTCGCCAGCGAGTAGAGCACGGCGTAGGCCGCGAGCGCGAGCGTGACCGCGGCGAGGCCGGTCAGGAACGCCGAGAACAGCCGGGCCGCATCCCACTCGCGCTGCAGTCGTCGAACGGACCGGAGCAGCCGGGCACGGAACACGTCGGGTGCGGCGGCGACGGTCCCGACCGCGAGGATGCTGAAGACGAAGTGGTACGAGACGTCGAGTGTCGGCGGTGGAATGAGGAAGGCGACGCCGCCGTAGGTGAGCCCTGCGAGGGCTCGGCCGAGTGCGCGGAGGTCGAACGCGGGGCGGAACTCTTCGGCGGCGTCGAGGACGACCCAGACGGCGAGCCACACCGTCAGAAGTTCGACGGCGAACGCGCCGAGCAAGTGCAAGGTCGGGTCGGGCGCGAGCGCGACGCGTTCCGTGAACACCACGGTGTCGAGGGGCCACAACATGTTGGGTGGCTCGCCGGTGAACAGGTCGCCCCATGGATGACTGGCGAGACCGAACAGCGCCAGTGCGAACGTCTCTCTGGCCCGAAGTGAGGTCCGCCACTGGACGACGACGGCGACCCCGACGCCTGCGAGGACGAACGCACCCATCACGACTGCGCCGAGCAGGGCGTGCTCGACGGTGGCGACGAGGACCAGTGAGAGAAGGATGGCCGACCCGGCAAAGCGGGCGCGGGACATCGAGCGACCCCGGACGGTCCAGAGGGCGAACCCGACGGCGGCCACCGGCGCGACGACGAGCGAGTGTGTCATCGCGCGGTGGACGAGGGTGCTCGCGGACCAGAACGCCTCCGTGACCGCGAACACGCCGGTGACGTCGGCGTGGACGACGCCGACGGTGGCGTACACCATGTCGGCGTCGGGGACGGCCGCGAACGCACCGGCGACGACGCCCGCGAGAAGCGCGCGGTCGCGGTCGACGCCGAGCCCACGCCCGAGCAGGGCGACGAGGGCGAACGCCAGGAGCGCGTGACCGACCATCATGTCTGGGTCTGGTACGATACGGAACCGGATAAGCTACTCGCCGAGTGCGGTTACGGCTCAGTTACGCGCGGGGACCGCCAGCGCAGACGCCAGCTTCTCCACCGGGTGGGGTGGTCGCTCCGCACCGGGTCGGTCCCCCAGCTGGGTCCGGCACGAGGACCCCGGCGCGACCGGTGTCCCGTCGGTGTCGTCGACCTGCTCGAACAGGAGACGGCCGATAGCCTGCGAGAGGTCGTAGTGCTCGGCCTCGTACCCGAAGCTCCCGGCCATCCCACAGCAGCCGGAGTCGAGCGGGTCGACCCGGTACCCGGCTCGCCGCAAGAGACCGACCGCGTGGTGGTCCCGTCCGATGGCCTTCTGGTTGCAGTGGCCGTGGTAGACCAGTCGTTCGTCGGGTTGGGTGAAGTCGATTCGCTGGTCGAGCCGGTGCTCGTCGAGGAACGCACAGACCCCCGAGGTCGCGGCCATCACCGCGTCTCGGTCCGCACTCTGTGACAGGAGGTCCGCGTACTCGTCTTGCACCATCACGGCGTCGGACGGCTCGACGAAGACGACGTGCCAGCCGTCGCGGACGCGCGGTGCGGCATCGGCGACGAACTGCTCGGCCCGCCTGCTCGCATCGTCGAGGAATCCGAGCGAGTACGCGGGGCGACCGCTGGGTCCGAGGTTCGGCGGGACCGCGACGTGAACCTGGGCCGCCTCCAGTACCCGCACTGCGGCCTTGCCGACGTCGGGGTCCGTGTAGTTCGTGTAGGTGTCTGGCACGAGGACGACGCGGTGGTCGGCCTCCGTTTCCGACACCGTCGACCCGCCGCGCGACGCGAACCAGTCGACCAGGCTCTCGCGCTGGAACGTCGGCAGCTCGCGGTCGGGTGCAACTCCAGCGACCGTCTCGGCCACGGCGCGAGCACCCGGTACCTTCGTCGCCCAGTTCGACACCGGGGCGAGGCTGCTCCCGAGTGCAGCCCACCGGTCGATGTCGCGGAACAGGCGCTCGCGCAGGCTCGCACCCTCGCGTTCGTGGTGCTGGTGTTTCAGTTCGGCCTTGAGCTTTGCGAGGTCGACCCCGGTCGGGCAGTCGCTGGCACAGCCCTTGCAGCCGACACAGAGGTCGAGCACCTCGGACTGGAAGCGTTCTGTGTGAATCTCGTCCTCGTCGAGTTCGCCGGAGATGGCCGCCCGCAGCATGTTCGCCCGGCCGCGGGTCGCCTGTATCTCCTCCTTGCTGGCGCGGTAGGTCGGGCACATCGTGTCCGAGCCATCCTCGCGACAGGTGCCACACCCGTTGCAGAGTTCGACGAGGTGCGAGAACCCGCCCTCGTCCGTGAAGTCGAGTGCCGTCTGTGGCTCGACCGTCTGGTAGGCCGGGCCGTACCGGAGATTCTCGCGCATGTCCGCGCCGACGCCGCGCTCTGAGGCCGGACCGTGGTCGTCGGCCGACTCGCGGTAGACGACGTTCCCCGGGTGACAGAGCCACTCCGGGTCGAAGGCGGTCTTCACGCGCTTGAACGCGTCCCAGAGGGCGGGACCGTACATCTTGGGCGTGAACTCGGTCCGGGCCATCCCGTCGCCGTGCTCGCCCGAGAACGCGCCGTGGTAGTCGAGCACGAGGTCGGTCACGTCCTCGGCGATGGCGTGCATCGTCTCGATTTCGTCCCCGGACTTGAGGTTGAGGATGGGCCGGATGTGCAGGGTGCCGACCCCCGCGTGGGCGAAGTACGCCGCCGAAGTGCCGTGGTTCTCCAGAATCGTCTGGAACTCCTGGACGTAGTCGGCGAGCCGGTCCGGTGGGACGGTCGCGTCCTCGATGAAGGGATACGGTTTCGGGTCGCCCTCCAGTGACATCAGGAGCGGAATCGCGGCCTTGCGGAGCTTCCAGAGCTTCGCCTGCTCGTCTGTGGTGAACGCTTCGATGCGGTCGAAGGCGGCCCCCTCGGTCTGGAGCGTGGTCGTCACGTCGGCCATCGCACCCTCGAAGTCGTCGTGCAGTTCGGAGTCGAACTCGACCATGAGCAGGGCCGCCGCGTCCGCGGGGATGGGTTCGGCGTACTCGGCATACGCTTGCGAGTCACGCGCCATCTCGACGACCCGGTCGTCGACGAGTTCGACCGCGCTCACGTCGTGGGAGAGCGCGTCTGGGACCGCCGCCAGCGCGGCCACGAGGTCGTCGTAGGCGTACACTGCGAGCACCCGCTTCTCCGGGCGGGTCACGAGGTCGAGTTCGGCCTCGACCACGACGCCGAGGGTGCCCTCCGCGCCGACAACGAGTTTGGCGAGGTTCATGACGCGCTCGCCGCCGTCCTCGCGAATCACCTTGTGGAGGTTGTACCCCGAGACGCTGCGTTTGAGGTCGGGATAGCGGTCGTCGATCTCCGTCTCGTTCGCCTCGACGATCTCGCGGACTGTCTGGTGTAGCTCTGCGACCCGGTCCCCGCGAGCCAGCAGGTCGTCCCACTCGGGAGAGTCGAGCACCACGTCACCGAACTCCGCAATCGTCCCGTCAGCCAGGACGACCTCGACCGAACTGACGTAGGCGTCGGTGATTCCATAGCGAACCGAGTGTGCGCCGGTCGAGTTGTTCCCGATGCCGCCGCCGACGGTGGCCCGGGCCGAGGAGGCCGGGTCCGGCGCGAACTGGAGGCCGTGTGGCTCCAGCACCGCGTCGAGGTCGTCCTGTACGACGCCCGGCTGGATTCGGGCGACCTGCGCCTCGGGGTCGACCGAGAGCACGTCGTCGAGTTCGACCGAGCAGTCGAGGACGACACAGCCGGGGCCGATTCCCTGCCCGGCCAGCGAGGTCCCTGCCCCGCGGGGCATGATTGGCACGTCGTACTCGGCCGCGACGGAGATGGCGGCCTGCACGTCGTCGGTGTCCCGGGGGACGACGACGCCCGCGGGCCGGGCCTGATAGATGCTCCCGTCGGTAGCGTACAGCACCTGCGCGTACTCGTCGAACCGAACCTCGCCGTCGACCGCCTCGCGGAGGTCGGCCGCGAGGTCGACGTACGCCTCGTCGTCGGGGTGGTCGAAGCCGAGCGCGTCGTGGCTGGGGCGTGGAGAACGGTCGGTCGCCATTGTCACACGTGAGCAGTGGACATGGTTTAACCATTCGGGAGAATTATCCCGGGGACACCACCTTTTTTGACCCGACCGAGCCAACGAGCGTCCATGTCCGAGATTCCTGACGCGCCCGACGTAGGCGAGTTGACACCACCCAATCGCACGCTGATGGGCCCCGGCCCGAGCGACGTCCACCCCCGCGTCCTCCGCGCGATGAGCACGCCGCTCGTCGGCCACCTCGACCCGTCGTTCATCGAGGTCATGAACGAGGTCCAGGAGCTGCTCCGGTACACGTTCCAGACCGGGAACAAGTGGACCATCCCGGTCTCGGGGACCGGCTCGGCGGCGATGGAGGCAGCTATCGGGAACGTCGTCGAACCCGGCGACACGATGCTCGTCCCGACCAACGGCTACTTCGGCGGTCGGATGGCCGAGATGGCCCGCCGCGCCGGCGGCGAGGTCGTCGAGGTCGACGCGCCGTGGGGCGAACCGCTCGACCCGGCCGATGTTGCTGACGCCTTCGACACCTACCAGCCCGACGTGTTCGGGTTCGTCCACGCCGAGACGAGTACTGGCGTTCGACAGCCCCGGGTGTCCGAACTCACCAGCATCGCCCACGAGCACGACGCGCTCGTCATCGCGGACACCGTCACCAGCATCGGCGGGGTCGAGTTGCGCGTAGACGAGTGGGACATCGACGTGGCCTACGCCGGACCGCAGAAGTGTCTCTCCTGTCCGCCGGGAGCCTCCCCGCTCACGCTCAACGACGCCGCGATGGACAAGGTGCTCGCCCGCGAGGAGCCCGCCCGGTCGTGGTACCTCGACCTCTCGCTGCTCGAGGGATACTGGGGCGACGAGCGCGCCTACCACCACACCGCGCCCATCACGAACGTCTACGCCCTGCGCGAGGCACTCCGTCTCGTCGCCGAGGAGGGCATCGAGAACCGCTGGGACCGCCACCACGAGATGGCGAACGCACTCAAGGCCGGTGTCGAGGCCATGGGCATGCAGATGAACGCCGCCGAGGAGTTCTGGCTCCCGAGCCTGAACGCGGTCCGCGTCCCCGAAGGTGTCGAGGACGGCGAGGTCATCTCCCGGCTCATCGAGGACTACGACCTCGAAATCGCCGGCGGCCTCGGCGCGCTCTCGGGCGACATCTTCAGGATCGGCTGCATGGGCCACTCCGCACGCCCGAAGAACGTCTCCTACCTGATGAGCGCGCTGGGTGCGGTGCTCGACGACCTCGACGCCGACGTGGACGCGGAAGCCGGTATCGCGGCGACGGCAGCGCGGCTCTAGGCAACTGGTTCCCTATTCGCGAAAAGATTCGAGCGCCGGTCTAACTCGGCGGGGCGCGTGCGACCTCGTACTGGTCGTCGTCGTCGACGCCGATGACAGCCCACTCGTAGGTCGGATTCGTCTCCTGGACCTTGCGACGAATCCGGTTCGCTCGCTCCTTGTTCGTCACGAAGCAGTGCAGGGCTGCTGTTTCAGCAGCCGGTAGCTCACGTAAGTCCGTGGTCGCAGTCACGTGCACGACCTTCCAGTCGCGTTCTGCTCTGAACTCGTCCCCGTCCCCAGTGACGGTGTACCCCAGGCGGTCGAAAACCCTCCTGGCCTGCTCGCCGATGTGGCGGTTCGTGTTAACAGGGCACATTCGCTAGTCCGTACCGCAGCAAAGGTAATAAATATTCACCCGTTTTGCACGTTCGAAATCAAGACCGCTCGGGAGGTACAGTTACGAATCAAATCTCTACGTGATTTCTCACCATCCGTTTCGACCGGGGACCGGGGCGGCCGATTCTCCGGGGCAGTTGTCCTCATCCGCGTGTCTTCACCTGCGCAGGTGGCAGCCCGTTTGCATCCGGACCAGTGGTAAGCCACGGTTACGAGCCGATTCAGTCGAGGTTACAGCGCACCCGGATGGGCGGGCGGGTCGAAGGGCGGTCGATGCACGGGCCGGACGGTCCAGAAAACAGGCCCTGTTACTCGTGGGCCGCGTCCCACTCCGTGGGCTTGCGGAGGTTCCCACACGAATTGCACTGGATGCGGCCCATCGTGTCCATCGCGTTGTCGAACGTCTCGCAGTTCGCACAGAAGTAGCCGTACTTGCGCTCCTGGTCGGCGGTGCGGTAGACGACGAGGAAGGGGGCTTTCGAGCCGCGGTCGCCCTCGCGCTGGGAGACGTACACCGTCTCGCCGTCCGCCGTAACGTGTTCTTCCAGTGCGGATTCGCTCATAGCCACCGCTTGGAAGGGGGCCTGCTTAGGTCTGTTCGTCTTCTACCTGGCGCAGGACGGCAGACTGGCCGTCGAAGGTGAACCGGAACGGCTCCCCGCCCGCGGTGAGCCAGTGGCGATTCGGTGTCCGGTACCGGACCGCCGAGACGTTCGGCCGGGTCAGGAACGGAATCGTGTTCCGGAGGTGTTCGCTCTGCATCACCTGTTCCGCGACGAGCGTCGTCTCCGCCGACGATGCTGGTTCCAGCACCGTCGCTTCCAGGTTCGAGGTGCCGTCGTGCCCTGGTGCAGTCACCTCGACTGTCTCGCCATCCTGCTGGACCGACACGCCCTGTTCGGCCTCGACCGTGACCGGCGGGGCGTCGACCTCGACCAGTGCAGCGGCGTAGTCGAACAGTCCTTCGGCGGCGTACATGACGCCGAACGCGTACGTGCCGCCGCCGAGATGCCCCATCGAGAGACTCCCGGGCGCGTCCAGCGCCTCACCGTTCGTCGCGAGGAGAGACCACGACTCCACCTGCCCCGGGTCCAGTGGGGCCTCGCTCGGTCGAACAGCCCCCGTACGGAGGGACTTCCAGCCGTCCCCGTGACGCTTGTACAGTTGCCAGTTCTTCCGGTACCCTGTGACGGGTTCTGTGGTGTGATTGACGAGGTCGAACTGTGGGCTGGCAGGGAGTGTGACCCGCTCCTGGCTCGGCCGGAGGAACACGGGAGACTGTCGGGTCGTCTGATGAAACCAGAGCGTGGTCTCGGGGTCCTGCCCCAGCGGTGGAACCGACCGTCCCTGAAAGGCCGAGAGCGGGTCGGGGCCGGGTGCGTCACGCGCCCACGCGACGACGGAGAACTTCCGTAGCCGCTGGTAGCGACCCGTCGGGAAGCCGTCTCCACCAGCAGTGAGCAGTGCGTACTCGCCGGTGATGGCCTCCCCGGCGTCGAGTTCGAATTCTCGGGGGAGCCAGTCCTCGACGTCCTCCGCGAGCTGCCAGTGCCCGGATTGCCCCCGTGTCCATTCTGGTGGCTCGTCCACGAGTGGGTGTGCCTCCGTCGGTGCCAGGACGACGTGCACGTCTTCCCGGCGAGAAGACTCCGTCTGGCGGGCTGCGACCGGCGACGACCCGAAGAATGGGACCGACGTGTTCTCGACCGTTTCGGCCCAGTCGTTCTGGTTCCGAACGGTCGCCCGGAGTCGGGCTGGGTGCTCGGCCGTCGCGGGTGCCGTGAACCCGGTAGAGACGACGATGCCGTCTCTCGCCTCCGTCTTTCTCGGTGTGATCGCGACGGTCCGGTTTCCGACCTCGAACTGCATGGCGGCCTTCCCGGCGTCGACCGGCTGGAGGGCTTGTGCGTCTTCCCGTTCCTCGACAGTCACCTGCAGTTCGTCGTCATCGTCGGTGTCTGGCTGTCGGGTCGGTGCCTCGAACGGTTCGCGCTCGGACCTGGCGAACAGTCCGGAACAGCCGGCGGAGAGGGCAGTCCCACAGAGAGCGAGGTAGTGGCGGCGCTGCATGGTCCGGACGTGACAGGGACATTGTAAAAGCTTTCAGTAAGGTGAGGCGCTGGTTTCAGCGACGAACGCACGAGTGCGTGCCGACCCGGGCCCGCAAGAAATTTCTCTCCCGCCAACAGGATTTCGACCATGTCC
Source organism: Haloarchaeobius ordinarius (assembly GCF_051801355.1). Classification (GTDB taxonomy): domain Archaea; phylum Halobacteriota; class Halobacteria; order Halobacteriales; family Natrialbaceae; genus Haloarchaeobius. The sequence continues at coordinate 3,134,606 of NZ_CP196560.1, read as the reverse complement.
CTCCGTCTTCTCCACTACGCTGACCTCGAAGCCGCCTACGACGTGCCAGAGCGCGTCGGCCGCCTCGTCACGGCCATCGACGAGTTGCGCGACGCGCACACCGTCGTCACCGGCGGTGGCGACACGACCGGCCCCAGCGTGCTCTCGATGGCGACGGGCGGACGACAGGCGTTCGACTTCTTCGAGGCGGTCCAGCCCGACGTGGACGTCTTCGGCAACCACGAGTTCGACGATTCGCCCGAGCGAGCAGTGGAACTCGCCCGTGAGTCGCCACAGACCTGGCTCAACGCGAACGTCTTCGACGACGGGGTGCGTTTCGCCCGCGAGGAGACCGACCCGGTGACCGTCGTCGAGACGGCCGAGGCCAGCGTCGGCCTGTTCGGCCTGTCGCCGCCGGACCTCTCCGACATCAAGCCCCACCTCGACTTCGACGTGACGGACCCGGTCGAGGCCGGACGAGAAGCCGTCCGCGCCATCCGCGACCAGTACGACGTGGACCACGTCGTCGGGGTCTCGCACTGCGGCGACGACACCGACCTCGCCGAGCACATCGACGCCGCGGCCGTCCTCGGCGGCCACGACCACGACACCCGCGACGAGGTGGTCGCGGGAACGCGGCTGGTCAGGACGGGCGCGGCCGGGCGCTACCTCGTGGAAGTTCGCATCGAGCGCGATGGGAGCACCGAGACGCGCTGGCACGACGTGACCGAGTTCGACCCGGACGAGGCGGTGACGGCGTCGCTCCGGGACCGACTCGCAGAGCTCGGTCTCGGCGAGACCGTCACCGAGGTCGACGGCCCGGTCTCGCGGGACGTGCGAGACGGAGCCTCGCCAGTCGGGTACTTCGTCGCCGAGGCGTTCCGCAGAGCCGGTGACGGCGCCGACGCGGACCTCGGCCTCATCAACAGCCTGACGATGCGGGACTGCGGCGTGCCCCTCGACGGCGAGGTGACACTTGCCGACCTGCACTCGCTGGTGCCCTTCGGCGGGGAACTCGTGACCCTCGACCTCTCGGGGACTGACCTGCGCGCCGTCGCGAGGGAGGCTGCTGGGTGGCACCTCGACCGCGACGTCGAACTCTGGAACGGGCAGTTCGCCGGAATGGACCTCGTCTGGAACGAGTCCTCGGGCCGCGTCGTCGAGCTTTCTGTCGATGGCGACCCGGTCGTCACGGGCGGCAACCTGGTCGCACCCGACCGTCGGTTCACACTGACGACCATCCGGTACCTCGCCGTCGAGGACGTGGAGTACCCGACGCTCACCGAGGAGATGGTCGTCGCCGAACCCGGCGTGGTCCACGACGCGATGGCGGCTCGGGCCCGCGGGCACGGGATTCCCACGCGGCCGCCTGGCTGGCTGACGCGTCGCCGCTCCCGGCAGAAGTCGAAGCCGACAAGACGGTAGTCCGACTCACACGAGCCATGGCCCTCCGCATCCTCCACTACGCCGATATCGAACGTGCGACGGACGAGCCACGCCGCCTCGGCCGACTCGTCGGCCTCGTCCACGAACTGCGTGACGAGGAGACCCTCGTCGTCGGCGCGGGCGACAACCTCGCCCCCGGCGTGCTCTCGCTCGTGACGAAGGCTCGTCAGGCGGTCGACTTCTTCGAGGCGGTCCAGCCCGACGTCGAGACGTTCGGGAACCACGACTTCGACCACGGCCCCGGGGTGACCCGCGAACTGGTCCGAGACTCGCCGATGCCGTGGGTCTGTGCGAACGTCTTCGAGGACGAGACCGCCGACGCCGACCTGTTCGCCAGCGAGCACGACACCGTCCCCTGGCTCGTCGCCGAGGCGGGCGAACACCGCGTCGGCATCGTCGGCGTGACGACGCCCGATACGCCCGACATGAATCCCAGGGCGACCTCGCTCGACTTCCGCGACCCGGTCGCGGCGGCGACCGACGCCGTCGCCGAAGTCCGCGAACGTGACCCGGACCACGTCGTCGTGGTCTCGCACATGGGCAGTGGCGACGACCGACTCGCCGAGGAACTCGACGTGGACTGCATCCTCGGCGGCCACGCCCACCGGGAGCGCGTGGCTCACGTCGAGGGCACCCTGGTCGTCCGCCCCGGTGCCACCGCCAGCGGCCTCGGCGAGGTCGTCTTCGACGGCCGCCCGCGGGCCTACCGGCACCCGCTCCGGGACGCTCCGGTCCACGAGGGCATCGTCGAGGCGCTGGAAGCGCGCCGCCGGGAGGCCGGACTCGCGGATGTCGTCGACACCGTCGAGGACCCGATTCCAGTCACCAGAAACGCGTCGAAGCAGGGCGAGAGCCGCGTCGGCAACCTCGTCACCGACGCCTACCGGTGGGTGGCCCAGTCCGACGTGGCGGTCCACTCCACGGGCGGCCTTCGGCCCGGTGACGACCTCGCCGGTGAGGTGACGGCGGCCGACCTCGTCGGTGTGTGTCCGTTCGAGAACGACCTCGTCCGACTCCAGGTCAGCGGGGTGCAACTCCGTCGGACCGTCGCCAACCTCGGGCTCGCACAGTACGACCCGTCCGACATCGAGCCGCACTGGTTCGGCCACGTCAGCGGGCTCGAAATCGTGTGGGACGACGAACACCGCCGCCCCCGCTCCATCGAGGTGGCTGGCGAACCGGTCGACGACGAAGCGACCTACACGCTCGCGACTTCGGCGTACTACGTCGATTCCTCGCACCTGTTCGATGCCTTCGACCGCGAGGACGTGACCGACGAGTTCGGCCCGCAGTACGAGGCCATCGTGGCGTACTGCCGCGAGTGCGGCATCGATGCGGAACTGGAGGGGCGTCTCCACCGCCCCCTGCTCGACGGCCGGACCGTCGTGGGTCGTCCGGACTGAGCGGGGTCCGGGCCCATCCCGTGTCGAAGCGTACTTGCGAACCCACCTGCAAGCGTGCCAGTATGTCCCCCCGCCTTCTCCACTACTCCGACGTCGAGAACGCCTACGACGACCCGGAACGAATCGGTCGCCTCGCCGGAACCATCCGCGACCGCGACGGCGACGACGCGCTCGTCGTCGGGACCGGCGACAACACCGCGCCGGGCGTGCTCGCGCTGGTCAACGAGGGCCGTCAGGCCATCGACTTCTTCGCGGCCATCGACGCCGAACTGGAGACGTTCGGGAACCACGACTTCGACTTCGGGGCCGACGCGACCCGACACCTCGTCCGCGACTCTCCACAGACCTGGCTCACCGCGAACGTCCGCCAGAACGGTGACCGCTTCGCCAGCGACCACACCGAGACGTGGACCATCCGCGAGGTCGACGGTGCCCGCATCGGCTTCTTCGGCGTCACCGACCCCCGCACGCCCTCGATCAATCCGGCCGCAACCGGCCTGCACTTCACCGACCCCGTCGCGGCCGCCGAAGAAGCGGTCGCCGAACTCCGCGCCGAGGGTGTCGACTATGTGGTCGCGGTGTCCCACCTCGGGAGCGACGACGAGGAACTGGCCGTCTCCGTCGACGTGGACTGCATCCTCGGCGGGCACGTCCACAGCGTGGTCGAAGAGCGCATCGACGACACGTTATTGGTCCGGCCCGGGGTCAACGGTGCAGCCGTCTTCGAGATAGAACTCGGTCCCGACGGCGCGAACGCGACCCGGCACGACCCGCGCGAGGGCCCGCTCGACGAGTCGGTCGCCGAAATCTTGCGAAGCCGGATGGAGGAGGCCGACCTGACCGAGGTCGTCGCCTCGGTCGACGAGCCCATCTCCCGGAGTCACGCCGCGGCCTTCCGCGGCGAGAGCCGTATCGGCAACTTCGTCGCCGACGCGTACCGGTGGACGACTGACGCGGACGTGGGGCTCCAGAACTCCGGCGGCATCCGCGAGGGCGACGACCTCGCGGGCGAGGTGACCGTCGGCGACCTCATCTCGGTCGTCCCGTTCAAAGAACCCGTCACGGTCGCCGAGCTGACGGGCCAGGAACTACTCGACACGCTCCGGCAGGCCAGCGGTGCGAACGTCGCCTTCGGTGAACCCGACTGGTGGCACGCCCACCTCTCCGGGGCCCACGTCACGTGGGACCGCCAGACACACGAACTCGTCCGGGCGACGGTCGACGGTGACCCCATCGACCCCGGGGCGACCTACACTCTCGCGACGACGGACTACCTCTTCCACACCGACCACGAGTTCCCCGCGCTCGACGACCAGCATCGCACCGACACCTACGACATCCAGTACGAGGTGTTGGCCGAGTACGCCCGGGAGTGCGGCGTGGACCCGACGGTCGAGGGGCGAGTCGTCTGGGACGGCGAGGACCGCTGAAGACGGTGCCGAGTGGGGTCGACGCGACGACGCCACGGCGCAGTGGTGAGTGAGAAAGTTTACGCGTTATGGTCGTCTAGATTCGCAAGATGACTCGCGTCGTGGTTCCTGTCCGGTATCCGCTGACGAAGCACTCCCGTCGCACGCTCGAATCGGCCATCGAGGTCGCTCGTGAACACGAAGCGGCGCTGACCGTGCTCTATGTCAATCTCTATCAGGAGAGCAAACGTGTGACCCGCGCCGACCTCAAGCGGGCGACCGAACGAGAGTTCGGTTCGCTGGACCGCGTCCGCTACGTGGTTCGCCGTGGGTTCCTGGTCGAAGAGACGATCCTCGACGAGATCGCTTCGGAGGGTGCAGACATCGTCGTCATCGGCAACAAGCAGGCGGGGCGCTGGCGCCGGATGCTCCAGAAACTCGTCGACGACCCGAACATCGACGAATACCTCCGCCGGAACGTCGACTGTGAAGTGATAACCGTCCAGGCCGCCTGAACCCCCGCTGACCGTCGAACCGTCAGCGCGACCCGTCGCCCGGCTCGCTCCCGTGGGAGTCGCGATCGTCTGGCCGGGCGTCGGCGCCAGCCCGGTCGCCGACGCCCGGTCCCGCCCGGACGTCGTCTCGCATCGAGATGGGCAACTCGCCGCTCGTCTCGTCGAACATTACGTGGGAGTGCGGATAGGCGATGTCCACGTCGGCATCCTCGAGTTTCTCCCACACCTTCTCTTGAACCCGCGACCGGACTCGCAGGAGCTTGTAGGGCTGTTTCGCCCAGTAGCGCAGCGTCAGCTTCACACCGTGGTCGGCGTAGTCGTCGATGTAACACGTCGGTGCCGCAGGGTAGCGTGCCGAACCGATGCGGATGTCGGGGCCACCCGGGATGACATCGTCGACCTCCTTCGCCGCGTCCTCCATCACCTCGCGTGCCTCGCCGAGGTCGCCCTCGTAGGTCACGACCAGGGTGAGCGAGAGCCTGATTCGCTCGTCCTCCGCCGAGTAGTTGACCACGTCGCGGCCGCGAATGGAGGAGTTGTCGATGACCATGAACGTGTTGTCGAGCGTGAATATCTTCGTGTACCGGATGGTGATGTCCTCGACGAAGCCGGTCGTATCACTGTCCGCGAGTTGTATCATGTCGCCGATCTCGTAGGGCTGGTCGGCGAGGACGAACACCCCGTTGATGATGCTCCCGACGATGGGTGCGAGCACGATACCGAGGACGGCAGAGAACACCGTCACCGAGAGGAGGATGTCCCCGAACTGGAGGCCGAGCAGCGGGGCAGCGACGGTGAACGCGAGGGCCATCACGCCGAGGCGGACCATCCGGAGCACCGTCCGGGTGACGCTCGGTCGCTGGAGGCGCTGGGCGATAGTCCGACCGAACAGCCTGACGATGACCTTCGAGAGGTACCACGCTAGGACGAGGATGACGAGCGCGAGGACGATCTCGACGAACCGCTCCGTCGGAACCCACTCCGGCACGAAGCCGTCGAGCAGCGACGCGATGCCCTGACTGACGTTGTCGACGCTACTCGGGTCGGGGGCGGTGGTCGTTTCGACGCCACCACCCCCGCCGCTACCGCTCTGGGTAGTCGTCGGGGTCGGCGTCGTAGTCTCCGACCCAGTCGCGTTCGTCCCGTCCTGTTCGAAGACCGCGCCCGCTGGCATGTTCGACCCCTCACGCGCCCCCGAGATAAGGGTTGGGAAGCCGATGTACGTCTTCAGGACCTGACTCCGCTGTCGTAGAACAGCAAGTCGGTGTGGCTGTCGTCGCGGAAGTTGCCGGGGACGATTTGGTCCCAGGTCTTCCGCCACCCCCGATGGGTTCGAAGATGTCTGATACCGCCGTCCCCGTCCGTCGTGTAGAACGCACCGAGCCCCTGTTCCCTGCTGTAAAAGAGCAGGTCGGTGTGGCCGTCGCCCCCGAAGTCGCCAGGAACGATGCTGTCCCAGTTCCGCTGCCACCCTGTGTGCGTCTGCAGCGGTTTCAGGTACAGGACACTCGGAGACGGGTCGAAGAACCCACCACTGTCCTGTTTCGTCGCGAAGAATTCCCCGGTACCCGATTCTCTATCGTAGAACAGGAGGTCGGTGCGCCAGCCTTCGCCGAAGTCACCGGGCAGTATCGCGTCCCAGAAACGGTTCGTCTCCAATCTCGGGCGACCCACGGTCCTGAAACGACCCCCGGACCTGGTCCGGTCGACCCAGATGGCGCCGTCGCGACGACGGTAGTAACACAGGTCCGTGCGTGACCCGCCCCAGAACTGGCCAGGGACGACGATGTCGACGCCCGTCGGTGCGTCCCTGTCGACACTGAGCGACCGGATGCGACCGTCTTCTTCCGTCGCGTAGAACGCACGAATCGCGTTCGGTCCAGCATCTCGATAGAAGAAGAGGTCGGTGTGGACGCTCCCACCGAAGTTACCAGGAACGATCTGGTCCCACCCCGTACGCCAGCCGCTGTGTTCCCGCCGAAACGTTATCCTGCCTGACCCATCGGTCGTGTACAGCTCTCCCTCTCCAGCACTCCCATCGTAGAAGAGGAGGTCGTCGGTTCCGTAGCTGCTACCCAGGAAGTTCCCGGGGACGATGTGTGTCCACGTCGACCGCCATCCAGAGAGCGTCCGGAGCAGCGTCACGTTGCCCGAACCATCGGTCATGTAGAAGGAACCAAGTCCCGTGTTCTGTGCCGTAGCGGTGCCCGTGAAACCTCCGACGACCGTCCCGAACATGGCACCCGTTCCACCGACCGTCCGCAGGAATGCGCGTCGTGAGGCGGAGACAGGGGTACCGGGGGAACCACTGTCCCTGGTGGACGCACGCGAACGGCGAGCACCGTCGCCACGTCTGCTGGTATCCATGGTTCGAGAGAGGACACCGAGCGCGATAACAAGGCGGCGGTTACGACCCCTTCGCCGTCCAGTTTCGGGCGATATTATAGAATTATTGAACTGTCTGGGATATGTCTGTCCCTGCGGCCTGGCGCAGTCGGTCGGTGCACGCGCCGGTGTGACGAACCAGTCTCGTCCGGCCTCCTCGGCCACCGGGTCACCTTCTTCCCAGCGACAGGCACTGGTCCATCCACGAGAACGACTCCGAAGGCGGGGTGTGTAACGGACCACTCGACCGTCGCTGATACCGGTTCACCGACAGGATTCGATTCTGGAACCCAGTGCTACTCGGATTTCAGTAAATCATTTAGGGGCGGGCCGTCGTTAGTAGGGTATGCCATCCGACGACCTCCGTGGGACCATCGAACGCGTGGGGGACCGGTTCAATCTCGGCGAGTACGAGATAGACGCCTACCTCACCGTCCTCGACCACGGCCAGCTCACCGCGAGCGAAATCGCAGACCGGACAGAGATACCCCAACCCCGGGTGTACGACACGGTCCGAAGCCTCTCCGACCGTGGTCTGGTCGAGCTCCGCGAATCCCGACCGATGAAGATTATCGCGGTCGACCCCGACGACGCCTTCTCGGACGTGCAGTCTTCGCTCACCGAGATGGTCGACGAACTCGCTGCCCGGTACACGGCTCCCGCCCGGGACACCGAGGCCGTCTCGCTCGTCAAGTCGCGCTCGACCATCCTCCGGTACCTGGAAGAGGTAATCGACGCGGCCGAGTACGAACTGTCACTTTCGCTGACGCCAGACCTGCTCGAACGCTTCCAGGACCTGCTCGCGAGCCGACACCACGAGGGCATCAGTATCGAGTTGCTCATCACCCCCGCCTCTAGTGCCCCCGACCCGGACGAGTTCGACTACAGCCGCGTCGCCACCTCGGTCCGTGCCCGTCGCGGCATCACCAGCCCCGTCATCGCGGTCGCCGACGGCGAGTACTCGATCTACGCCACCCAGGACGCACTTCGCGACGACCAGGACCGCTACGGCGTCATCTTCAACCGCTCCGCGCTCGGATTCCTCGTCTCCGGTTTCTTCGGCACCGTCCTCTGGACGACCGCGAACGAACTGTATAACAACGGTGAGGACCGACCGTTCCCGCGTCGCTACTCCTCCATCCGTCGGACGGTCAAAGACCTCATGGACGAAGGCGGCGAGTTCTACGCGACTATCGAAGGGCGCGACGTCGAGACGGGCGCACCCCGTATCGTCCAGGGTCTCATCACGGACATCTCGTTCGAGATGACCGAGGAAGTCGCGGGACTCACTCTCGAAACCGAAGACGGCGAACAGCTGACCGTCGGTGGTCGCGTCGCTGCGCTCGAGGACATCGAAGCACACGAGATAACCGTCGGCCGCGACGAACCGCCGGTGGTCGACCGCTAACCGGTCGAGAACCGCCGAAATTCCGACGCGTCGTCTCTTCTCTCGGACGTCCCTCTTCGAATCTCAGAAGGTCCGTTCTCCCTCGTCTGTGACCACGGATTCCAGCAGCGACACCGGCGTCTCGTCGTACGCCGGGTTGTACACGTCGAACCCCTCCGCCGGCTCTCGCATCACCTCGCTCGGTGAGCGGAACTCGTTCTCGAAGACGAACCCATCCTCGATGACCTTCGTACTCGACCCAACGACGGTCACCGGGACGTCGCACTGGGCAGCCGTCGCCGCGATGGGGAACGTCCCGACGCGGTTGTACAGCGTCTCCTCGACGATACAGTCCATCCCGATGAGGACACGGTCGCACTCGTCCATGTAGTAGCCGGCACCGCTGTCGGTGAGCAAGTGCGTCTCCACGCGGTCGTTCCCGGCGAGGGTCCGCGCCGTCTTCCGACCGAGGTAGCGGGGGCGAGCCTCGGTGACGTACACGTCGATGTACGCCCCGTCGCGGGTCGCTAGCTCGATTGCTTCGAGGACCGTCGACGAGTAATCGTGCGTGAGGATACTCGCGCCGTCTTCGACGAGCGACACCGCGTTCTCTGCGGCGCGACGCTTCCCGTGTTCGACGTCGTCGACGACGGACTCGATGGCCGCACGCAGCGCTGCTTTCGCGTCGTCGACGGTCGCGGTCTCGGCGCTCCCGACCGCGGCGACGACGTCGCGCATGGCGTTGTGGAGGGACGCGTGCGACGGGTTCGCTCGCTGGAGTGCCTTCGTGTTTCGCTCCAGGCCGCGCTCGAACTCCTCGACCGTCGCGAACTCGCGGTCGAGCAGGTCACCGAGCGCCTCTGTCGCCTTGATGGCCACGACGGACGAGGAGTGGGTCTGCATCTCTTCTATCTCCTCGACTGTCTCGTCTATCATGTGTGAACGGTCTGCGCTGGCGGTCAAAATCCTTTCCACTACACGGGTCCGACCACGGGTCGAGCGTCGCCCGCCAGCCGCCCAGCTAAGTCCGTCCGGTCCCAACCACCGTCATGGTCGAAGTCACGTACTACTGTCCGTACTGTGGCGCACTCACGAGTCTGGAACGCGACGCCTACATGGCGGACAAGTGTGTCACGAGAGAGCCACTCGACGGCTGGACGTACGAGAGCACGACAGGTGAGTACGAGGAGGCCGACGGTGTGGAGTTCGTCTGTCTCGGGGACGCCGACCCGGACCAGGACGGCTGTGGGCGAACATTCTACCTGAACTTCGTCAAGTTCACCGACGGCGAGGAAGTCCCACACCGCATGCCGGACATCGACCGGCCCCGGTTCGACTTCAACGTCTGAGTCGGTCGGTGCGTGGATTTTTATCTCGCCCTGCTCTGAGAGGCGATGATGGACGACGAGATACTCGACCACCAGCGCGAACTCGTTCGCCTGCTCGAAGAACAGGGCTGGGACGTGACCGAGACGGAACTCTCGGTGTACGAGAGCCCGTGGGAAGACGACGACACGCCGGAGGCGAGCATCACGCTCAGCGCGCGCAAAGAGTTCCCGAACGAGGACGAGGAGGACGACGACAATCCGTACCGGGTGAAGTGAGTCGAGACTACCGGGGGTACGTGGCGGACAGGCGACACGCGACTCGTCTCCGCATCCGGTGTGTCGCGCAACCGCCTCGGCCGGGATGCGTCGGGTCTCAGACCACGCACTGTCTGGCCGCGGCTTCACTGATAAAGGGGTGGGCAAGCATTGAACTGTGGCACGCGAGTGGATTCGGACGTGAGTACCACGGTCGCACTCGCACTCGGCGGCGCGACACTGCTTCCGTTCGGGGTTCTCCACTGGTGGGTGCGAAAGCGAGGCCGACTGGAGGGGCCCACATATCGGCTCTCCCAGGTGGCGTAGCCACGCTGTTGTCTGACCACCGTGTTCGCGCTCACCCTGGCACAGACGGTCACGATGCCGGGCGGGCCGCTTCACGGGGAGTTCCTCGGACAGACCGACCTGCTCGTCGGGGGTGGGCTCGCCGCTGCCACGGCCGGATTCGTGGTCGCGGCCGCGGTGGTTCTCGCAGGGGGCGGGACGGGTCAGTCGGTCTGACGGCGGGCTAGCCCTTGATGTTGCAGACGGGGAAGGTCCGAACCACCTTGTCCCCGATGCCGAGTTCGTCGCTGACACGGACGACCTCGTCTACGTCCTTGTAGACGCCCGGGGCCTCCTCGGCGATGGTCGCACCGGACTGGGCCTTGACGTAGATGTGTTGTTGTTCGCGGAGTTCCTGTTGCACGTCGCCGCCCCAGTAGTCCTTCTTCGCCTGGGTGCGGCTCATGAGCCGGCCTGCACCGTGGGCTGTCGAGCCGAACGTCTCCTTCATGGAGTTCTCGCCGCCGCGGAGGACGTAGCTGCCCGCGCCCATGCTGCCCGGGATGATGATGGGCTGGCCGACGTTCTGGTACGCCGGTGGGAGTTCCGGTCGACCGGCCGGGAAGGCCCTGGTGGCCCCCTTGCGGTGGACGTACAGTTCGCGCTCCTCGAACTCGACGGCGTCCTCGTCGGGCACGGCCTCGCCGTTCGCGTCGATGCCGACCCTGTGTGTCTCCTTCTTCCCGATGTTGTGGGCCACGTCGTACAGCAGGTCCATCTCCATGTCCTCCCAGTCGCGGCCGAACACCTTCTCGAACACCTGCCGGGTGCGGTGCATGATGAGCTGGCGGTTCACCCACGCGAAGTTGATGGCGGCACACATCGCGCCGTAGTAGTCCTCGGCGAGCTGTGAGCCGGCAGGCGCGGCGGCGAGTTCCTTGTCCGGCAACTGCTTGAGGAGGCCCGCGTGAGTCTTCTCTATCTTGCGGAGGTAGTCGGTGCAGGTCTGATGGCCGAGGCCGCGTGAGCCACAGTGGATGAGGACGACGACCTGGTCCTCCTCGAGCCCGAACTCTGCTGCGACGTCCTCGCGGTACACGTCGGTGACCCGTTGAACTTCGAGGAAGTGGTTGCCCGAGCCGAGGCTCCCGACCTGGTTCTTGCCGCGGTCTTTCGCCTTCTGGGATATCTTCGAGGGGTCGGCGTCGTGGCGGACCCCCTCGTCCTCACAGTGTTCGAGGTCTGCGGGGACCGCCCAGTCGTTCTCCAGCGCCCACTCCATCCCCCGGTCGAGGATGTCTTCGATGTCGTCGATGCCGCCCTCGAAGACGCCGCCACCGCCGAGGCCCGACGGGATGTTGGCGAACAGCGCCTCGACGAGTTCCTCCTCGCGGCCCTGGAGGTCCTCGTAGGTCAGGTTCGTCTTCAGCATCCGGACGCCGCAATTGATGTCGTAACCGATCGCGCCGGGCGAGATACAGCCGTCTTCGGCATCCATCGCGCCGACCCCGCCGACGGGGAAGCCGTACCCCTGATGGCCGTCGGGCATGCAGATGGCGTACTTGGTGATGCCGGGGAGCTGTGTCGAGTTCTTCAGCTGTTCGAGGGTCTTGTCGTCGCTTATCTCTTCGAGTAACGACTCGCTGGCGAGCACGCGCGCCGGGACGCGCATGTCGCCCTCCTTCGGAATCTCCCAGACGTAGTCACGTACTCTGTGCAGCGTGACCTCGCCGGCCTCGTAGGTATCCATACCTGAAGATGGACGCGGCACCCCGGAAAGGATTTCGTTGATGGTCCCGCTGCCGTTAGCCGCTGTTCGGGGCGGTTACACGTCGAGGACGACGTATGCACGACAACCGTCGTCGGTCTCCTCGACGCGCATGTCGGAGTAGGTGACCGCCTTGATGTCCCGGGCGGTCACGTCGGTGAGGGGGACACCGCGGGCACTCCCCTCAAGATGCCACTCGCCGTCCTCCTCCTCGACCGTCGTCTCGTTGTCGACCGGGAGGACCAGCCGGACGTCCCGTTCGTAGATGAGCTGGTCGAGGTAGTCGAACAGCAGGGCTTCGGCGTTCTCGGCGTCGAGGGAGAACGAGAACCGCTCACCCGTGTCGGGCCAGTCGTCGCACATCGCGGCAGTGAGCCCGTCGGCGACGGCGGCGAACGTCTCGGAGAGCGTGTCGCCGTGGGCCTCGACGGCCACGTCGGCGGTGTGCTCGCGGAGCTGGAAGCTCATGGTGTCTCCCTACTCGCCACGTCGGCCTCTGTCTGTCGGTTGTCGATTGGGTCGGTCGCCTCGTCGTCGTCGCTCCGGCCCGTCCGATGTTCGGCCTGCTCGTAGGCGGCCAGCTGTCCGAGTTCGGCCTCGGAGAGTCGTGAATCGCCGTGGGCTTTTCCGTCGCCGGTCGCGACGCCAGTCGTCACGACCGTCCTGAGTCCTTCCTCGACGGTCATGTCGACGTCCTCGACGCGATGTTCGGGGACGTGTACGAGGTTCCCACCCATCACAGGGTTGGGCGCGAGCGGGAGAAACAGCGTCACCATGTCGTTTCGCCCGGCCGCGGCCTGCAGTTCTGCCGGTGTGTCGGCGGTGAGAAAGCCGAGCGTGTACGTGTCCGCCTGTGGGAACTCGACGAGTTTCACGTCGCGGAAGTTCTGCTGGTCGCTCTCGACGATGACGTCCGACATCTCCCGGAAGCTATCGTACACCGAGCCGACGCCCGGAATCGCACCGATGAGGGCGTCCGCGTACTCGATGCCGCGCTCGCCATAGGTGAACCGAGTGAGAAAGCCGATACCGAGGATGGTCCCGACGAGGACCATGAGGGTAAACGCCTGGAGGACGAGGTCGACCGTCGCGGGCGTGATAGCAGCGAAGAGGTAGACCTCCGTGGGGGTGGGACCGTAGGCCTGCATGACCTCGACGACACCGGAGAGCGTCGAGAAGACGTAGCCTGCGAGGATGTTCAGGACGACGAGCGTCACGATGATGGGAACGACGATGGAGAGTCCGGCGACGAAGGCGTCCCTGAACGTGTCGACCACTGTCCGACCAGCCTCGCGAGTCCGTTCCAGTTCCTCGTCGGCGGCTGAGAGCATTGGAGGGACGGACGGGAGACAGTATTGAAAAGGGACACCCAACAGAGTTCGACCGCGCACCCGTCCGAACCAGGGCCCGTTCACCGTCCCGTCGGGTGGACTGTCGGCCCGTCACTGCCGGTGGAATTATATCGTCGTGACCACCACTTACAGAACAGTGAGCGTCAACATCGACACGCGCGTCGTCGGCCCGGGGAACGACGAGTACGTCGAGGATGCGTGGAAGCTCAAAGAACGCATCCGACAGCGTGAGGGCGTCCTCAAGCAGCGAAAAGGGTTCTTTAGCGACGCCTACCGCCGTTCGAAGGTCCACCTCTTCGTCGAGGACGGTGCGAAGACGTCCGTCATCGGGTTCTGTGCCGTGCGCCGCGACGGGTACATCCTGTTTCTCGCCGTCGACCCCTCCCACCGCGGCGAGGACATCGGGAAGAAACTCGTCGCCATGGTCGCAGAGGAACACCGGTCCGTGACGTGCCACGCACGCACGACGAACGAGAACGCGCTACGGTTCTACGAACACCTCGGGTTCGATATCAAACGACGTATCGACAACTACTACGAAGACGGCGGCGACGCCTACTACCTCAAACTCGGTGACGACGCCAGTCTGACCGCCAGACTGTCCGAGTTCATGCGCCGGTAGAACGGGTCGGTCTCGACGGTCGGCTGGACGAGTCCGCTAGGTTCTTTAAACACCTCCTCTAACGAATCGAGAGCCATGGAAGAGCGCACCCGACGGTACCTCCGCGGTCGCTTTCGCGACCACTATCGACAGCTGTCGGTGACGCCGCCGCCGGACGCGAACGAACGCGAGTGGGGCTACGTCACCTGGAGTACCGGCGGGACGACGATGGTCCGCCACAACTCCTGGCTGGACATCGGCGATCTCCAGACGTTCCTCGCCGACGAGCGACCACGCCACGTCTACTTCTCGGCCGGGCGCTACGACGACCCCGGCGCGAGTTCGATGTCGAAGAAGGGGTGGCGTTCTTCGGACCTCGTGTTCGACCTCGACGCCGACCACCTGCCGGGCGTCGACCCCGAGGCGGACTCCTACGCCGACATGCTCGAAACGTGCAAGGGCGCGCTCTTTCGTCTCCTCGACCTGCTGGAGGACGACTTCGGCTTCGAGGACCTCACCGTCGTCTTCTCCGGTGGCCGCGGCTACCACGTCCACGTCCGCGACGATGACGTGAAGGAACTGGGTCGCGGCCACCGACGCGAAATCGCCGATTACGTGCTCGCGACGGACGTCGACTTCGACACGCTGCTCCAGCACGAGGCGGTCGCCGGCATCGGGCTGGAGAACCCTGCGGACAAGCGGACGCTCGACACGACCGGCGGCTGGAGCCGTCGCGTTCACCGTCGCATCGAGGCCTACGTCGACGACCTGCTCGAACTGGACGACGACGACGCGCTCGACCGGCTCCAGTCGCTCGACGGTGTCGGCGAGAAGAAGGCCGAGGGCATCCTCCGGGCGGTCCAGACGAACGTCGACCAGATTCGTGCGGGCAACGTCGACGTGCATCCCGCGTTCCTCACGCTCGCGCGGAGCCTCGCCGAGGAGACGTTCACTGCGGAGACCGCGCCTATCGACGAACCCGTGACGACCGACATCAATCGGCTCATCCGGCTGCCCGGGAGCCTTCACGGTGGGAGCGGACTCGAGGTCAAACGCATCCCGCGGAGCGACCTCGACGAGTTCGATCCGCTCCACGACGCCGTCCCGCGGACGTTCGTCGGGAGTGAGATACAGGTAACCGTCCCCGAGCCGGTCGACGTTCGTCTCGGTGGCGGTACATTTACATTGGAGCGAGGTGCACACACTGTACCGGAATACGTGGGCGTGTTCTTGATGGCCCGCGGGCAGGCCGAGAAGGGGAAAGAATGAATCTGAACGAACTTCGCTCCGCGCTCGACACCGAACGGCAGAAGGGTGGTCTCCAGCAGCTACGAGACTCGTTCTACCAGGAGGTCGCCGAGTACGTCGAAGAGCGAAAAGCGACGCGCGAGCAGGCGGCCGCAGAGGCCGACGACCCCTTCTCCTCGCCCGAGATTCAGCGCCTCACCGACGAGATAGAGACCGCGAAGAACGCGGCCGAGTCGCTGTACGAGCGCCGCCTCGGAAAGCTGGTCAAGCAGGCCAGCCTCGCGGCGGCGGACATGGCCAACGCGGAACAGGTCGAGGGCCTGACCGCGGAGGAGCGCCACCTCTACGACGACCTCGTCAGCCGCATCGAGGAGAACAAGGGGCACATGCTCGAAGTGGTCTCCGGCAACGCCGAGACCACACCGGCTGCCAGGGAAGCCGACGAGGGCGACGACGGCGCGGATGCAGGCCCCACGGCCGACCCCGCACCCCAGTTCGACCCCGACCCCGCGACGGACCCGGCCGGGACCGACGAGGCAGGCACTGCGCAGTCGGCTGGTTCCACGACAGGGGACGACCCCGACGTCCGCGGCGACCCCGACATCTCGGCGGCCGAGGCCCGCGCGGTCGCAGACGCCGACCCGACAGAGATGGACTCGACCGGCGGTGGCGTCTCTGCGGCCGACGTGATGGGCGAGACCGCCCAGAACGACGACCCGGCTCCGAGTGGCGCGCCGCCACAGGAGCCGGACCCGACGGCCGACGGTGCCCCCACTTCGGGGACACCGGACCGGGAGACCGAACCGAGAGCGGATGCCGAGGACGACACCGACCGGACGCGAGTCCTCATCACCCGCGACGTCGGCGACATCTTCGGCGTCGACGAACGGGAGTACTCGCTCTCGGCGGACGACGTGGTCGACCTCCCCTCGGCCAACGCCGACCCGCTGGTCGAACGCGACGCGGCGAAGAAACTGGAGTAGCTTTTTCGCATCCCTGTTCTAACGGTTCGCCATGACAGGGACGGTCGAGTCCATCCACATCGCACGAGAGTCCGGCGAGCCTGTCGAATCGGTCGAGTCGGTCGACGCCGTGGCGGGTGCGGGCCTGCGCGGTGACCGCTACTTCGACGAGTCCGGGACGTTCTCTGACGGGACCCCGCGCGGTATCACGCTCATCGAGGCCGAGGCGCTCGAAGCCGCCGAGCGCGACCACGACTTCACGCTCGAACCGGGCGAACACCGCCGGAACGTGACGACCCGTGGGGTCGCGCTCAACCACCTCGTGGACGCGGAGTTCCGCGTCGGCGAGGCGGTCTGTCGTGGCGTCGAATTGTGTGAGCCCTGTTCGTACCTCGAATCGCTCACGAAAGAGGGTGCAGTCTCGTCGCTGGTCCACCGCGGTGGCCTCCGTGCAGAAATCGTCGAAACCGGGACGCTGGCGGTCGGAGACGCCGTCACGTCGGAGTAAAACGAAATCCACTTCATCCACCTGTTCGTTGCCGCGGCTATGCTCGAC
The DNA here is from genome assembly GCF_051801355.1 of Haloarchaeobius ordinarius. Classification (GTDB taxonomy): domain Archaea; phylum Halobacteriota; class Halobacteria; order Halobacteriales; family Natrialbaceae; genus Haloarchaeobius. Next base: position 3,117,727 of record NZ_CP196560.1, on the reverse strand, counting down.
ATCGGCGAGGAAGCTCCGGACTTCGAGCTTTCCGACCAGAACGGTGACCCTGTAGCGCTCTCGCAATTCCGTGGCCAGCGTGTCGTCCTGTACTTTTATCCCCGGGCGAACACCGAGGGCTGTACCACGCAGGCCTGCTCGTTCCGCGACAACTGGGACAGCTACGAGGAGCACGATATCGCCGTCCTCGGCGTCAGCGACGACACCGTCTCGGACCTGAAGACGTTCGAAGAAGACCACGACCTGCCCGTGACGTTCCTCTCGGACGAGGACGGTGAGGTCTCGACGCTGTACGAGTCCTACGGCGAGAAGCGGATGTTCGGCAACACCTTCGACGGCGTGTTCCGGAACACGTACGTCATCGACGAGGAGGGGACCATCGAACTCGCCTACGAGGGCGTCGACCCCGAGGAGCACGCGGAGACGATTCTCGCGGACCTGAACCTGGACTGACCGGCGGACCCGTCCGGCTCACCTCTCGTCGGCCAGACAGTACAGGTGGCCGTCGGCACACCCGATGTAGGTCCGCCCGTCCACCACGGCCGGCGAGGAGTTCACGTACCGCTCGAAATCGACCCGCCAGCGTTCGCTCCCGTCGGCGCGGGCCACCGAGACGATGCCCTCGCCGTTGCCGACGTAAATCGCGTCGGCTGTAACGGCCGGGGACGACCGGAAGTCGAACTCGGAGTCGTAGGTCCAGGCGACGCTCCCATCTTCGACCGACAGCGCCTGGAGTCGGCCGAAGTCGCCGTCGGCGGCCGGACCGGACACGGTGGACGTCGGTGTCTTCGTGCTCGTGGCAGCGTCGGTCCCGCCACCGCCAGCGTCGACCGGATAGCCGACCGAGCGTTTCCCACCGATGTAGACGTGCTGGCCGTCGGCCGCTGGAGAGCACTTCACGTTGGGCGTCCCGAGGTCGGTCAGCCAGCGTTCCTCACCGGTCGTCGCGTCCAGCGCTACGCACGCGCCGGTCCCGTGGAGCCCGACGTAGACGGTCCCGTCGTCGTAGGCCGGCGGTGCCTGAAAGCCGCCGCCGCGCCACGACCACGCCTCCGCTCCGGTCTCGGCGTCGAGGGCGTAGAACCGCCCCTCCTCGTTCCCGGCGAAGACCAGTCCATCGCCGACAGCGGGGCCGGTGAACCAGTCGGACGCGCCGAACTCCCACTGCTTCTCGCCGGAGTCGGCGTCGAGTGCCACCACCAGCCCCGCCTTCGATTCGTCGGTCTCACCGCTGACGACCGCCGGCATGGTGCCGGCCGTCCCGACGTACACCGAGCCTTCGTGGACCGTGAGCGCCCGTGTCCAGAGGTTGTGGTTCGTCTCGTGGGTCCACACCTCCTCGCCGGTTTCGGCGTCGAGTGCGAGGACGGCCCCATCGCTGTGGGCGGTGTAGACCACGCCGTCCACCACCGCCGGCGCACAGGGGACGAACGTCCCGGTCTCGTATCGCCAGATTCGCTCGCCCGATACGGCGTCGAAGGCGTACACTGCGTTCCCGCCGACGAACACGGTCCCGTCGGCCACTGCCGGCGAGCAGTTCACCGTCTCCTTCGACCCGATTCCCGCCCAGGCGACTGACGCATCGGCGGGCCCGGTGTTCCCCGGTGCGAAGCCCCTGTTCCCCGGGTCGACGCCGAACTCGGTCCAGTCGACCGGGTCGGCGGCTGTGGCAGGCGTGGTTGGTTCGTCCGGCTCGTCCCCGGTTCCCGGTGGGTCGGGCGTCTCCGTCTGGTCCGAGAGCGTCGTGGCACACCCCGCGAGAGCGATTCCGCCGGCCGTGACAGCGAATCGTTTACAGTAGTCGCGTCGGGAGGGCATGGCTCAGGTATCTGTTCAGGAACATGAGTAGTTTGTGCAAGTTCAGACGCGCGTTTCAGCGTGGGTCGGAAGAAACGGGAACTGTCGGAGGCCCAGCTGATGGACTGGCTGGTCGGTGTGTGGCTGCGGGCGTGGTGCGGTAGGCAGTCAAGCGCAGCACCTGCGAGCGAAGCGAGCAGCCTTTTTCGCATCCCCAACGAGCGAAGCTCGTTGGGAGCAAGCAGGAACTTCGCTCCTGCGCGATAGCTTTCTGGACCGAGTGGTTCCCGCAGGGCGCCGAAGGCACCCGCGGAAACCCGAGGTCACAAACGGTCCTACTGGAACGTTCGGCCGAACTCGCGCTCTTCGAGTTCGGGCTGTTCGTGGCCGAAGCGCTTCTCGATCTCGTTGTAGCGCTCTTTGGTCTCCTCGGTCACGCTCGCGGTAACCTCGCCGAGTGCGTGCTCGAAGTGGTCCCTGGTGATGCGGACGTTCGTGACGGAGTCGTCCATGTCGTCGGGCGACACCGTGTTGATGAACTCGCGGGTCGCGGCGAGCGAGGCTTCACGGCAGAGCGCTTCGATGTCCGCGCCGACGTAGCCCTCGGTCTGCTTGGCGAGCCACGCGAGGTCGACGTCGTCGGCCAGCGGCTTGTTCCGGGTGTGGACTTCGAAGATCTTCTCGCGCCCTTCCTCGTCGGGGACGGGGACGTGGACGTGGCGGTCCAGCCGGCCCGGACGCAGGAGTGCGCTGTCGATGAGGTCGGGGCGGTTGGTCGTCGCGATGACGACCACGTCCTCCAGGTCTTCGAGCCCGTCGAGTTCGGTCAGCAGCTGCGAGACGACCCGTTCGCCGACGCCGGAGTCACCGGAGTGGCGGCCACGTTCGGTGGCGATGGAGTCGATCTCGTCGAAGAAGATGACCGTCGGGGCGTTCGACCGTGCCTTGTCGAACACCTCGCGGACACCCTTCTCCGATTCGCCGACGTACTTGTTCAGCAGCTCCGGCCCCTTGATGGAGATGAAGTTGCTGTTGGCCTCGTTGGCGACGGCCTTCGCGAGCAGGGTCTTCCCGGTCCCCGGCGGGCCGTACATCAACACGCCACGGGCCGCCTCGAGGTCCATCGCCTCGAACACCTCGGGGTAGTCCAGCGGCCACTGGATGGTCTCGCGGAGGCGCTCTTTCGTGTCGCCGAGCCCGCCGACGTCGTTCCACGTGACGTCGGGGACCTCGACGAACACCTCGCGCATCGCCGAGGGTTTGACCGACTTCATCGCGTCTTTGAAGTCGCCTTCGGTGACTTTCAGGTTCTCCAGCACCTCCGCGTCTATCTCTTCCTGTTCGAGGTCGAGTTCGGGGCGGATGCGCCGGAGCGCGTTCATCGCGGCCTCCTTCGCGAGGCTCTCGATGTCGGCACCGACGAACCCGTGGGTGTTCTCGGCGTACTGGTCGAGGTCCACGCTGTCCGACAGCGGCATGCTGCGGGTGTGGACCTGCATGATTTCGAGACGGCCCTCCTTGTCGGGGACGCCGATCTCGATTTCACGGTCGAACCGGCCACCACGGCGCAGGGCGGGGTCGAGGGCGTCGACGCGGTTGGTCGCCGCGATGACGGTGACCTGCCCGCGCTCTTCGAGTCCGTCCATCAGCGAGAGGAGCTGGGCCACGACGCGGCGTTCCACGTCGCCGGAGGCCTCGCCGCGCTTGCTTGCGATGGAGTCTATCTCGTCGATGAAGACGATTGCTGGCTGGTTCTCCTCGGCCTCCTCGAACACCTCACGGAGCTGTTCCTCGGACTCCCCGTAGTACTTCGACATGATTTCGGGGCCCGAGATGGTGTGGAAGTGTGCGTCTATCTCGTTGGCGACGGCCTTCGCGATGAGCGTCTTCCCGGTCCCCGGCGGGCCGTGCAGGAGGACGCCCTTCGGTGGCTCGATGCCGAGTTGCTTGAACAGTTCGGGGTGGCGCATCGGGAGCTCTATCATCTCGCGGACCTGGTCGAGCTCCTTGTCGAGGCCACCGATGTCCTCGTAGGTGATGTTCGGGACACCTTCGCGGGCGCCACCACCGGCCCCGCCGGTTATCTGCTCGGCGGGCTTCTCGCTGATCTGGATGTCGGTCGAGTCGGTGATGATGACCGTGCCGGAGGGGCTGGTCGATGCGATCTTCAGCGGGACGGACTGCCCGCTCCCGGCCATGGGGCCAAAGGAGAGCGAGAACGGGACCGTCTGCCCGCCGGTGACGGCCTGACCGCTCAGCTTGTCGCGGACGAGCGGGCCGATGTTCCCGCGGATGCGCAGGTTCTGTGGGAGCGCAACGGTGACGCTCTTTGCGGGTTTGACGTCGGCTTTCTCGACCTCGACGCGGTCGTCGATGCCGACGTTGGCCTGCTGGCGGATGCGGCCGTCGATACGGATGACGTGCTGGCCCTGGTCTTCGGGGTAGCCTGGCCAGACGCGGGCGACGGCGCCGCCGTCACCTTTGCCGCTGATTTCGATGTAGTCGCCGTTCTCCAGACCCAGTTCCTGCATCGAGACGCGGTCGATGGCGGCGAGGCCGCGGCCCGCGTCCTTCTGCTTCAGTGGTTTGACGGTAAGTTTCATGCATCGACCTCCACTTCGATAGTGAGGACGCCGTTTCTGATAAACGCTCGCGCGGCGCCGGGGACCTCTATCTCGAACTGGTCGTGGTCGTCGCTCGGGACGACGATGACGGTGTCACCGGCGACGTCCACGGTCGCCTCGGAACCGAGAGCACCGAGGTCGGCCGCGATGACGTGCACGTCGTCGTAGGCGTAGTGGCGAACGAACCGCTCGCTTCCAGAGACGAATTCTTGTAAGTGCATGTGCTTGCTAACCACAAGTTAGTCTTCATAGTATAAAAGCCTATCGCCTACCTAATCGGGGTACGGCGGCGGGTTCTACTAACTACGATGTAACTGCGGTTCACATCGTCTTAGGCTTTATGCCGTCGGTCGACCAAGCTACAGTCATGCAGACTATCACGCACCACGGACGGACGACCGCCTACGAGGTATCCGACCGCGGTGGCGAGGGGGACCCGGTCCTGTTCGTCCACGGCAGCGGAGGGACACATCACCTCTGGAAGTCCCAGTCACGGCTGAGCGACGACCGACCGGTCGTCACGCTCGACCTGAGCGGCCACGGGGAGAGCGAGGACTTCGACGCCGACCCCGGCTACGAGACGCTCTCGGCGTACACCGACGACGTGCTGGCCGTCGCCGAGGAGACCGACGCGCGCGTCGTCGTCGGGAACTCGCTCGGGGGCGCTATCGTCCTCCACCTGTTGCTGGAGCGTGAGCACGACTTCGACGGGGTCGTCCTCGCCGGGACCGGGGCGAAACTCGCCGTCCTCGACGACCTGCGCGAGTGGCTGGCGACCGATTTCGACCGCGCCATCGAGTTCCTCCACGGCGAGGACCGCCTCTTTCACGACCCGGACCCGCGCCTCGAAGAACTGTCCATCCAGGGGATGCGCGAGTGTGGCCGCGAAGTCACCGAGCGCGACTTCCTGACCTGCCACGAGTTCGACGTGCGCGAGGAGGTCGGGGACATCGACGTGCCGACGCTCTGTCTGGTCGGCGAACACGACTACCTGACGCCGCCACACTACCACGAGTTCCTCGCGGAGCGAATCGACGGCTGCGAACTGGCCATCGTCGAGGAGGCGGCCCACCTCGCGATGCTGGAACAGCCCGACGCGTTCAACGAGTCGGTGTCGACGTTCTGTGAGCGAGTGAACGAGTAACAGAGCGAACCGTCAGTACGGGACCGTCAATACAGCCCGTCCAGGTCTTCTTCGACGTGGCTGTGTTCTTCGGCCGGGAACTCACCGGACTCGACTGCTTCACGGTAGCCGTCGATGGCGGTCGCCATCTCCTCGCGAAGGTTGCCGAACTCCTTGACGAACGACGGCGTCCAGTCCGAGAGGCCGACCGCGTCGTCCACGACGAGGACCTGTCCGTCACAGTCCGGGCCAGCGCCGATGCCGATGGTCGGGATGTCGATGGCCTCGGTGACCTGCGCGGCGAGGTTCGCGGGCACGTGTTCGAGGACGAGTGAGAACGCGCCGGCTTCCTCGTGCTGGCGCGCGAGGTCGAGAATCTCCTCGGCAGCGTCCTCGGAGGTGCCCTGGCGGGCGTAGCCGAGCTGGTTGACGCGCTGGGGCGTCAGCCCGAGGTGGGCCTGGACGGGGATGCCGAGCTGGACCATCTTCTCGGTGAGTTCGACCGTGTGGGGGCCCGATTCGATTTTGACCGCGTGCGCGCCCGCCTCCTTGAGCATGCGCCCCGCGTTCTCGATGCTCTCCTTGTCGTCGTGGCCGTAGGAGAGGAACGGCATGTCCGCGATGACGAGGGCGTTCTCGGTGGCGCGGGCGACCGCGGCCGTGTGGCTCGCCATCTGGTCGACCGTGACGGGAAGGGTCGAGTCGTGGCCGAGGACCGTGTTGCCGAGGCTGTCACCGACGAGGATGATGTCGATACCTCGTTCGTCGACGATTTCGGCTGTCACCGCGTCGTAGGCGGTGAGCATCGTGATGGGTTCCTCGCCCGACTTCGCGAGCACGTCTCGCACCGTGGTTGGCATAGGCAAGTTTTGCACCGGGGGGTTCAAACGCCTGCCGATTGCTCGCGAAATCGGCAGTGCTTATGTGATGGCGACCGCAGTCTCGGGCGTGTCACAGGACGTCGATTCGGTCGAAGCTGGCGACGGCGATTCGGGTGAATCCACCGACCCCGACCAAGCCACCGACTCCGACGCAACCGCCGGGCCGAGCACGCGAGAAGCCGTCGAGACCGACGACCTGTACGCCTGGGTCATGCAGACCACGTTCGTCGTCACGATTCTCACCGGCGCACCGCTGGTCGCCATCTTCTCGCTCCTGTTCGACCTCCAGACGTGGAACGCTCGTGCGGAGTTCGCCGTGCGAATCGGGGCTATCGTCTGGTTCGTCACCGCCATCGGCGTGTTCGTCTACGCGAAGAAGTATCGAGACTCCGCCGGCGAACCGAGCGCCTGAGTCGTCGGTTCAGACCCACTCGAACGCCGTGCCTGCCCGCTGTGCCGTCTCTTCGTCGCGCTCGCTATCCCCCACGAAGACCACCCTCGCCGGATGTCGGTCGATGGCCGAAACGGCCGTGAGAAGCGGTTCTGGATGCGGTTTGTACGTCTCGACCGTGTCGCGCCCCACGACGGCCTGGACGTGGTCCGTCAGGCCGTGGGTCTCCAGTGCGATGTGGCAGGCGGCTTCGCAGTTCAGCGAACACACTGCGATGGGCCGGTGCTCGCGGGCGAGCGCGTCGGCGTGTGGGAGTCGTTCCGAGTTCCGTGCCCCCTCCCGCTCGTGCTCGGCGATGGCCTCGTGGACCGGGTCGCGCAGGCCGTGGTTCGTGGCGTCCTCGAACAGGCCCCAGAGCCCTCGGCCGTCGATGCCGACGCCGGCGTCCTCGTAGACGGTCGCCACGTCGCGCTCGACCGCCGCCCAGTCGACGTCGAGGTGAACGAGCGTGCCGTCGAGGTCGTAGACGACGCCGTCGTAGTCCATAGTCACGCCAGAGGGTACGCGAGCCAGTCGATTAAGCGGGTCGGTTAAGCGGGTCGGTTCGGGTTACGGAACGGGAACGTTTCCCCAGAAACCGCGTAGTTTTTCATCGTTGCAAGCGCATGACAGAGTATGACGGTCACCGTCACTTCCGGTGGGAACGTCCACGACCAGCCGCAGTCTCGGTCGGACTGTTGCTGCCGCGTCGAGGTCGGTGACCACGCGAGAAACGACCGCACGACAGGGGGATTGCCGTGAGTACCATGCTTCGCGCGGTCCGCATGGTTCGAGAAGACGTGAAGGCGGTGCTCGACCGGGACCCCGCCGCACGCGGGGTGCTGGAGGTCCTGACGTGTTACGCCGGGTTGCACGCCGTGTGGGGCCACAGAGTCGCCCACAGGCTCTGGAATGCTGGCTACCACCTGCCTGCACGTGTTCTCTCGCAGTTCGTCCGGTTCATGACCGGCGTCGAGATTCACCCCGGCGCGACCATCGGTCGCAGGGTCGTCATCGACCACGGGATGGGTGTCGTCATCGGCGAGACCGCGGTGGTCGGCGACGACGTACACATGTACCACGGGGTCACACTGGGCGGGAACTCGCCGCGCCCAGAGAAACGCCACCCGACGGTTGGAAACCGCGTCATCATCGGCGCGAACGCGACGCTCATCGGCGACATCACGCTCGGTGACGACGCCCGCGTCGGCGCAGGGTCGGTCCTCACTACCGACGTCGAACCGGGCGTCACCGTGACCGGGATTCCGGCGACACCGTACGAGAGCACGTCGTCCGAGGAGCCCGATTCGGCGGAAGCAAACGCAGATGCGGACGCCGACGAAGCGACCGATACGACCGAGACCGACGAAGCGACCGACCGCGTCGAGACGGAAGCAGAGGGCGAGGCGACCGAGACCGGCACGGACGGGGTTCGCCCCGAGACCGACGGCGTCGAAGCCGACGACTAGTCGGCATCCGCGAGCGCGCCGTCCCGCGGATTCTCTCTGTCCTCGTTTTCGGCCGAGGTCACGTCCAGCGAGCCGTCGCACTGCTCCCCGCGCTCACACCGTGGGACCGTGACGACGACCGTCCCGTCTCGCGTCGTCACCGTCCCGCCCGCGGCCGTGACGGGAAACGGTGGAACGAACCGAACTGCGTGCTCGGTCCGGTCGGTCCCGCTCTCGGACTCACGCTCGCCGAGCGCCCAGATGCAGACCGTCCCGTTCTCCACGCGACAGTCGTAGAGACGTTCTGGTTGCGCGAGTCGGTCGAGCGAGAGGGTGAGGGCTTCGGCCGTCACCGTGAGGTCACCGGCCACGCCCCGTCGCTGGCGGGACAGCGCGACACGTTCGACGAGCGTGCCGATGGCCGGGACCAGCGTCCCCGCGACGAAGCCCTCGCCCTGGAGCCGTTGCCACGTGTACGACGGCGAACTCGTGGGTGCGGTGGGTGGCCCGCGACGACCCTCACGTCGGAACCCGTTCGCAGTTCGGTGGAAGGTCGCCGCTCCGTCGACCGTCTCGTCCGGACCACACCGACGCAGGACCGGTCTGACGAGCTTGATGCCGCCAGTCGCTTCCGACAGTCGCGTCACGACGACCTGCGAGCAGGCGAGCGTGACGGGCGTATCGAGCGTCGTCGTCGCCGTGAGCGTCTCGCCGTTGGCGTGGACGACACGGGTGACCTCGGTTCCGCCGTCGCTGGTCCCGTCGACGCGGACGGTCACCGACTCGGTCTCGCCGATAGCGGTGTGAAGTCGACACGTCAGCGCGTCCGGTGAGACTGTCTCTGGCACTGTCCAGTGGATTCGAGAAGCGCTGCAATAGGGGTTATTTCGCCTCGTTGAGAGCTCTGGAGGCGACGGGACCACCGCCTCACCAGCGCAGTCTGCCCGGTCTCAGGCCCACTCGACCCGGACGACGCCGTCCCGCCGCTCCCGGGGCGCACACCGCGGGACGTGCGCGACGAGTCGGTCGTCGGTGACGGTCACCCGGGCACCGTCGGCCGTCACCGGGTACGGCGGTGCGACGGCGACCGCCACGTCCTCGTGTCGGGTCTGGAGGCGCTCCCCCGGGACGTCTGCAGTATCTGTGGGGACGGCACCTGCTGCCCCGGTTCGCGCGTCGACGGCGTGCCGGCGGTGCTCGGCCAGCCCCGTCAGGAACAGTTCGCCGTTGCGAACCGAGGCATCACAGGTGAAGCTCCGGCCGGCCGGTCGTGGCGTCGTCACCCGCATCGCGTCGCCCGAGTCCTCGACCGTCACCGCGGCGTTCCGGGTCGACCGGGCGGTCGCGACCTGGAACAACCGTTCGCCGACCGAGCGGACGGCCGGCGCGAGCGCGTCCGTGACGGGCCGCTCCTGTTCGTCGTCGTACCAGCGGTACCAGAACTCGCGGGGTCGCTCCCGCCGCGACGGCAGCGAAACCTCCTCGCGGACGAACCGGTCTTCGACCCAGCGGAACGAGACTGCATCGCGAACGACGGGCCTCTCGTCCAGTCGTCGGAGTGTAGGGACGTAGCCGACCCTGACCCCGTCCTCGGTCTCTGCCGTGTCCGTGACGTCGAGTCGCGCGCCTTCGAGCGTGAGCGGCGCGTCGACGGCGGCCGCTCCGGTCGTGGTGTAGCGAGCGCCGTCCCCGTCGGTCGCGGTGAACGTCCGGGAGACCTGGGTCCCGTCGCCGAGCGGCAGGAGTTCCAGTTCCACCCGCTTCCGGCGGTCGTCCGTCGCGTCGAACACTCCGAGAAGTTCGTCCACGGCGGTCCGGTCGTGGTCGCCGTCCATCGTTCGCCACTCACCTGAGGACGAAATAAATCTGTTGCTCAGTCGAGGAGATGGCGTGCGATGATCTTCTTCTGTATCTCGGACGTGCCCTCGTAGATGGTCAGAATCTTCGCGTCACGGTAGAAACGCTCGACCGGGAAGTCGGTCGTGTAGCCGTAGCCACCGTGAATCTGGACGGCTTCGTTCGTCACGTCCATCGCGGCCTCGCTGGCGAAGTACTTGGCCTGGGAGGCGGCGAACGCGGTCTCCATCTGGTCGCCCGCCTCCTTCTTCCGGGCAGCCTCACGGGTGAGCAGTCGCCCCGCAGTAATCTGGGTCTGCATGTCAGCGAGCTTGTGCCGGATGGCCTGGAAGTCCGAAATCGGCTGGTCGAACTGTTCGCGGTCCTGTGAGTAGGTCAGCGCCTCGTCGAAGGCAGCCTGGGCGAGTCCGACCGACTGGGCCGCGATGGCGATGCGCCCGCCGGTGAGGATGTGGAAGGCCGCCGAGAGGCCTTTGCCCTCCTCGGTGAGCTGGTACTGTTCTGGGATGCGGACGCCGTCGAACATCAGCGTGGTCGTATCGGAGGCACGAAGACCGAGTTTGTCCTCCTTCTTGCCGACTTCGAGGCCGTCGACCTCCGACTTCGGGACGAGGAACTGGGTGATCGAGCCGGGGTCGTCGCGGTCGGTCTTGGCGAACAGGATGACGACGTCGCTGCGCTGCCCGTTCGTTATCCACTGCTTTTTCCCATCGATGACGAACTCGTCGCCGTCACGGCGGGCGACCGTCGACATCTCGGCCGGGTTCGAGCCCGCGTCCGGCTCCGAGAGCGCGAACGCGCCGACGGGGCGACCCGTGGCCATCTCCGGCAGCCACGCCTCCTTGACCTCCTCGTCGCCGAACTCGGCGATACAGGAGGTCGCGAGCCCGTGGACAGACAGGGCAGTTGCGACCGAGAGCATCCCGTAGGCCAGCTCCTCGTTGACTATCGCGTACGTCGTCGGGTCTGCGTCGTACCCACCGTACTCCTCGGGCACCGTCAGCCCCGTGAGGTCGAGGTCGGCGAGCTGGTCCCACACGTCCTCGGGGAACGACTGCTCCTCGTCGCACTCGGCTGCCACCGGCCGTAGCTCCTCCTCGGCGAACTCCCGGACGACGTCACGGACCGCCGCCTGCTCCGTTGTCAGTTCCATACCACCGTGTACGCAGACGGGTGGAAAAAGTTGCCTGATTATACCGTCGCGAACTCTTCGACCGGCGTCGCGTCGGACCAGACGTCCTCGAAGACCATCTCGGCCCACGCAGCGCCGGCTCGCGTCTCGGCCACGAGTTCGCTCTGTGGGTCGTACCGACCGTCGAGCGTGGGCAACGAGAGACAGAAGCCGTGTTCGGTCGCTGCCATGGCGAACTCGGCCGGGGCGACGCGGATGTCGAGGTGTGCGGTCGCGTCCTCGCTCGGTCCCTCCGTCCGGGCGGTCTCCCGGAGGAGGTCGGGCGTCACCAGTAGCCGTGGGTGTGGGTCGTCACAGGAGACGAGTGCGTCGGCGAACCGGTCGTCGTACACCGGGGCGATGACGTCCACGTCCGACGACCCGCTGATGGTGTCCTTGACACACCGTGCCGCCCGGAACGGGTCGGCGTCTGGCGACCGGACCACCGAACAGCCGTCGAGTCGATTCAGGTTCCGCCGTGCACACTCGGGCAGGACCGAGAGGTCGTGCGTCTCCCAGTACCGCTCGCAGTCGTCGAGGACGTCTTCGACCGTCTGAATCTTGTCGAGCAGGTCTCTGACCGCCCACCCCGTCCCTGTCAGGGCCCAGTCACCGTCGTCGCGTTCGTAGACGTAGCCACGTCGCTGGAGACGGTTCAACGCGTCGTACACCGCCGATTCGCTCGCATCGGCGGCGTCGACGACCGCCTGTCTGGGTCGGGGTGACGAAGCGAGCGTGTGCAACACTGCTCGTCGTGCCGTCGAGTTCCAGACGAACTCGAGTCGCTGTGTGGGACCAACCATGTCCACCTCTCCCCACTCTGTCGACATATGGTTTCTCCTCTAGGCCATCTTACTACAGGGACCGGTCACACCAGAGTACTCCGAGCAGGTCGGACCAGTCCGAACGAATCGGAATGCACCGTCATCCATGGAATGATAACCTTTAGACAATTTGGGCGACGACTTCCTATCGCTGTCTGTCGGTGCAGACGACGGCCGGACCCCTCGCTGGCCGTCAGGCATCCACCTTTACTGCCCCGCCGACTGCCTACTCGACCTGTCCCCGCACGTCGGCGACGACAGCAGAGGGAGTCGACCCGATGCCCCCACCCTGGGCGAACCGGTCGCTCCCACCCCCACCACCGCCGTGTTCTTTCGTCACCCTCGTGACGACAGACGCGGCGTCGTGGCCGTCCGCCGCGCCCACGACCACGAAGGTGCTGTCGGTCTCACCGACGAGCACGACGACGTCGGCGCGGTCCCCCGCTGCCGCCTGTACCACGGACTGGAGGTCGTTCGGCCCCACGTCCGCGACCGACCCGACGAGCCACCTCGCACCGTCACGCTCGACGGGCTCCAGTGCGTCCAACCGTGATTCGACCAGTTTCCTGCGTAGTCCATCGCGTTCAGACGCCAGCGACGAGACCGTCTCTTGCAGGCGGTCGACCGCGTCGGGCACGTCGCTCACACCGGTCCCGAGTTCGCGACTCGCGGCGAGCACGGACCGTTTCTCGAGCGCCCGCCGGTCGATGCTCCGGGGGCCGACGGCGAACTCGACCCTGGTCAACCCCTCGCCCGGGTTCGACCGGTCGAGTACGGTGATGGGGCCGATTTCACGGGTGTTCCTGACGTGGGTGCCACCGCAGGCGGCGACGTCCCACGGTCCCTCCGACGGTTGACCGGGGACCACGTCGCCCTCATCGATGGTGACGAGTCGGACCGAGTCGGCGTCCGCGAACACGTCCGCCTCCGTCTTCGTGTTGAACGCGACGAACTCGTTCTCGCGAACCGTCTCCAGCGAGACCTCCTCCCACGTCACCTCGCGGGACTCCCACACCGCCTGGTTCACCCGTCGTTCGAGTTCCACCAGCACCTCGTCGTCGACCGTCGTCGAGGTCTCGAAGTCCACCCGGACCTTCCCCTCGTCGGGGGCCGGTTCGTCAGGGTCCGAGGCCGCACCCGGGTCGGACACCGCCGTGATGTCGAACCCGCCGTAGCCGAGGTCGTCCAGTAGCTGTCTACCCGCCCCGTAGAGGACGTGACTGGCCGTGTGTGCCCGCATGCAGTACATTCGGAACGTCCAGTCGACGTCGCAGACGACCGACTGGCCCTCACGGAAGGTCGGGTCGTCTCCCAGTGTGTGGACGTGCGTCCCGTCGGCGTCTAGCTGGACGTCGGCCACCGGGACCCCGCCGATGGTCCCGCGGTCGGCTGGCTGGCCACCGCTCTCGGCGTAGAAGAAGCTAGTCTGGAGTCGCACCTCGCGGCCGTCGATGGCCGCCACGTCCGTCGAAAACCGGGTCGTGTACGGCTCCGCCGCAGCGCGTTGGGTCATCGACCAGCGAGACACGCCCAGTGAACAAAAACGCTGTGGGAGTACGAATCGAGGGGTGGCCTACGAGTCGGCCAGTTCGACGTCGAGCAGGTCCTCGATGGCCGCGATGAGACCGCCACCGATACCGGCCTGCGTCGCACGGCCCTGTTCGATGGCGATGATGTCCGACTCGTCGACACCGAGTTCGCTCGCGAGTTCCTCTCGCTGGAGCCCCTTCGACTGGCGCTTCTCGGTGACGAGTTTCCCGTAGTCCTTCACCAGATACGGGAGCGGGTCGTCGTCGTAGTTCGTCCCTTCCTCCTCCCAGCGTTTGGAGTCGCCGTCCCAGACGTCGTTCGCCTTCGCGGCGTTCTGGACGGCCCGACGTTTGCGGCTGGACTCGTCCTGCTGGTTCGAGCGGTCGGTCCCGCTCGATTGCTGCTTCTGGGCGTCGTCGTGGGGGGCACACGACGGACACACCTGGAGTGTCGCGCCAGCGACGTTCGCCCGCCGCAGGCCATCGCTGTCCGCGCCACAGAGTTCACAGGTGTCACCGTCGCTGCTACCCGACGATCCACCCGTCGAGTACTTCGGCATACCAGCCCCTACCGTGGCGTGACATTTGAATACCCCGCTTTGTCGCGTTCCACCATACGGCGAGGTACCATTTCCGGTCGAAAATGACGGACGTACCCCTGCGCTGTGTACGTAAAAACGTCCCACGATTCTTACTCGCATAGCGCCGACGAAAAGACAGGCTTTTATTTATCCCCCCGAAACGAGGAAATGCAGCAAGACACAGCGAGCGTGGGTAGCCAAGCCAGGCCAACGGCGCAGCGTTGAGGGCGCTGTCCTGTAGAGGTCCGCCGGTTCAAATCCGGTCCCACGCATCGCACCGGTGGTCACCAACTCGGCCACCAACACGATGCGGGTGCTCTCCTGACGGACAGCACCCACGCACAACTTACTGACGAAACAACACCCGAAAGCGACAGGACTGTCTCGGCGCGGGCCACTACTGACGAAGCAGGTCCCCGAGAGAACAAGATCTGGCCCGATTCTTACAGTTCCTATCGCAGCGTCAGCTCCATCATCGTCGGACGAGGCGAAAGAATCGGGCTGTCGTCCCGTGCGGGCCGATACGTTTTTTCTATCTGTCACCGATACCGAAACGATGCTCCCTCCAGGCGACCGTGGTCTCAACGAACAGGTCTCCCTCGTGTTGATGGTCGCGGTCGTGTTCGTCGGAGCCGGTGCGATATTCCTCGCCGGTGCCGACCTCACGACGCTGGTCCAGGACCCACCGCCACAGGCCGAGTTCGAGTTCGAATTCAACGCCAGCAGTGGCATCGTGGTCGTGACACACCAGGGCGGGGGGACAATCGACGACAGTAATTCGGGGTCGCTGTCGGTCGTCGTCCGGCCCGCCGGTGGTGGCACGCCGCAGGACGAGAGCTGGGTCGGCCAGGGGACCGGCACCAGCGTCAGTGCCGGCAGCTCCTTCAGTCTCAATGCCAGCAACAGCCCGGGCACTGCTGACGCGACGTATCCGCCTGGGCTGGTCACGGGCGACGTGGTGCAGGTCGTCTGGTCCGCGAAAGGCGGGGGCCGAACGGCAGTCCTCGCGCAGTACAGGGTGCCACAGGATTCGAGTCCGTCCGTCCGACTCGTCCAGGGAATCGCTTACGAGTACTACGAGGCGGACTCGCAGTATTCGAGTATGCCCGACTTCTCGACGGAGACACCGACGAAGACTGGCGGGGCGAGCGGGTTCGACATCTCCGTGCGCGAGCGCGGCAGCGAGTACGCGTTCCGGTTCACGGGCTACGTGAAGGTGCCCGAGGACGGCCAGTACACCTTCTACACGCGGTCCGACGACGGGAGTGAACTCTACATCGACGGTACCAGGGTGGTCGACAACCGCGGACTGCACGGTGCCCGGAAACGGTCAGGGACCGTGACCCTGCCTGCGGGATACCACCCCATCACCGTAACCCACTTCGAGCACACCGGGGGTGAGGTCCTCGACGTGACGTGGGCGGGGCCGAGTTTCGGCGAGCAGACGCTCGACGGGAGTTCACTCCGGCGTCAGCCGATACTGTCCGCCGCGTTCACGTCGACGTGTCCGGGATTCAACTGCTCGTTCGACGCGAGCGCGTCGGCCGACGAGACTGGCTCCATCCAGGAGTACCGCTGGGACTTCGGCGACGGGAACACGACGACGACCACCGGCCCGACGGTCGACCACGAATACGCTTCCGCAGGGGACCAGACGGTCACCCTGACCATCGTCGGGTCGAGCGGAGCGACCAAGTCCACATCGGAGACCGTGACGGTCGAGGCCATGCGGGCGCCGGACTCACCCGGTCCGACCGAGCAAGGGCTGGAGTACGAACACTACGAGGGTGACTGGAACTCCCTGCCGGACTTCGACGCGCTGACGCCGACGAGCACCGGCCAGACGAACGACTTCAACATCCTCGCCGCCGGGCAGGACGACGACACCTTCGCGTACCGCTACACCGGCTACGTCGAGGTGCCCGAGGACGGCGAGTACACCTTCTGGACCGGTTCGGACGACGGTAGCGCCCTGTACATCGGTGACGAGCAGGTGGTGAGCAACGACGGGGTACATCCCTACCGCGAGGAGTCCGGACCCATCGACCTCGAGGCCGGGACACACGAGATAACGGTCACGTTCTTCGAACGGACCGGCGGTGAGGGCCTGGAGGTGTTCTGGGCTGGGCCATCGTTCGGCAAGCAGGAGATTCCGACCTCGCGTCTGGTCCGGAACCAGACCTCGCCAGCCATCTGGGACGCGACCGGGGGGTGGCCGACCGAACCCGGGGAGCGCGACACCGAGACGAACCCAGAACCCGCAGCAAGAACCGAGGCCACTGCCGACAGAGTTAAGCCCACAACGCCGGTTTCCACCCGCTGAGAACCGGGCCCCTGATTATCTCGGTCCCTTCCTAACTTTCGCTCAGAGGTCCCATACAGATGACACAGGAATCGAAGATAGACCGCCGCACAGTCCTCCGAACTGCTGGTATCGCCCTCGCGACCGTCGGTCTCGCCGGCTGTCTCGGCTCTGACAGCCAGGGCGAAACGACGACGGCCGAACCGACGGAGACGCCGACCGAGAGCGAACCCTCGGGAGACACAGGGGCGGCGACAGTGAAGGTCGGCCCCGATGGCGAGTACGTGTACACGCCCGGTACCGAGGAACCGCTCACCATCACGACCGGGACGACCGTCGCGTTCGTCTGGGAGTCGAACACCCACAACATCGTGGTCGACTCCCAACCGGAGGGGGCGAACTGGGAAGGACACGAACCCATCGAGAACGAGGGATTCACCTACGAACACACGTTCGAGACGCCCGGGACGTACGAGTACGCCTGCGAACCGCACCGGACGCTCGGGATGGTCGGCACCATCGTCGTCGAGGAGTGACGGTGCCCTCGCCGAATCCCCCACCGAACCGACCGACTGAGTAACCGCTTTCTGCCTGCGTTCCCGAGACCCTCGCATGGAGAAGACGGTCAAACGGAACGTCCCCGCCGTGACGGCAGTGCTGACGGTCGTCTCGCTCGCGCTGGTCATCGGGGCGGCCCGCCAGCTCATCCCGAAGTCGATACTCCCGAACGCGCCCGAGTGGCTGGTCTCGGCCATCCCGCACGTCAACGCGGCCATCAGCCTCGTCGCCATCGGGGTCATCATCGCTGGCTTGCGTGCCATCAAGCGCAAGGAGTACGACCGCCACCGGAAGCTGATGCTCGCGGGCGTCGCACTGTTCTTGCTGTTCCTGGTGCTGTACCTGTACAAGGTCGCGCTGAAGGGACCGAACCCGTTCCCCGGCTCGGGACTGGTCGAGGTGGCGTACCTGGGAATCCTGGCGGTTCACATGATTCTCGCCATCGTCTGTCTGCCGCTTTTGTACTACGTGCTGTTGCTCGCGTGGACGCACCCGATGGGGGAACTGCAGAACACGGCGCATCCGAAGGTCGGCCGTATCGCTGCGCCGCTGTGGCTCATCTCGTTCGTACTGGGGAACGTGGTGTACGTCCTGCTGTATCTGGTCTACTGAATCCCCGCTCCTCTCCTCATCGGTCGTCCCACCACTGCTCGGCGGTGACCGCGTAGATGTTCGAGTCGTGGTGTTCGCCGCCGACGAACGCCCAGTTCGGGAGGGTGCCGACGTGGCGCATCCCGATGGATTCGAGCAACGCATTGGACGGCTCGTTGAATTCGAACGCCTCGGCGCGGACCGTCTCCATGCGGCGTTCCTCGAACAGGTAGTCGATGAGGGTCCGTGTCGCGTCTTTGCCGTAGCCCTGGCTGTGAGCGTCGGCCGCTAGCCAGCACGAGAGGATCGCGTGGCCGTGTCGCTCGTTCATCCAGTTCGACCGGATGACGCCGACCGGTTCGTCGTCGGCGACGACGAGCAGGGTCAGGTCGTCGTCGGAAGAGACCTCCTCCTCGAACCACTCCTCGTGTTGCTTCTCGTTCCGTGGCTGGCCGATACCGAGGGGGACGCGAACGTCGGGGTCGTTGACGTTCTCCGTGACAAACTCGATGTCTTCCTCCTCCATGTTGCAGAGGTCGACGACGTCACCGGACAGGAATGTGGCTCCGGGCATGGACGTGTCTTCACGGGCCGGTATGTAAAGTCGTATTCAGGTGTGGTATCGTGTGTCGGTGTCGTCGTGGACGGGATACTCGCCTAGTCGGCCAGCCACTGCGCCGCGGTCGCAGTGTAGAGCCAGACGTCGTGGTGCTCGCCGTCGACGAACACCCAGTCCGGCCACGTGCCGGTCCGTTCGAAGCCGATGGACTCGAGCAGGCCGGCCGAGGCTTCGTTGAACGCGAAGACGCGCGCCATCAGCGACTGGATGCGACGCTCACGGAAAGCGTACTCGACCATGGTCCGGGCCGCGTCGGAGCCGTAGCCCTCGCGGTGGTGCCCGGGCGCGACCCAGTAACCGAGTTCGGCGGTCCCGTGGGTCTCCTCGATCTCCGCGATGGTGACCACGCCGACTGGTTCGTCGTCCACGACGATGCACAGGTTCACTTCGTCGTCGCCCGAGGCGACGTTCTCCAGCCAGTCGCGCTGCTCGTCGAGGTTGTACGGGGTGTGGTTTCCGACGGGGACGCGGACGGCCGGGTCGTTGATGTAGTCGCGGAGGAACTCGGTGTCGTCCGCTTCGATGGTACAGAGGTCGACGGTCTCGCCTGTGAGGAAGGTTGCGCCGGGCATTACCGGTGCTTTTCCCGGCGACGGGTTAAATCAGACACAGGTGTGCTCGCAGTGCAGCCGGCGCATCACGGCCACTCGTCCGCCGTGACGGCGTACAGCTTCGCGTCGTGGTGCTCGCCGTCGACGAAGCCCCAGTCCGGGAGCGTCCCGACCCGCTCGTAGCCGACCGATTCGAGTACCTTCGTGGAGGGCTCGTTGAACGCGAACACCTTCGCCATCACCGTCTGCAGACGGCGCTCGGTGAACGCGTACTCGGTCGCGGCCCGGAGCGCATCGGTCCCGTAGCCCTGGCGCTGGTGCTCGGGCGCGACGAAGTACCCCACCTCCGCGTGGCCGTGGTGCTCGTCGAGGCCGTTGAGCGAGATGTTCCCCACAGGCTCGTCGCCGGCCACGATGACGAGTTTCACGTCGTCGCCGTCGCAGACGCGATTCTCGAACCAGTCCTCCTCCAGCTGCATGTTGTAGGGTGTGACGCTCCCGAAGTTGGGGCGCACCTCGGGGTCGTTCATCACGTCACGGAAGAACTCCAGGTCGTCCCGCTCGACGGGGCAGAGGTCGACCGTCTCGCCGGAGCAGAATACTGGGCCGGGCATGTCCGGCGATTCAGCGACAGGGGTAGTAAGC
This sequence comes from Haloarchaeobius ordinarius, assembly GCF_051801355.1. Lineage (GTDB taxonomy): Archaea > Halobacteriota > Halobacteria > Halobacteriales > Natrialbaceae > Haloarchaeobius. Next base: position 3,098,196 of record NZ_CP196560.1, on the reverse strand, counting down.
GATTGGGTGGTGTGTGACCGGCTCGACGCGGTCGGCAGTCTTCAGTCGTCCGCGGCGAGGTCTGCACCGCCGATGACGGGACGTTCGACCTCGCGGTCGGTCGTCTCGCCTTCGATGTCGTAGGGGTACTCGCCAGTGACACAGCCGAGACAGAGGTCGCTCCGGGAACTGTCGAGCGCGGTGGCGACGGCGTCGATGGAGAGATAGGCGAGCGAGTCCGCGCCGATCTCGGCACAGATGTCCTCGGTCGACTTGCCGGCCGCGATGAGTTCCTCGCGGGTGGCCATGTCGATGCCCATGTAGCAGGGGGCGACGATGGCCGGCGCGCCGATGCGCATGTGGACCTCCTCGGCGCCGAAGTCCTTGAGCAGTGAGACGAGCTGGTTCGAGGTCGTCCCGCGCACGATGGAGTCGTCGATGATGGTGACGGTCTTGCCCTCGACGGTGGACTTGATGGGGTTGAGCTTCAGGCGGACGGCGCGTTCGCGCTCGTCCTGCGTCGGCATGATGAACGTCCGGCCGACGTAGCGGTTCTTCATCAGGCCCTCCGCGAACTCCGTCTCGGCACCGTCGTCCTGGGCTGCCTCTGCGTAGCCGGAGGCGAACGCCCGGCCGGAGTCGGGGACCGGCATGACCACGTCGGTCTCGATGCCGGACTCGTCCCAGAGCTGGCGGCCGAGTTCGCGCCGGACCTCGTACACCAGGTGGTCGTCGATGACGGAGTCGGGTCGGGCGAAGTAGACGTGTTCGAAAAAGCAGTGAGCGGTGTTCTCGCGGTCGACGAGCTGGTAGGAGTCGAATCCTGTCCCGTCCTCGTGGAGGACGACGAGTTCGCCGGGTTTCACGTCCCGGACGAGTTCCCCGTCGAGGGTGTCGATGGCGGCCGACTCCGAGGCCAGTACGTAGCCGTCTTCGAGTTTCCCGATGCAGAGCGGACGATTCCCCTCCGGGTCGCGCACGCCGAGGACCGTCTCGTCGTGCATGATGGTGAGCGAGTACGACCCGTGGATGCGGCTCATCGTGCGCTTGACCGCGCGGACGAGGTCGGCCTCGAGGAGGTTCCGGGCGAGGTCGTGCGCGATGACCTCGGTGTCGCCGTCGGAGGTGAACGCGTGACCGAGGCCCGCGAGTTCGTCACGAATCTCGTCGGCGTTGACGAGGTTCCCGTTGTGGCTGAGCGCGAGCGAGCCGGACTTGAACGAGACGGTGAACGGCTGCGCGCAGGACTTGTCGACGCTCCCCGCGGTGGGATAGCGGACGTGCCCGATACCCGACTCGCCGTTCAGGGCCTCGATATCGGACTGGGAGAACGCGTCGCCGACGAGCCCCATCGCGACGTGGTCGTGCTGCTGGAAGCCGTCGTGAGTGACGATACCCGCCGACTCCTGGCCGCGGTGCTGGAGGGCGTACAGCGAGTAGTACAATGGTCGCGCAGCATCACGGTCGGCGAGAGAGACGCCGACGACACCACACTTCTCGGTCGGACCGTCCATCTGCGGGCGTTCGCCCGGCCCCTGTGTCATGCTCGTGGCTGAGGTGCCCGACGATAAAAATCCCCGTGGTTGTGCGCTAATCTCGTCTCTCGAATGGTGATGTATACACGTTCGTGGATATATTCGGAAGACGCGAGCGAAGGAGGCCGGTGGGCGGGACGAACGGCGGCCACGGTGCTGTCGCTCACGTGTCGATGGACGTGAAGAGAGAAATCAGGAGCTCTACTCGCCGGCTTTCGACTGCCAGGCGTACTCACGACGCTTGGCGGAGTCGCCGAATCCGCAGGACGAGCAGACCTTCTTCTTCGAGTGGTACGACTTCTCACCACAGCGTCGGCACTTGACGTGTGTGGTGATGTTCTTCTTCCCCTGGGAGGGTGTTCCTGCGCCAGTCATGGGCTTATCGAGACGACGTTATCGCCGCGTATAATGGTTGTGTTGTCGTCCTGTTCGAGCACGAGGTTCATATGCTGGTCGTAGCCCGTCAGCTCTCCCTCGTACTGCTCGCCGTCTTTGAGTTTGACCGCGACGTCCTCGCCGACTGCCGCTTCGAGTACGTCGAGCGGTCGGCCACTGCGTTCGCTCATATCTCGAAAGCCTTCCGTCGCGTGCATAAACGTACCGAGTTAGTTCGGGCGCCGAGTTAGTTCGGGCGCAGCGACACGGTCCTCTCACGCTGGCCGGGTCGCCTCGCCGAGTTACACGTCGACGCCGAAGGTGTCGTAATCGCTGGCCTGTCCCGCGAACGCGGCCAGCAGTTCGGCGACCGCCTCCAGGTCGTCGGTGTCGATGACCTCGACCGGCGTGTGCATGTAGCGGTTCGGGACGCTGATGTTGACCGTCGGGACGCCACCGCGGGCCACGAAGAACTCGCGCGCGTCGGTGCCCGTGCCCATCCCGGCGGCCTGCAACTGCACGTCGATGCCGGCGTCGGAGGCGGCCTTGCGGACCGCCTGCGTGACGACGGGGTGGTTCGCGCTCCCGCGGCCGACGACCGGGCCCGCCCCGAGTTCGACGTCGCCAGCCTTGTCGGGTTGGCCGCCGGGGTAGTCCGAGACGTGGGTGACGTCGACCACGAGGACGACGTCGAGGTCGAGCTGGAACCCGACCATCTTCGCGCCGCGAGTCCCGAGTTCCTCCTGGACGGTCGAGACGGCGTAGACGGTCGCGTCGACCTCGTTCTCGGCGGCCATCCGCAGGCCTTCGGCGGCGGTCCACGTCCCGACCCGGTTGTCCATCCCGCGTGCAGCGACGCGAGTGCCCATGAGTTCCTCGACCGTACTGGAGAACGTGATCGGGTCACCGACCTCGACGACCTCGGTCGCCTCGTCGGCGTCGGCGGCCCCGATGTCGATGGCCTGCTTCGAGACGTCCTCCACTGTCTCGTCGTCGGGTTCGCGGAGGTGGATGGCCGTCTGTGCCACGACGCCAGCGACCGGGCCGTCGGCGGTGTGGACCGTGACGTGCTGTCCCTTCGTGACCGTCCTGTCGGAGCCACCGATGCGCCCCACGTGGACGAACCCGTCGTCGTCGATGCGACGGACGATGAAGCCGATCTCGTCCGCGTGTCCCGTCAGGGCGACGTTCGGGCCGTCTTCGCTCCCCTCGTACACCGCGACTGCGTTCCCGTAGTCGTCGGTCCGGACCTCGTCGGCGAACTGTTCGACGTAGTCCACCCAGACACGTTGTCCGCGCGTCTCGTAGCCGGACGGACTGGGCGTCTCCAGCAGTTCCGTCAGGAAGTCCCACTGCGCGTCGTTCATATCCGTGGGTGGGGCGGCCCCGGTTTGAAGCCCTCGGTTGTGACGTGACGGCTTCGGGTAACACAACGCCTAAGTCCACTGTCGCGGAACTGACTGGTATGGAGAAATTCACGTTCCTCGAAGTCCACCTGAACGGCGAGACGACCTTCGGTCCCAACGTCGGCGGCGACGGATACGACGACGAGACGACAGCGACCGATGGCGGGACTGCCGCGATGGCGTCCGGCAGTACGAGTGCGTCTGAATCGTCCACAGTCGACGAGAGAGACGACGAAACCGACGAGCGAAGCAGCGCACCCAACCCGCTCTTCCTCCTCGCAGGATTCGTCGCCCTCGTGCTCGTCGCAGTCGGCGTCCGGAAACTCGTGGGTGGCGACGACGAGGCGTTCGAGCCAGAGATGGTCGAACTTGAAGACGAATAGACAGAAGGGTTTTGCGTGCAGGGGCCCAACTCGGGTCCGTGAGTCTCTTTCGTAGTGTCCGCGCGGTCGCCGGTTCCTCCAGTGGCGACGGCGTCATCGACTGGCACGCGGTCGCCGAAGCAGCGAAGGGCGCGACCGAACCCGGGTCGGTGGCCCTGACGGACGCCGAGAAGGCCGGATACGCCACCGACGTTCGTGACGCCCGCGACCGCGTCCGCGAGGTCGCCGGTATCGACTTCGACGTCCCCCGAACAATCGAGATACAGCACCGGCATCACTGGATAGACGCGAACATCGATACGTTCCGTCGTGTCCTCCATCCCCTCGAAGCACAGGAAGGTTCGATGTTCCCCGGTATCGCCCGCACCGTCAACACGGGCACGATGTCGTTCATGCTCGGGTTCCTCGCCCGGAACGTCCTCGGGCAGTACGACCCGCTGTTGCTGGCCGGTGACGAGGTCGACGCCGACCACGCGCTCTACTTCGTCCATCCCAACATCGAACGGGTCGCAGACGCCCTCGACGTCGACTACCCGCGCTTCCGGCGCTGGATCGCCTTCCACGAGGTCACCCACGCCGCCGAGTTCGGGGCCGCCCCGTGGCTCTCGGAGTACCTCGAATCCCGGATGGAAGAGGGGCTCGCAGAGCTCAAGCACGGGCAACTCGACCGCGAAGCGTTCCGCGAGATGAACGCCGCGATGACCGTCGTCGAAGGCTACGCGGAACTCCTGATGGACCACGCGTTCGACGACGAGTACGAGGACCTCCGCCGGAAGGTCGACGCCCGCCGCAAGGGCCAGGGCCCGTTGAGCAAACTCGCAAAGCGTCTGCTCGGCCTCGGCCTCAAACGCCAGCAGTACGAGCGTGGCAAGGACTTCTTCGAGTACGTCGCGGCCGAGCGCGGCATCGCCGCCGCCGGCGTCGTCTGGGAGGGCCCGGAAAATCTCCCGACCGAGGCGGAACTCGAATCGCCGCGCAAGTGGCTGACCCGTGTGAACCCCTGACTCGGCGCTCGGGAATCGGCTGTTCTCTTTCGACCGACGAACGTCGCCACGACGATGGTGGCGGCCCGACTACCGCCGCTCGCGGGAACTTCCCTGCTTGAACGCGTGGACGAGGTACGCCCACAACAACGCTCCGGCGACACCCCCACCGACGAGTCCGACGAGGACGTACGGCAGGGACGCTTCGGCCTGCAGGGAGACCATCGCTCCCGACGCGGCGACCATCCCGACGAAGGCGTAGCGGAGCCTGTTCATGCCGATGCGACGGTCGTCGTCCGTCATCGAAGGCCCGACCATCTCAGAGGTCGTGCGGGGCGGAGACGTGGAGGTGGACGAACTGCCACTCCGTGTCAGCATCGTCGATGCACTCCAGCGTGCCGCTCCACCGCGAGTCGAAGCCCCAGCGCTGGCCCGTCTCGGTGTCGGTCCAGGCGAGGCGGACGTCGTCGTGGAAGACGGCGTACTCGTCGCGGTCGGTGACCGAGAGGTCGTGGCTCTCGACGGTCCACTCGTCGGTCGTCCGGGTCTGCTCGCGCAGGGCCTCGGCGACGGCCTCGTACCCGCTGTACTCCGTGCTTATCGCTGCTTTCCAGGTCGATTCGTCCTCGAGAAAGTATGGATAGAGGGGTTCACCACGACGGAGAGCTTCGTAGTAATCTCTGACGGTGTCCTCGGCGCTCATGTTCGTGCGAACGGGACGGGGTGGCTTGAAAGCACCTCATCCGCCGACATTCGCCGGTCGGGGCAGTGGGTGAGAAGCCAGTGCTCACCGAGCGATTGCCGACTCCGGCGGCACCAGGAGTACGTTGTTGTGGCCCCGTGCGACGATGGATTCCGACGTGCTTCCCAGCAGGAGTCGTCGGAGGCGGCTCTGTCCCCGCGACCCCATGACCGTCACGGTCGCGCCGACGCGTTCCTCCTCGGCCAGTATCTCCTCGACGACGTTGCCGGTTCGGACGTTGCTACCGGTCTCGACGCCCATCCGTCGTTCGAGTTCGGCCGCCATCGTTTCGAGCCTGTCCCTGGCTTCGGCCTCGGTCCCGTCCTCGTCTGGCTGGTTCGGTCGCCGAACGTGGAGCAAGTCGACGCGCTGGGTCGCCCCTCGCAGTCGCGGGATGAATTCGAACGCGGTCTCGGCGTTCTGGGAGAAGTCGGTCGCGTAGAGCACGTGCTGGAACAGGTGCTCCTTGACGACCGTGTGGTCCCCGTCCTCTCTGGCGATACGCTCGACGAGGAGAGGCTTCACCGCGGTCCGGGCGACGTTGCGGGCGGTGCTCCCGATGAGGCGGTTCTGGAGCGGGCTCTGGCCGCGCGAACCGACCACTATCATGTCGGCGAGCAGGCGGTCGGCGAACCCGTTGATGCGTCGATGTGGCGTGCCACGGGCGACGTGTGTCTCGACGGTGAAGCCGGCGTCCTCGAAGAACTTTCGCTGGCCCCTGAGCGCCTGCCTCGCGTCGGTCGCCACGTCCATGCCCGGCAGGCCACTGGAGACGTTGTCCGGTACGACCGTGACCAGATGGACCTCGTCGACCCCGATGTTGTCCAGACAGTCGAGGCACGTTCTGGACCGTATCGCCGCGTCGTTCGCCTCCGAGCGGTCTGTCGCGAATACGATGCGCATACTCGTACTACACGGCCCACCGATTAATATTGTGCGGTCGTTCCAATACTATGGGACAGTGACGGGGCCCAGTAGTACCTGTCCGTGCTGTCACCAGTGGTCGCTCACCAGTCTCTGGCCGGGGGCGAAGAACCAGCGTCGTCCCCCGGACACGAAGCCACGTCGACGGGCGAGGCGTGACTACATGAAGCCGCGGCCGACCTCGTCCTCGTCGATGAGGTCGTCCAGTTCGGCGTCCAGTACCTTCTCGGCGTCCTCGAACGTGGTCGCGAGGTCGTCGAGTTTCTCGGGGCGGTCGTACTGGTCGTACTCCATCGGGCCGAACGCGGGGCTCTCGAGCGCGTCCATCATGTCGTCGAACAGGTCCCCGGGCGTCGTCGGCGCGTCAGCGTGGGCCTGGAGCACCGCCTGTAACTTCTTGGCCCTGTCCTCGGCGTCGTCCTCGTCCTCGGGCGGTGCCTGGACCGCGAAGCGACTCGACTCCTGCTGTTCGGGGAAGAACGAGCCGATTTCGTCGTCCAGTTTGCGTGCAATCTGTGTCCCGACGCCGCGAACCTCGAAGGGGTTCTTGGCGTACGTCTTGAGCTGGTAGACGCCGCTGTTCGGGTGTCCGACGTAGAAGTCCTCACCGAGACCGTTCGCCCGGTCACCGGCGACGGCGCGCCAGCCCTCCGGGTCTGCCTTCGACTCGACTACCTCGGAGACGATGTCGTCCCAGTCTCTGACCCGCATACTGGCGACTATTCGCTACGGAGGAAAGAACGTATCGCTGGCGACCCATCAGCGGCGGTTCTCCCCCGGCACCAGCAGTGTGTTCTCTATCAGCGCCGCCGTCCCTCGCCGAATCCGCTGTGAGATGGCGTTGTCGGAGAGGCCGAACTCCACCGCGAGTGCGTCGAGAGTCGTCCCTCGCGGCACGTCGAAGTACCCATTCTCGTGTGCGGCGACGAGGGCGCTGTACTGTGATTCGGTCAGTCCGTACTCCTCCCAGTCTACAGGGCGTTCCTCGGGCGTGTAGAGGCGCAACAACGTCGCGTCGATGTCGTTGTCCAGACAGTGCTGGTGGAACCTGGAGACGTCGCTGTGGTCGTCGAACTGGACGCTGACGCGACCCTCCCGGTTCGACCCGGAAGCCTCGACGAGCACCCCTTCGGAGGCGAGAATCGCCTCGAGCAATCCCCCGAGTTCAGGCTGCCACTCCAGCCGGACGAGCCAGTCGTTCCCGATGCGGTCGAGCAGGGTCACGCTGTCTACCTGCTCGTGTTCCTCCAGCGCCTGCTCTAACTCTGTCTCATCGGTCTCGTCCCCTGATATCCAGACGAACGGGACGGCACGCCCTTTCACCGGGACGATTCGTTCCATCTGGACCTCGACGTCGCCGAGTGACGCCAACACAGGGCCGAGCGGGAAGTCCTCTGTCGGAACACGAAAAGTCGCGATGATGCTCATTTAGTTTCGTCGAATAGTATTATCTCTAAAGTGATATGAACCCCGGTTCACTACGTTGCCAGTGAATCTCGACCGTCGAGTGCACGCAGACTGGTGTCGAGAACCAGTGTTTATACCCGAGGCCGACGGAACACCGGTAGTGACTCTGCGAGGTATCGTCACGGACGTGGGGGGCGAGCGGACGGTCAACACGAGCCACGGCACCTCCGAGCTCGTGGAGGTCGGACTGGACCGACACGAGGCTGAACCGACGAGTGTGACGCTCTGGGGTCGGTGGACCGAGACCGCCGAGGTCATCGAACCGGGGATGGAGCTGCTGGTGACCGACCCGGACACGGACGAGTACCAGGGTGAGGTGACGTATTCGACCACGGGCGACTCATACGTCGTCGTCGAACCGGACTTCCTCGTCAACGTGACCGACATCCGCCAGTGGGTCCAGTGCCCTCGCCTCTACTACCTCAACAAACTCTCGCCGGTCCCGCTCGCGTACCCCGTCACCAAGGGGACCATCGTCCACCAGGTGTTCGGCGACCTCCTCCGGGGGCGTGAACTGGACGAATCAGTCGAGGACCGGGTGCGGGGGAACGCCCTCGAACTCGGCCTGCTGGAGAAGTCCGCCGAGGACGTCGAACGAGAGGTCGAACAGAACGCCCGCGCCATCGAGGGCTGGCTGGCGCAGGGCCGACTGAGCGACCAGGACGAGTGGCGCTCCGAACAACTCCTCATCTCCGAGACGTTCGGCATCAAGGGACGGGCCGACGCCATCCGCCGCGGCCAGCCAGTCGAGTTGAAGACCGGGAAGAATCTCAAGTCCGACCCGCGCTTCCCCGACAAGATACAGGCCGCGGCGTACGCCCTGCTCCTGCAGGAGCGCGGTGTCCCGGTGAACACGGGGACACTGCTGTACACCAAGAACAGGGCACTGGACAGAGACGAGTTCACGGGTGACTTCTCGCCGGCGAAGGAGTTCTCCATCGGCGGCGGCCTGCTCAAGTTCGTCGTGCGGGCCCGCAACGAACTCGCCGCGATGGAGTTCGGTGTCGACGTCCCAACGGGGTACGAGGCCGACTCCAACTGCGATTATTGCTTCGAGAGCGACACCTGCATGGTCGTCTCGGGGCGACTGGACCAGGAGTCGAAGGCCGGGCAAATCGGTCGCGCGATTCCCGAGGACGAACGCGAGTACTTCGACCGGATGTATCAGGCGATCGAGGCCGAACGACGCGAATCGCACCGCTCGTTCGCGAAACTGTACAAGCAGACCGCCGCGGAACGCGCCGACGAGGACCGGGCGCTGGTCGACCTCGAACCGGCCGGGAAACGAGAACTCCCGGCGGGCCGCTGGGAGCTCCGCGCCGAGCGGACCACGAGCGCCGTTTCGAAGATACGTGAAGGCGACTACGTCCTCGCCAGCGACGGCGACCCCATCCGCGGTCACGCCGAACTCGCCCGGGTCGAGAAGCTCGGTGACGAGGAGATCGTCCTCACGGCCGACGAGCCAGTCGACGTCCACCGCCTCGACACCTACCCCTCCGAGATGGGTATCAGCCGGATGCTGACGGCGGTCCACGACGCCCTGTTGAAAGGCGGTGAGCGCCGGAAGGACGTGCTGTTCGGTCGCGAAGACCCGGCGTTCGAGGAGACGGACGAGGTGTTCATCGACAACAACGAGGCACAGGACGAGGCGGTCCGGAAGGCCGTCACGGCCCGCGACTGCGCACTCATTCACGGCCCGCCGGGGACCGGTAAGACCTACACCATCGCGCGGGCCATCCGGGCGATGGTCGACCGGGGCGAGCGCGTCCTGCTCTCGGCGTTCACCAACCGGGCGGTCGACAACGCGCTCGAAGCGTTGCGCGACCAGGGGATGGAAGACATCTGTCGCGTCGGCACCGAATCGGGCGTCCGCGAGGACATGCTGGACCTCCGGCTCGACCAGACCGGCGACCCCGACGAGTGCGTCGCGGAACTGGAGTCGGCCTCGGTGGTCGCCGCGACGACCGCGACCTGTGGCGGAACGGTCATGCGCGAGCAGGACTTCGACGTGGCGCTGGTCGACGAGGCCGGCCAGTTGACCGAACCGGGGACGCTCGCAGCGGTGAACCTCGCCGACCGGTTCGTCCTCGTCGGCGACCACCAGCAACTGCCACCGGTGGTGCGGGCCGACGACGAGTTCCTCCACCGGTCGCTGTTCGAGCGACTCGTCACCGAGTACCCAGACGCAGGTGTCCTGCTGGACCGCCAGTACCGCATGTCTCAGCGCATCCAGGCGTTCTCCTCCCGCGAGTTCTACGACGGACAGTTGCGCCCGGCCACCGGGGCGGTCGCCGGGCGGTCGCTCGCGGACCTGCCCGAGTTCTCGGTCGACTCGCTGCCAGAATACCTCCGGGACGGCGTCGTCATGGTCGACACACCGGGCGACGGGAACCGCCACACCGACGCGGTGGAAGCGACGAAGGTCCGAGACGTGGTCGAGTCCTACCTCGACGCCGGCCTGTCGCCCGAGGACGTGGGCGTCATCGCCCCGTTCCGGGCGCAGGTGGCCGAAATCGGCAAGCGAGTTCCCGAGGGGGTCGCGGTCGACACCGTGGACCGGTTCCAGGGGTCGGCGAAGGAGGTCATCGTCGTCTCGTTCGTCGCGTCGGGTGACCTCGACAGCCCCATCTTCGAGGACTACCGCCGGATGAACGTCGCGCTGACGCGGGCGAAGCGCGCGCTCGTCCTCGTCGGCGACCGGGAGACACTCTCGACGGACGAGGTGTACGCCCGGATGGTCGACTGGGCGAGTCGCTGAGCGAGTCTGGGACACCAGCCGGGATGGGTCGACCCGGCCGTGAGCGGGAGAAACTGTTTCTGGCTCCAGTTCAAAAGGGGGTGCATGACAGCTAACCGCGTGGCTCTCGCCGCGGGCGTCGACGGCGTCGACCTCGACGGGAAGACGGTCCTGGTGACCGGGTCGACGGCCGGTATCGGCCGCGAGACGGCACTGGCACTGGGGAGCCTCGGGGCGCGAGTCATCGTCCACGGCCGGGACCGCGACGCCGGTGCGGAGACGGTCGAGGCGCTGCACGACCTCGGAGCGAGCGCCGAGTTCTTCCGTGCCGACTTCGCGAGCATCCCCGACGTGCGCGACCTCGCCGAGGACGTCAAGACCACGACCGAGGAACTCGACGTGCTCGTGAACAACGCGGGCGGGTACTTCCGGACGGGTCGTCTCACCGAGACCGGTGTCGAGTACACGTTCGCGGTGAACCACCTCGCCCCGTTCTTGCTGACGAACCTCCTGATGCCGACGCTTCGTGCGGCCCCTGCCGGTCGGGTCGTCACTGTCTCCTCCGAAGCGCATCAGAACGGGAAACTGGACCTCGACGCCGTCGAGTCCGTCGAGGACTACTCGTCGTTCTCGGCGTACGCACGCTCGAAACTGGCGAACGTCCTGTTCACGTTCGAACTCGCCCGGCGGCTGGAGACGGTGACCGCGAACTGCTTGCACCCGGGGTTCGTTCCCGGGTCCGGCTTCATGCGGGACCTCCCGGTGCCGGTTCGAGGGCCTGCCCAGTTCTTCGGGTCGCTGCTGGCGTCGGTCCCGTTCGTTCCTGTCTCGTCGGTCCGGGAGGGGGCCGAGACGCCGGTGTACCTCGCGGCATCGCCCGACGTAGCCGACGTGACTGGGTCGTACTTCGCCGACCGTCGCGAGCGCCAGCCCGCGGCGCCAGCGCGCGATGTGGACGCACAGCGCCGGCTCTGGGAGTACAGCATCGACTCTGTCGGCCTTCAGGCAAGCGAGACCATCTGAGCTGGGGCCACCTTGGCTCCGGACACGAAAGCTTGAAACAATGTGGCTGCGGAGAGGGTGCCATGATTCGACTGGTCGGGGCGAGCGAGACGATTCGAGACCTCTTTCCGGCCGAGTACGCCGACGCGTACGCCGGGGTGACGTCACTCGGCGACCCGGCTGTCCTGACCCTCGTTCTCGCGGTGGTCTACTGGGGCTACCGGCGTGAGGCCACGGCACAGCTGGTCGGGTACGCGTTCGTCGCGTTCTCGTTGACCGTCCTCGCGAAGGGGGTGTTCGCACTGCCGCGACCACCCGAGTCGGTCCAGCTCGTCGAGGCTTCTGGGTACGGGTTCCCGAGCGGACACGCCATCGCCGGTGCGGTCGTCTACGGTGGGATGGCGCTCGAACTCGACTGGTTCCGCTCGCGGGCACGCATCGCAGCCGCAGTCTCGGTCGGTCTCGCGGTCGGATTCTCCCGAGTCGTCCTCGGCGTCCACTTCCTCGGGGACGTACTGGTCGGGTTCGCACTGGGCGGAGTGGTCCTCTGGGCCGGGTCCAGTGCGTGGGCCGGCCGCCCGGCCGTCGGCTATCTCGTCGCGACTGTCGTGGCGGTTCCCGCTGTCCTCGTCACGGACGCGAGTCACCTGTCGCTCACCCTGCTGGGGTCCTGCCTCGGCGGCATCGTCGGCTGTCGGGCGCTCGGCGGTGTCGACGTGCCCGACTCCCGGTTGGAGGCGGTCGGCGTCGTACTGGTCGGGCTGGCGGCCGTCGTCGGCATCCGTGAACTGGGCCCAGTCTTCGATGGGTCGATAGTCGGGACGGTACTCCACGACGTCGTACTCGTCGCCACGATCCTCGCACTGCCAGCCATCGTACCGGTGGTTCGTGATGCGGTTCCGGTCCTGCCGGACGCTGGTGCACGCAACAATTAACAGCATCCTGAGAATTGCGAGGCTCTTTAATACTGCCATGCCATAACGTACCATATGGGAAGTACCATCTCAGACGTCGAGGACGATACCGTCGCCGAGGAGTCCATCGACAACCGGGAGCGAGAAGACGAGTTGCGGGCAGCCCTGGCGAGCGTCGCCGCTGGTATCGTCGGGACGACGTTGATGACGCTGGTGCTGGTCGTAGTCAACGCGGTCTACGGGCCGAGTCTGGACGTGTTCGGGACGCTCGCCGAACTGGCGGGTGGCGGGTCGAACGTCCCGCTCGGGTTCGCGCTGTTCTTCGGCGCCGGCGCGGTCGCCTGGCCGCTGCTGTTCGTGACCCTCGGCGCCTACCTGCCGGGGAAGACCCGCCCGCAACAGGGGATGGTGTTCGCGGCCATCCTCTGGACGGGCTTCGTCACGGCGTTCGCGACGCGGTACTCCGGGACCGACCTCGTCGTGTTCTTCGTGTTCTCCATCGTGACTCACCTGGTGTACGGGTTCCTGCTCGGGTTCGTCTCGGCCAGGCTCACGGGCCACTACGAACGCCCCGAGATAGCGGTCTGAAGCCGCGGGCTCGGACCGACAGTCGACCCGAACTCCGAACGAATTCTAGAACGATTCGTGACCCTCTCCGAAGAGAGTCGAGTCCGACCTTGAAAAACCGCTTTTTGGTGGCTCTGTCTCCGGTCAGGTGAAGACAGATGTCAGACGCACCCACTTCCACGCGCCGCCGCTTCCTGACCATCGCTGCCGGTTCGACCCTCGCGGGACTGGCCGGGTGTCTCGGGGACGACACGAGCGGGAACCCGACCGACGACGAGATGACGGACACCGATTCGATGACGGACGACGGCATGACCGACGACGGCATGACCGACGACGAGATGACGGACACCGACGACATGATGAGCGTCACGTTCACCGTCACCATCGAGAACGTCTCCGAGCCGGGAACCATCACGACCGGTGCTGGCGACGAGCTTCCGGTGCCGCTCTCACCCGGTGCCTACGCCGTTCACGACGACATGGCGACCGCGTTCTCACCGATGTCGGCCGCGAGCGCCGGGCTCGAAGCCCTCGCGGAGGACGGGATGCCCGATGCCTACGCCGAGGAGCTGCTGGCCGCAGAACACGTGAAGAAGGCCGGCACGTTCACCACGCCGGACGGGGCCGACGGGCCGGCTCCCATCTTCCCCGGGGAGACGTACACCTTCGAGGTCGAGGCACACGCGGGACAGCGCCTCTCGCTGGCGACCATGTTCGTCCAGTCGAACGACCTGTTCTACGCGTTCGACCCGACCGGTATCGCGCTGTTCGAGGACGAGAAACCCATCTCGGGCGAGGTGACCGACCGACTCACGCTGTGGGACGCCGGAACGGAGCAGAATCAGGAACCCGGTGCCGGTGCGGACCAGGCACCGCGCCAGTCCGGCCCGGACACCGGCCCCGACGAGATGGGTTCGGTTCGCGCAATCGACGAGGTCGACGACATGTACCAGTACCCCGCGACCGAGGAGGTCATCAAGGTCACCATCACCCAGATGTAGGTCCGGTCAGTCCGCCATCCCACCGCCTCGCCTCGCCTATTCTCCGCCGCCCGCCGCCCCGGCCCCACGAGGGGAGTCGTCGCCGATCTCGTCGAGGACGCGTTCGTGGAAGTCTTGCAACGCCGCGCTCTCGTCCTCGGCGAGGACCACGTCGCTCGCCATGAGCGTCGCGAGTCCGAACGCCCGGGGCGTTGGCGAGTCGACCCTGGTGTGGGTCACCTCCAGTTGTCCCGTCTCGATGGCCCGGACGGCCGTCTCGATGCCCTCGACGTTGAGTTTGTCCTCCAGTATCTCGCGGTACGTCTCCTCGATGACGGCGAAATCGTCGAGGTCCTCGGCGAAGCCGAGCAACATCTCGCTGGAGACCTGCTGCTGTTTCGCGCTCTTCTCGTAGCCCTTGTACCGCTTGAGTATCATCAGGGCCCGCGTCGCGTTGATGCGGAAGTACCGCTGGAGGAGTTCGGTCTCGGCGAGACTCTGGCGGAGCAGGCGTCGAACGTCGGTCGCGTCGAGTGACTCCACGAGGCCGACCATGTCCACCTTCCGGGTCAGTGGCATCGAGAGGACGAACCCGTTGTCGGCGACGCTCAGTCCGACGTTCACGTTCGTCTCCTGTGCGCACCGGTACGCGAGTAGCCGGGAGAAGCCGTCGTTGAACCGGCGGCCGTAGGTCGAGTGGACGTAGTACTGGCGCTTGTACTCCTGGCGGTCTATCTCCTCCTCGATGGCGAGACGGTCGGCCGTACTCAGGCTCTCTGCCCCCGTGTACCGGACCTGTTCGTCGTACATGCGCGCGATAGCCCGGACGCTGTTGTCGTCGAGCGGGAACTGCCGGAGCCAGTGACGGACCGCGGCAGCACCACCTCGGTCGTGTTTCTCCAGAAGGTCACCCTGGAAACAGGCGAGTTCCTTCCCGAGGTCGTAGGAGAGGGGCAGGCGCTCTGAGTACCACGAGGGGACCGTCGGAGCGGCGCTGGTCGGGTCGACGTACACCTTCGAGCCGCGACGGTACTTGAACTCGAAGTGCTGGCCGCCGAGCACGAACACGTCGCCGGGTTCGAGTGTGTCGAGGTACCCCTCGTCGAGCTGGCCGACCCACTCGTTGTCGGCGCGAGTGAACACCTCACAGGTGAACGAGTCCGGGATGGTCCCGATGTTGGTCATGTAGATGACGCGGGCGAGTCGCCCACGCTTGCCGACGAGCGGTTCCCCGACCGGGTAGTCCTCGTAGTGGTACTCGCCGTCGGGCGGGTCGTTCTCGTCGCGCCATATCTTCGCGTAGACGTTGCGGTCCTCCAGGCCCTCGTAGTCGGCCGTGAGATACCGAAGGAGCTGGTCCCAGTCGTCGTCAGTGTAGTTCCGATACGGCCACGCGGACCGGAGGATGTGAAGGACTTCCGCCTCGGGGCGGACCTCGGCGATGGCCATGCCGTAGACGTGCTGGGCGGCCACGTCCTGGGGCTTCTCGGGGATGGCGACCGAGTCGACGAACCCCTCCTGGGCCTTCTTCAGCATGACCGCGCACTCCACGAGTTCGTCGCGGTCGAGCGCGAACACCCGCCCCGTCACGGTCTGGCCGACGCGGTGGCCGGCCCGCCCGACGCGCTGGAGCAGTGAGGCGACCGACTTCGGCGAGCCGACCTGCACCACGAGGTCGACGTGGGGCATGTCGATACCCAGTTCGAGGCTGGTCGAGGTGGTGACCACGTCGAGGTCGCCGTCTTTCAGCTTCGCCTCGATGCCCTCGCGAACGTCCTTCGACATACTCCCGTGGTGACACCCGGAGTTGTCCTCGTCGTAGCCCTCGTACTCTTCCCTGAGGCGGTGGAGGACTCGCTCTGCCCCCGAGCGCGTGTTCGTGAACACCAGCGTGTTCGTGTGCTCCTGAATCAGGTCGTGGAGCTGGTCGTAGAACCGGCCGGTGACGACCTGCCCTGGCGTGTCGATGAGGTCGTCGGTCGGACACCGGAGCTGGAGGTCGAACTCGCGGGCGAAGCGGGTGTCGACTATCTCGTAGTCTCGGGGGCCGGCTTCGTCCTGACCGACGAGGAACTCGGCGACCTGGTCGAGCGGTTCGATGGTGGCCGAACAGCCGATACGGGTGGGCGATTCGTGGGTGAGCGCTTCCAGTCGCTCCAGCGACACCGAGAGGTGTGTGCCGCGTTTCGAGGCTGCCAGTGAGTGTATCTCGTCGACGACGACGTACTCGATGGTTCGCAACTTCTCGCGGAACTTCGGCGAGTCGAGCAGGATGGCCAGTGTTTCGGGGGTCGTGTTGAGAATGTGGGGCGTCTCTTCGAGCATCTTCTGACGCTCGTTGCTGGCGGTGTCACCGTGTCTGATGGCGTGTCGGACCTCGCCGACGGGTTCGCCGCGCTCGGTGGCGATGTCGCGGATGCCCTCCAGTGGCTCCGTGAGATTGCGGTGAATGTCGTTCGCGAGCGATTTGAGCGGAGAGACGTACAGGCAGTAGACCGAGTTCTCCAGCCCGTCGTCGCTCTCGCGTTCCCGGGCGAACAGCTCGTTCAGGATGGCGGTGAAACTCGCGAGCGTCTTGCCGGAACCGGTCGGTGAGCAGATGAGAGCGTTCTCGCGTCCGTGGATGAGTGGAATCGCCTCCTTCTGGGGCGGCGTGAAGAACCCCTCGTTCTCCGCGGCGAACTCCCCGAACTGGTCGACCCACCACTCGCGGACCGCGGGGTCGAGCAGGTCCAGCACGTGCTCGTCGTCGAGGGCGACCGCGTCCGGGTCACCGTCGAACCCCTCGGTCTCGGCGAGCAACGCTCTCCCGTCCATTGCCGGGGTCTCGGGGTTGCGCAGGCAAGTGCCTTTGCCCTCACTGCGTCGTCCCCTGGTGGGCGAACGAATTTACCTATCCATCTCGTCATATCGAACATGGGAGAGGAAGAGGACGGCCCCGGTGAGCGGTCGCCGAGTCCGGAGTGGAACGCGCTCGCGGGCGAGACCAATCGCGTCTCACGGTCCACCGTCGTCGAGGAGTGGGAAGCCTGCGTCGAGGCGCTGGGGACGGACTCACAGCGGAGCATGGCGGTGCTCCGGGGCGTGGCCGCACTCGCGGGCGACGACCCGGACGCGGCCGAACACACCATCGTCGACGTCGCACCGTACGCGGCCTCGGGGGCGACGAACGTTCGCCAGCAAGCGACGCTCGTGCTGGCCCGGCTGGCCGAACACCATCCAGAGTCGGTCGCGGCCGCGGTCGACCACCTGGGCGTGACGATAGCGAACGCGCCGGACCTGCCGAGTCGTCGCCGGGCGACGACGGCACTGGCACGGGTGGCCACGGCCGACCCCGAGGCGGTCGCCCGCGTCGCCGATTCGCTGGTCCCGCTGCTAGAGGGCGACGACGACTTCCTGCGGGAGGACGCCGCGCTCGCACTCGGTCGACTCGCACACCGCAGGTCGCTACCCGTGGACCTCGACCTCGACGTGGACGACCTGTTACCGAAGTACGCCGCCGCACTCGGGGGGCGGTTCCACCGGGCAGTCCGCGTCGACGCGTTGGAGGAGGGTGTCGTCATCGGCGAGGAACTTGACGACCTGCTGGCGACCCTCACGGGCTGTGAGGACCTGCGCGAGACGCTCTCGGTCATCCTCGACGCAGTCGACGTGGCTGCGGAACACGGCGGTGTCGCGCCCGAACCGCTCCGGGACCAGGTCGCGGCGGTCGCCGAACGTGCCGAACGAGTGACCGAGGGGCGCTGACCGCGGTCAGTCCGCCTCTCTCTACAGGAGCGCCAGTGCTTTGCCGCTGGCCGTCCCGCACTCGCACATGCGAGTTACATTTCTCGGGACCGGGAGCGCGATGCCAACCGGCGACCGGTTCCAGACCGGCATCCTGCTCGAGGACGACGAGCCGTTGCTGGTGGACTGCGGTAGCGGCGTGTTACACCGCCTCGCGCGGACGAACGTCGGCTACGAGGGCGTCGAGACGGTCCTGCTCACCCACCATCACCTCGACCACGTCTCGGACCTCATGGCGCTGTTGAAGGCGCGCTGGTTGGCCGGTGAGGAGTCGCTGAAGGTCGTCGGCCCCGACGGGACCGAGGACCTCGTCGATGGGCTGCTCGACGTCCACGACTACCTCCAGGGCCGCGTGGACCTGACGGTGCGCGAGGTCGGCCCCGAGGAACCCTTCTCCGTGGCCGGATTCGACGTGCGGGCCTTCGAGACGCGCCACTCGATGCCCTGTCTGGCGTACCGGTTCGACGACCGGTTCGTCTTCACGGGCGACAGCGAGGCGTTCTCCGACCTCACCGAGTTCGCCAACGAGGTGGCAGTGCTGGCCCACGACTGCTCGTTCCCCGACGGCATCGACGTGTCGAACCACCCGACGCCGTCCCAGCTGGGCGAAGCACTCGCCGGACGGGACATCGGTCGCGTGTACCTCACGCACCTCTATCCGCACACCGTCGGCGAACACGGTGACATGCTCGATTCCATCGCCGAGTCCTACGACGGCGACGTCCGGTTCGCCGAAGACATGCTGTCACTGACTATCGAGTAGAGAAACCCTCTGCCCGTTTTCCGCCGTTTTTCCGGGACTCCGATAACAGCAAGTTTATGAGAGGACGCTTGTTAGTAGTTTCATAACAACACAACTGTCGTATGAGTAGTCACCACAGCAGAGTCGCCGACGTCTTCTGGGAGATCGCCACATGAAGGCGCTCGAACGACTCACCGACGGCATCACATCGCACAGTCGCATCGTCATCGTCGTCATGCTCGTCCTCACGGTGGTCCTCGGGGCTGGGGCGGGCAGCGTCAACTCCGACTCGGGCCTCGACCAGTTCGAGAGCGACTCACCCGAGGCGAAGGCGTCGACGTACGTCAGCGAGAACTTCACCGCCGGCGAGCAAGACACCCAGATAACACAGGTCATCGTCAGAAACGAAGAACAAAACGGGAACGTCCTGACGAAAGAATCCTTGCTCCGGTCGCTCGAATTCCAGCAACAGGTGCGGGCGAACCAGACGATAAACGAGACGTTCATCGAGGAAAACGGCATCGTCGGCGTCTCCAACATCGTCGCCATCACGGCCATCACGCAGGAACAGGCCGGTGAGTTACAGGCCCGCGCGGCACAACTCCAGCAGCGCCAACAGCAACTCCAGCAGCAACAGACCCAGCTGAACGAGTCGTTCGCTGCGCTCCAGGAGGACCAAGCTGCGCTGGAACAGCGGAGTCAGACCCTCAACGCGACGGCCGACCTGCTGAAAGCCGAGCTCACGGAACTCCGCCAGAACCCGAACGCGAGCATCCGTGCGGGGTTCGAGCAGGTGAAAGCGAACACCTCCGTGAAGCTGAACGAGACGCAGTACCGGACCTTCAAGAAGGCTGCCGAGGACCTCCGGAGCGCCCAGAGCCAGTCCGAGATAGAGCAGGCCTACACGCTCGGGACGCAGGGCGTCTTGCAGGCTGCGTTCTCGTCGCTCCAGCAGCAAGGACAGGAACTCCAACAGCGTGGTCAGGAACTCCAGCAACAGGCTGACCAGTTGAAACAGGACGGTCAGGAACTCCAGCAGGCGTTCGCCGAACTCCAGGCCGACCAGCAGGCCCTCCAGAACTCGGGGTCGCCGTCGCTGTCGGAACAGATCGACCAGCTCGAATCGATGAACGCCTCCGAGCTAGACCAGGTGCTCGGCATCGTCCTCGGCGAGAGCGACGGTGAGAACGGCGGGTCACCCTTCGCCGGACGGGCACTCGGTCTGATGGAGAAGGACTACGAGCCGGGGTCGACCACCGCGGAGGCGCGGATGATGGTCGTCCAGCAGATCAGCCAGACCGATAGCGACATCCAGGGTGGCGGCTCGGTCGCCGACGAGACCATCGACACCCAGCTGGAGATGCAAGACATCGCCCAGTCAATCTCACGGGACAACGGTGACGAGTACATCGTCTTCGGCTTCGGCGTCATCTCACAGGAGATAAACCAGTCGCTGTCGGACTCGCTCGCCATCGTCGGGCCGTTCGCGCTCCTGTTCGTCGTCATCACGCTGGTCGTGGCGTACCGTGACCTGCTCGACATCGTACTCGGGCTGGTCGGCATCTTCGCCGTCCTCGCGTGGACGTTCGGTGTGATGGGGTATCTGGACATCTCGTTCAACCAGATCATGATCGCGGTCCCGGTGTTGCTCATCGGGCTGTCCATCGACTACGCCATCCACATCTTCATGCGCCACCGCGAGGAACGTCTGGACGACAACACCCCGAGCGACGTTCGGGGCTCCATGCAGTACGCGCTGGCCGGCGTCGGCATCGCCCTCGTCTGGGTGACCGCGACGACCGTCATCGGGTTCCTCTCGAACCTGACCAGCCCCCTCGGGCCGATCGCCGACTTCGGTATCGTCTCCTCGTGGGGTATCGTCGCCGCCCTCGCCATCTTCGGTGCGTTCATCCCCGCGCTGAAGGTCGAGGCAGACGAGATTCTGGAAGGGTTCGGCTTCGACCGCAAGAAGCGTGCCTTCGGGACCGGTGGCGGTCGGTTCAGCGAGGTCCTCAAGGTCGGCTCCGTGCTGGCGAAGAAGGCGCCCGTGGTCGTCATCCTCGTCGCACTCACCATCTCCGCGGCGGGTGCCTACGGCGGGAGTCAGGTCTCCACGTCGTTCGCCCAGGAGGACTTCATCGCGGACAAGCCACCGGACATCATGTACGAACTGCCCGAGCCGCTGAAGCCGGGCGAGTACAACGCAAAGCGGAACCTCGACTACGTCAACCAGCACTTCCAGCGCGAGGACTCGCAGGCGCAGGTGCTGATAAAGGGTGGTGTGACGGACCCGAAGACGTTACGAGCGCTCGATAGTGCCAAACAGAACATCGACGACGGCGAGTACGACACCCCGTTCGCGGGTGCGAGCGGCGAGGTCAACACCCGCTCGCCACTGACCGTCATGGCACAGGTCGCGGCGCAAAACGAGACGTTCAACCAGACGTTCACTGCTTCCGACACCGACGGTGACGGCGTGCCCGACCGAAACGTCGCCCAGGTCTACGACCAGCTGTTCGACGTCGCGCCCGACCAGGCCGCGGGCGTCATCCACCAGACCGAGGACGGTTCCTACGCCGCGATGCGGCTGGTGGTCCCCATCAAGGGCGACGCCTCTACCACGGAGACGACCGAGGAGATGCGTGCCATCGCGAGCGACATCCAGAACAGTGCCGGCAGCGGCGACGGGTCCGTCATCGCGACCGGCTCGCCCGTCGTGAACGAGGTCGTCCAGAACGACCTGCTCGATACGGTCATCCAGAGCCTCGTCATCACACTCGTGGCCGTGTTCCTGTTCCTGATGCTCGCCTACCGCATCACGGAAGGGAGCGCGACCCTCGGCATCGTCACCCTGCTCCCCGTCGCCCTCTCGGTGGCGTGGATTCTGGGGACGATGTACCTCATCGGGATGCCGTTCAACGTGCTGACGGGGATGATTACGAGCCTGACCGTCGGGCTCGGGGTCGCCTACAGCATCCACGTCTCCGAGCGGTTCAACCTCGAACTGGGCCGTCGCGCGGACCAGTGGGAGGCGATGGACAGGACCATCACCGGGACCGGCGGCGCGCTGCTCGGCTCCGCGGCCACCACGGTCGGTGGCTTCGGCGTGCTGAGTTTCGCC